>DATLOY010000018.1:0-3144 GCA_035536015.1 Sphingomicrobium sp.
CGCCGTCCGACGCTGTCCAGTGGTGGGTCTCGACGTCGCTCACCCGGGAAATTCTCCCGTTGCTTCGACCCATTTGTCGACCAGCAGCCGATATTCGTCGGTGCGTTTCTCCGGCAGTCCGTCCGTATTGAGCCACGCCCGGTGCATGCTCTCGACTCCGAAATGATGCTTCGGCCTGAACCGGGATGGATCGTCGAAGGAGGCAACCGTCAGATCCATGTTCTCGCTGCCTTCCTTGAAACGGAAACCGAACGACGTGCCGCAGCTTGCGCAATAAGGACGACGCGCGATCGGCGAGCTTTCGTACCAGTCGGGCTCGGTGTCCCAGGCGACGTCGGCCGCCTTCACGTTCTTGAAGGCGATCGAGATCGATCCGGTGGCTCGCTGGCACATCCGGCAGTGGCAGAGATAGGCGTCATCATCGTGGATCGTCGCGGTGTAGCGCACCCGCCCGCACGCGCAGCCACCGGTCATTTGTTCGGCCAAGACTCACCTCCCTTGGTTGCAGGCCCAATGAGTGGCTAAGGGGTCGCATGTCCAGCGCCCCGAGCCGCGAAGAAATTGCCCGCGACGCCAAATGGCTTGCGCAGGCGCTCGATCCGTCGTCGGGCATGGTCCGGCTGATTGCGATGGACGGCGAGGCGTATCGCGCGGCGAGCTTCCTCGACGATCGCATGCTCCAGGGGCCGGTCGACGCACAGATCATGCCCTGGCCCGAGGTCGAATCGGCGGTGACCGGCGATCCGCGCAGCGATGCGCGCTGGATCTTCCACATCGGGCATGTCGGCTCGACCCTCCTGTCCCGGCTTCTGGGAGAGATCGATGGCGTTCTTGCGTTGCGGGAGCCGCGCCTGCTTCGCGATCTCGCAATGAGCCCGCCGGAAGTCCGGTCGCACTACGTCGCCACGACCCCGAAACTGATGTCGCGGACATTTGCCGAGAACCAGTTCGCGTGCGTGAAGGCGACCAGCTTCGTCAGCGAAATTGCGCCGGACCTCGTTCCTTCCGGCGAGATCGCCTTGTTCATGTATGCGACCCCACGCAATTATGTCGCGAGCATCCTTGCCGGCGAGAATTCGGTGAAGGAATTGAGGATGCTGGCCGCGTCGAAGGCGGCGCGCATGGCGGCGCGCGTCGGACTAGAAGCGGACCAACCGGGCGACGCGCATCTCGCCGCTTGTGCCTGGGCCTGCGAGATGACCGCGCTCGAAGATGCCGCGGATCGGATGGCGGACCGGCAAATCGCTTGGGCCGATTTCGATCATATGCTCGGCGACATGCCGGCCGGGTTGAGGCGAGTGGCGGAATTCTTCGGCTTCTCGACCGCTGCTGTCGAAGCGATCACCGAAGGACCGCTGATGGCGCGCTATTCGAAGGCGCTCGAATATGAGTACACGCCGGCCCTTCGCTGTGATCTTATCGCGGAAGCGACGGAGCAGCATCGGCGCGACATCGACGACGCCCTTGCCATGCTCGCATCGGCAGCCGAAAAGTCGCCTCTGCTAGAGCGCGCACTCAAGCGCGCCGCTGCGGAGACATGAATGTATCGAGTGCTCGACATCCTTTCGGCAAACCAGGTCGCCGAGCTTCGCGAGATCGCCGCGAATGCGACCTTCGTGCATGGGAAGGTCAGCAACCCCCACAACAAGGCCAAGCAGAATGAGCAGCTCCATGAGCAGGGCGCATATCAGCGCAGCGCCAAGATGCTGCTCGAGGCGCTGAGCGCCTCACCCGAATTCCACGAATTCGTCTTTCCGGCGCAGATCGCCCCACCCCTGCTCACGCGCTATGGCCCGGGGATGCATTATGGCGCGCATGCGGATGCGGCCTATTTACCCCTTCCGGGCGGCACGATCCGCAGCGACATCAGCTGCACCATCTTCCTGAATGAACCGGAAAGCTATGAGGGCGGCTCGCTGCACATCCGCCTCGGCGACGCCGACATCCGGTTCAAGCTCAACCCGGGCCAGGCGATCTTCTACCCGTCGGATACGATGCACGAGGTCGAGCCGGTGACCTCAGGCGAGCGCCTGGTCGCGATCACCTTCTTCCAAAGCCGGGTGCCCGACCCCTTCCGGCGCAATCTCCTGTTCGAGCTGAATGAGGTCGCCGCGCTCGAAGGCAACAATATGAGCCAGGAGAATTTCAGCCGGATGCAGCTGATCCAGTCGAGCCTGCTGCGCTACTGGGGCGAGCAGCCGTGATCACTGGCTCGTTTCCCGCGAAAGCGGGAATCCATACGGCGTTTGGACCCCCGCTTTCGCGGGGGTGACGAAAATTTCTTTTGAGCTAAGCCGCCTTTTTCAAATGCTTCCGGCCGAGCAGCTCGGCGATCTGCACCGCATTGAGCGCCGCGCCCTTGCGGAGATTGTCGCTCACCACCCAGAGTGAGAGCCCGTGCTCGACCGTGGTGTCTTCGCGCACCCGGCTGACGAATGTCGCATAGTCGCCGACGCATTCAACCGGAGTGACGTAGCCGCCGGGCTCTCGCTTATCGATGAGCATCACGCCGGGAGCCTCGCGCAGGATATCCTGCGCTTGCTTGGCGCTGATTTCATTCTCGAACTCGATGTTCACCGCCTCGGAATGGCCCACGAAAACCGGCACTCGGACGCAGGTCGCCGAGACCTTGATCCTGGGATCGAGAATCTTCTTCGTTTCGACGACCAGCTTCCACTCTTCGGTGGTGGTCCCATCCTCGAGGAAGTCGCCGGCCTGCGGAATGACGTTGAAGGCGATCTGCTTGGGATAGACTTTCGGCTCGGTGGAATCGCCGACGAAGATGTTGCGCGACTGTTCGAACAGCTCATCCATCGCCGATTTGCCGGTGCCTGAGACCGACTGATAGGTCGCGACGACGACCCGCCTGATCTTCGCTGCGTCATGCAACGGTTTCAGCGCGACCACGAGCTGGGCGGTCGAGCAGTTCGGGTTCGCGATGATGTTCTTCTTGCGATAGCCGGCGATTGCATCCGAATTGACCTCGGGCACGATCAGAGGAACATCCGGGTCCATCCGGTAGAGCGAGCTATTGTCGATCACCGTGCAGCCCGCGGCAGCAGCGATCGGTACATAGACCTTCGACGCTGCGGATCCGGCGGCGAACAAGGCCATGTCCCAGCCGGCAAAGTCGAAATGCTCGAC
>DATLOY010000019.1:0-19240 GCA_035536015.1 Sphingomicrobium sp.
TGATAATCTTCGGCCGGGTACCACTCGCCCTTCGGCTCAATCGTGGTCACGATTCGGTTGTCGTGATCAGCGTTGTTCCGGACGATCGCGGCTCGCGCCTTTTGCCCCTGCTCTTCATTCTGCGGGAAGATCGCGGAGCGATATTGCGTGCCGACGTCATTGCCCTGCCGGTTGAGCTGGGTCGGATCGTGCGTCGCGAAAAAGATGTCGAGCAGGTCATCGTAGCTGATCTGGTCGGGATCGAACGTCACACGGATCGCCTCAGCGTGACCGGTGTCGCCGCCGCACACCTGCTTGTAGGTCGGGTTGGCGACCTGGCCACCAGTGTATCCGCTCTCGACGGATTTGACGCCCACCACGTCGAGAAAGACGGCTTCGGTGCACCAGAAGCATCCACCCGCGAATACCGCGACTTGTTCAGCCATTTGAGCGCTCCTGCTGATTGCGGGAGCGAGATAGGATGCGTCAGCCCCTTTGGTAAGACGCTTTGAGGCTTGCGAGTTCGAGGCGCTTGCCAACCCATTCGGCGAGCTCGTCGAAATTGAGCGGTTCCTCGAAGATGATTCCGGCTTTGCGCTCTGAATACCAGCGAACCTCGCCCTTGATCGGCTTGAGGCTCTCAACGACGACGATGACCTTCTTGCCGACGCAATATTCCTCGATCGGCTCGACCTTCATTCCGCCGAGCGAAATGTCATGGACGTCGACGGTGTAGTAGATTTTGCCGAGCTTTACCGAGGCCTTGCAACTGACTTCGAGGCGCGGCGGCCTCGGACGGAAGCCGTGGCGCGGCTTCCGACCAGCGAGCAGCTCGCCAAGATCGAGGTTCTGGTCGAACTTGAAGCCGACGAGGTCGCCTCTCAGCCATACAACGGTCGAACGGATATGCTGGGACGACAGTTCGATCTCGACCTGCTCGCCAGGCGCCGGGACATGGGTGACTATGGCCATGAGTCCGCCGGCGGAGAGATTCTTGATCCGGATCAGTTGCTGTTCGCCGGACGCGGCGATGAGCTTGGCGACCCGGAGCATTGGCGAAATGCGCTCGTCGGTGCGCCGTTCGACCGGCCGCGGCACCTCCGTTGAGAGGGACACGGTCGTCGACTCGAATGCAGGATCGGCCCCGCCATCGAGTTTCACTGAGGCTTTGCGGCGAATCAGTGATTCAAACATGTGTCACACACGCCTCCAGAGGCACGCAAATCGCGCCAAATTGGGACTTTATGGACAGTGTGGTTAAAAGAGCGTTTCATACGCTTGACCTTCCGACGTTAATGCGCGCACGGCTCGTGGCCGCGCTGAGCAAGGGGAGAGGAGCGTAGATGCCGCAGCCGCGCCTGCTGCTGATCGACGACGAGCCGGTTCTCGCCGACTTTCTCGCCAACGCAGCACGCGAAACGGGCTTCGAGCCGATCGTCACGGCGGAAGACCAGCAATTCCGCGACGAATTCACCGCCGAAAGGCCTGACATGGTCGCCCTGGACCTCGGAATGCCGGGCATGGATGGAGTGGAGCTCCTGCGATTCCTCGCGGAACAGGATTATCGCTCTCCGGTGCTAATAGTCAGCGGTTTCGATCGCCGCGTGCTGGAATCCGCGTTCCGGCTGGGCGAAGCGCTCGGGCTCAACATGGCAGGCCCGTTGGAAAAGCCGGTTCGGCTGGAAGAGCTCGAAATGCTGTTGAACCAGCTCAAGGCGACGTTGGTGAATTGATGTCGAAAGCTGAGGCCAAAATACTCAGCAAGCTCGAAGCGGCGCTCAACAAGAAGCGGCTGCACATGGTCTACCAGCCGAAGGTTTCGCTGCTCGACGGTAGCCTGAAACGTGTCGAGGCGCTCGTTCGGTGGGATGATCCTGAACTCGGCGCGATCGAGCCTTCGCTGTTCGTGCCGTTGGCCGAACAGCATGGGCTCATCGATCAGCTGACCCAGTGGGGCCTGAAAACCGTCCTCCGGCAGTGGATCGAATGGCGCGATGATGGACTTGATACGTCGATCGCGTTCAACATTTCCGCGCTGAGCCTGCAGCAGCTCGATTTTCCCGACTTGGTGGAGCGCATGTGTCGTGCATTGGAGGTGCCGACGGATCGGCTTGTGCTGGAGCTGACCGAAGGCGCGACCCAGCCTTTGATCAAGTTGATCGACACGCTGACGCGCTTCAGGATCAAGGGCATCGGACTCGCCATCGACGATTTCGGCACCGGCTACTCGTCACTGATGCAACTGCGCCAGCTGCCCTTCACCGAAGTGAAGATCGACCAGTCCTTCGTGGCCGACGCTGAGCGTTCCCGCGATTGCAGGCTCATCATCCAGTCGGTCGCCGAGCTCGCTCACGGGCTTGGACTCACTGCGACGGCCGAGGGCGTCGAGACCATCGACCAGTTGCGAGTGGTGCGCGAGCTCGGCTGCGACCTCGTCCAGGGTTATCTGATCTCTCAGCCGCTCGAGCCGAAGGCGCTCAAACCCTGGAAGCAGAAGTTCCGCCGAGCCTGGCCGGCCATGATCGCCGAGGAACGTCTGGCCCTATGGGGCGACGTCGAAGCGGATGCCCTGGGCGAGCGGTAGCTCGGTTCCGTAATTGATCGTGTTCGTCTGACGCCGCATGTAGGCGCGCCAGCTGTCCGACCCGCTTTCGCGACCGCCGCCAGTTTCCTTCTCCCCGCCGAACGCTCCACCAATCTCAGCTCCCGACGGACCTATGTTGACGTTGGCAATCCCGCAGTCTGAACCCGCCACGGAGATGAATCGCTCGGCTTCGCGCATGTCACTGGTGAAGATGGAGGATGACAGGCCCTGCGGCACGGCATTGTGCATCGCGACGGCTTCATCGAAGTCGCCATAGCGCAGGACATAAAGGATTGGCGCGAACGTCTCCTTGAGCACGCTGCCTTCCTGCTTCGGAAGCTCGACGATCGCGGGGCGAACGTAAAAGCCGCCGGGCACTGCATTGATTCGTTCGATCCGGTCTCCAAGAACATTCCGCATGCCCTCGAATGCGGTCCCGTCGATCAGCGGACCGATCAGCGTGCCCTCGTCACGCGGGTCGCCGATTTGGACCGAAGCGAAGAGCTGCTTGATGCGGTCGACGAGGCGATCCGCGACGCTCTTGTGGACGATCACTCGGCGGAGGGTCGTGCAGCGCTGACCGGCTGTTCCCGCGGCGGAAAACAGGATCGCGCGCTCGGCCAGCGCGAGGTCCGCCGAGGGGCAGACGATCATTCCGTTATTGCCTCCGAGCTCGAGCAGCGCCCTGCCGAATCGCTGAGCGACGCGGGGACCGACCGACCTCCCCATTGCGGTCGAGCCAGTCGCCGACACGAGCGCGATGCGTTTATCGTCTACGAGAGCCTCGCCGACGTCGCGGCCTCCCTGGACGACTTGCACTAACCCTTCCGGAGCGTCGCCGAACCGGTCGAGAGCGCGACGGACCAACGTCATCACCGCTTCGGCGACGAGCGGAGTTTTCTCGCTCGGCTTCCAGATCACCGGATCCCCGCACACCAGCGCCAGCGCGGCATTCCACGCCCAGACGGCGACAGGAAAATTGAAGGCGCTGATGACGAGCACGGGCCCAAGCGGATGCCATTGCTCCATCATCCGGTGGTTCGGCCGTTCGCTTGCGATCGTAAGGCCGTAGAGCTGGCGCGAGAGGCCGACGGCATAATCGCAGATGTCGATCATCTCCTGGACTTCGCCGAGACTCTCCTGGACGATCTTGCCGCACTCAATGGTCACGAGGCGGGCAAGCGGCTCCTTCACGGCCCGGAGTTCCTCGCCGAGCAACCGAACGAGTTCGCCACGCCGGGGTGCCGGAACGAGGCGCCAGTCGAGAAACGCCTTCGCGGCATTGGTGCAGGCTTTGCCCGCGTCGCCAATCTTCACGGCACCGATGAGCTGGCCATCGATCGGCGACCGGCTTTCGAGCTCGCCCGCCGACGCGTCGATCCCGAACCCGCGAAGGATTTCCGCCGCTTCTTCCACCGGACTCATGCCAGCATCTCCTTCGCTTTCGCCATCGCGTCGACCCCGGCGTCGATCGTGTCGTTCTTCTTGCCGAAGCACAGCCGCACCAGATGTCGCGGAGGATTCCGATCGGCGAAAGCCGACAGAGGGACCACCGCGACGCCGGCCTCCTCGACTGCGCTCGCTGCGAAACCGTCGTCATCGAGATCAATTCCCGACGCTGCCAAATCCACGCAGAGGAAATACGTCGATGCGGCGTCGAGCACTTCATACCCGGCAGCGCGGAGGCCCTCGGTCATGCGGTCTCGTGCCCGGGCAAAGCGCTCGCGCATCGGCTCAAGCCAGGCATCCCCTTCAGTGAGGCCGAAGGCGACTGCGGTCTGCAGGTTCGGCGCTGTCGAAAATGTCAGGAACTGGTGCGCCCGGGCGACGATCGCCGCGAGCTCCGGCGCCGCCACCATCCAGCCGACTTTCCACCCCGTCAGCGAAAAGATCTTTCCAGCCGAGCCGATCTTGATCGTTCGCTCCGCCATTCCGGCAACCGACGCGATCGGGGTGAAGCTTTGGCCATCGAGGAGGATATGCTCCCACACCTCATCACTGATGACGGTCAGGCCATGCTCGATCGCGACGGACGCGACTGCGTGGAGCTCCTCAAGTTCAAACAGCCGGCCTGCCGGATTGTGCGGATTGTTGAACAGGATCGCGCTCGTCCTCGGGCTGATCGCAGCCTCGAGAGCGGCTTGGTCGATCTTCCACCCCGGAGGCTGGAGCGCAACTTCGACCGGAGTTCCTCCCGCCCTTCGGATCATCGGTGCGTAGCTGTCATAGGCGGGCGTGAAGATCACCACCTCGTCGCCTGGCCGCACTGTCGCAAGAATTGCGGCACCGAGAGCCTCCGTCGCTCCGCTTGTCACGCAGATCGAGTCCGCGCTGAAATCCTGACCGAAATGCCGGCCATAATGAGCGGCTACAGCTTCGCGGAGGCTCGGCAATCCGCGCGAAGGGGCGTATTGGTTCGAGCCTTCCTTCACGGCCCGTGCGGCGGCATCCAGGACTTCGTCCGGCCAACCAAAGTCGGGAAATCCCTGCCCGAGGTTCACCGCGCCATATTTCTGGGCGAGCGTCGACATGCGCTCGAACACGCTCGTGGCCATTTGCTCGTAGATTGGGTTCATGCCGCGGCCATAGCGGCCGCTGCTCGGCGCTTCTACTTGCTATCGAGCACGCTTTGCACTGCAGCCAGCGGCTTGGCGAAAGCCTCGGCGACCAGGGCAAATGCGGCGACCGACAGGAACGCGCCGATGATCGCGGTGCTTGCGAACTCGATCGCGCGCGAGCGCTCACGGCTGCGCTCATGAGACCGCGGCCGTCCGCGACGCTCGGTCGTGGGCCGAGCAGCCGAAAGTTGGAGCGCAGGCGCCTGTTTCGGAGTCAGGATTTGCTCGACGGGCACGGCGTCCTGGGCGCACAGACCCAAGCGCCCATCCTCACCCCAAATGACTCGGGCGACAATGACATATGGGCCGCGACGAAGTTCGACATAGGTTCCGCGCGAGATCGGCGCACTCGAACTCGCATGAACCATCAATCCGCGTGAAGAGATATTGAGGATGCACGCGTCGTTCCAACTGGCCCCCGTGCGTATTCGTGCCGGAACCAACACCCGACGACGCTCCTCGCGGTTCTTCCAGTTTGCCGCTACTCCTCGCATACGCAAAGGCTAGGAGCCGCCGGCTCTTCAAGCCTTTAAGCTTTCCTCCAGAGCGGACCGACTCTCGCCGAAGCCATATTACGTTGACGCGTCCCGGCAGCCGCTCCATTTGCCGGCCAGCTGAATTCAACGGGGCGCTGGGGGTTCGCGACGTGGTCCAAAGTTTCACTGCCGCCCTGGCCAAGCGCCTTGCGACCGATCCCCCCAAGCGGAAGGGCGAACGGACGCGTGAGCGGTTCAAGCTCGCCACTGCTCAGGTCCTCGAAGAATTTGGCTTCCATGCGATGCGGGTCAGCGACATTTCCGACGCCGCAGAAGCATCCGAAGGCACATTCTACATCTATTTCCGGGACAAGCGCGACGCGACTAGGACCGTCCTGCAGGAATTCCTCAGCGGGATTCAGACAGGGGGCGACGGCGACGCTTTGGCCGGAGGATCAGCCTTCGACGCGATCCGGCACACGAATCTGCAATGGATTCGCCTCGTAAGGGCCAATGCGGGTCTGATGCGCTGCGCGTTCCAACTCGGCGATGAAGACGCGGAGTTCGGGCGCCTTGTGCATTCCTACAACCGCATTTGGTACGAGCGCGTTGCGAAGAGTGTCGTCCGCCACCGCCCGCAAGGCGCGATCAGCATGAATGCGGCCCTTTTCGCCGCTTATTCGCTCGGCGCGATGATGGACGATCTGATGCGCCGGATGGTCGTATATCCCGACCAGGATTTTCTGGCGTTCCTGCGCAAGGTCGCGCCGACCGATGAGGCGATCGCCGATGCCCTCAGCGTCATTTGGATCCGGGTGCTGTACCCGAACGAGGACTTGCCGAAGATGAGCCGCCTTGCCGCCGAGCTAGCAGCACCGACAGCCTGAAGCCCTCCCGTCCTGGTGATCATTCGTTGACAGCCGCGTGACTCAATCTAAATGTGAGATCAGTTTCACAATTCGCAGGGAGAGGCGGGTTGAAACACTCAGGTTTGGTTGGGTCGCGGCTCACCGCGGCCGCATTGTTGTCATCTGTCGCCATTATCCAGAGCAGCGCAGCATCCGCTCAGGATAAACCTGCGAATTCAAAGCCGGCCGCAATAAGTGAAAGTGAAAGCGAGCCCGCCACCATCATCGTGACCGCACGCAAGAAATCCGAACGTCTTGTCGATACGCCGATCTCGATCACTGCTTTCACCGGCGAGGACTTGAAGAAGTCCGGAGTCACCAAACTCAACGATCTGGCCGTCAGGACACCTGGCCTTCAATATGGCAATTTCGGCGATGAAAAGCTGTCACCGACATCGCTCCGCGGAATTGTCGCGGATGCGGGATCGGCGGGCGCTGACCCCGCCGTCGGTATCTATGTCGATGAGGTCTTCATCGGACAGGGCGCGGGCGCCTCGATCGATTATTTCGACCTTGATCGCGTCGAAGTGCTGCGCGGTCCGCAGGGTACCTTGTTCGGCCGCAACACCATCGGCGGTGTGATCAATATCTCGACGGTCGCTCCGACGCGCGATTTCGACGCACAGTTCGAGGGCGGAGTCGGCAATTACGGCTTAATCCAGGCACAGGGTGCCATCGGCGGGCCGCTGGTCGGCGAGACGGTGCTTGGTCGGCTCTCCTTCTTCGGCAATCGCCGCAACGGCGTCGACCATAACGTCGTGCTCGATCGCGACGTGAACTCGCAAAAATCATGGTCTGCGCGCGGGGAGCTGCTGTTCAACATCAGCGAAAGATTTTCGGCGACATCGCCAGCGTCGAGCTCGATCGGCTGGATTTGAAAATTCTCGCCGCGCTGCATCGTGATGGGCGGATCACGAAGGTGGAGCTGTCAGAATCGGTCGGCCTTTCCACGACGCCCTGCTGCACGCGTATCGAGAGGCTCGAACGTGAAGGCTTCATCCGCGGTTACCACGCGGACGTCGATATCGAACGCCTTGCCAGCTTCAATCGCTTCATCGTCACTGTCAGCCTGCACGATTACACACCGGAAAAGGCGCGGCGTTTCGAAGCGATCATCGCCGACATTCCGTTCATAGTCGAATGCGACGCGGTCTTCGGCTCGATCGATTATGTGCTTGAAATCCTCGCGCTCAGCACGGAGCATTACCACGAGATCGTAGAACCGATGCTGGAGCTGGAACTGGATTATACGACGTTTCCGGTCTCGCGGCATCTCCGCAAGCGCGCTGACTCCGATCTTGCGGACCTGGTCGACACGAGATTCGCACGCCGGACTCAATCGGGCGCGACGCTGGCAGGTGGTTACACACTGAATCGTTCGTCGATTTAGCCGATACTCCCGACACGCATTGCTGCTTCAGCACGAATTCCCTTCGACGATCCGCTAGACGGGATTGCGCCGGCGGAAGCGCCGCGCCATTTCGAGGAGGGGAAATGAACGTCAAGCGTATCGCCGCCGCGTTTCTCGTGGCATCGCCGATCATCGGCGCGCCCTGTCAGGCATATGCTGCCGCGCAGCATGCACCGGCCGCGAAAGTCGATTATTCCGCTGTCGGGGCCCTGCTCAAATCGGTCGCAGACCGCGAAGTCGCCGAAAAACATATTCCCTCGCTGAGCTATGCGATCGTCGACGCTGATGGAATCAGGCTCTCGGGGAGCGCCGGCTTCGCGGATCGCGAGCAGACGAAGCGACCGACCGCCGATTCCGTGTATCGTGTCGGCTCGATCAGCAAGCTTTTCACGGACATCATCGTCATGCAGCTGGTCGAGCAGGGCAAGCTTGACCTCGATGCGCCTGTGACGCGCTATCTTCCGAGCTTCCATCCCCATAATCCATACGGCGTTCCGATCACCTTGCGTCAGTTGATGACGCACCGCAGCGGCCTGGTCCGAGAGCCGATCGTCGGCAATTATTTCGATCCGACCGAGCCTTCGCTCGCCGCGACAGTCGATAGCATCAACCGGACGACGCTCGTCGCCCGCCCGGGAACGCTGACCAAATATTCGAACGGCGGGCTCGCGGTCGTGGGCCGCGTGCTGGAAGTCGTGCTCGGCAAGCCCTTCGAGCAAATTGCCCGCGAGCGCATTCTCGATCCTCTGCAAATGCGGTCGAGCGGCTTTTCCCGAAAGACCGCCCCGCCGGCCGTCTATTCGGAAATGTCGTCCTACGACGGCCCTCGATTCGAGTCGCCGACCTTCGACCTTGGGACACCGTCGGCGGGCAGTCTTTATACGACCCCCAACGACCTCGCGAAGTTCGTGAACGCGCTTCTCGACCGCTCGGGCAGCAAGCTCGTAACCGACGCCACGCTGCAGGAAATGTGGCGTCCCCAAAACGGCACGACCATTCCCCGGACCTTTGGCCTCGGCTTTCTCGTGAAGGACCTCGATGGGCACAAAACCGTCGGTCACACGGGCGGCATTTACGGTTTCACGACGAACCTGCTCGTGCTCCCGTCGGACGGCTTCGCTGTCCTCGCGTTCGGAGCGCTGGACGACAATCCGCTCACCAGACGCTTTGGAGAATATGCAGCCCGAGTGATGCTCGCCGCGCAGGCGGGCCAACCGCTTCCGGCCTTTGAGCAAAGCAACGCGATTGACGGTGCGGCGGCGGCTCGCCTTGACGGCCAATATGCCCGCGACGGTAACACCGTGCTCATTAAGTCGTTCAACGGACGCACCTATCTCGAAGGCGGGGGTCAGGCAGCCGAGCTGCGCAACGCCGCGGGCAAGCTCGTTCTGGATGATGCGAATGCCTACGACGCCGCGGTCGAGGCTGACCCTGCTGGGCAATGGATCAGTCTCGACGGCACGCGTTACGACCGGAACGACGCCGGCATTCCGCCAGACGCCTCTCCCGCCTTGAAATCCGTCATCGGCGAATATGGCTGGGACCACGAGCTCATTCGAATCTTCGAAAAAGACGGCAAACCGTGGCTGCGGATCGAATGGACCGACTGGGAGCAAATGCGCGTCGTCGACGCCAACCATTGGGCGTTTCCCAGCGAAACCGCCGGCCTTTATCCCAAGGAAGGCATTACTTTCCTGCGCGGAAAGGACGGCCGCGCAACCGCAATCAGCCTCAGCGGAATCATCTTCAAGCGCCGCGACATCGGCAAGGAGACCCTCGCGAAGGTCCGCGCGATTGTCCGCAAGGTGCCCAACCTTCGCCGCGACGCGCTCGCTGCCCAGCCTCCATCGGAACAGGGCAAGCAGCCGGCCGACCTTGTCGAACTGAAATCGATCGACCCTTCGCTCATTCTCGACATACGGTACGCAACCAGCAGCAACTTCATGGGCTTTCCGCTGTACGAGCAGCCCCGGGCCTTCCTCGAGCGCCCTGCCGCCTACGCCGTGAAGCGCGTCGACGATGCCCTCCGCGCCAAGGGCTACGGCCTCACCATCCACGATGGATACCGGCCGTGGTTCGTGACGAAGATGTTCTGGGACGCGACGCCGCCGGAGGGCCATCTCTACGTCGCCGATCCGTCGCAGGGGTCGCGTCATAATCGAGGGGCAGCGGTCGACCTCAGCATGCATGATCTCGCGACCGGCAAGCTGGTCGAAATGCCTGGCAGTTATGACGAGATGTCGAACCGCTCTTTCCCGCAATATCTTGGCGGAACGTCGCGCCAGCGCTGGTTGCGCGATTTGCTTCGAACCTCGATGACAGCCGAAGGCTTCGACGTCTACGAAGCCGAATGGTGGCATTTCGATTATCAGGGATGGCAGAGATACCCGATCCTCAACCTCCCCTTCGCACATGCGGCGAGCGAATAGCTCCCGTGACCGATCCGGCTCCGCTCAACTGGACATTCAAGGCGCTACCGGCGCGAGAAAATGAAGTTCCTTTCGGCGAAATCGCGTCAAGGAATTGGAACGTCCTTGCGGGCGATGTGATGCTGCCGGCGGCGGTGCTCCGCGAGTCCGCGCTCGATCACAACCTTCGCTGGATGCAGCGATTCTGTGAGCTGACAGGCGTGGAAATCTGTCCGCATGGCAAGACGACCATGGCACCCGAATTATTCAAGCGGCAGATCGCAGCCGGCGCATGGGGGATGACCGCAGCCACGACCGCGCAGGTTCGGGTCTATCGCCAGCATGGGATCAACCGCATCCTTTTCGCGAACGAGCTGATCGGCCGCCAGAACATTCTCTACATTCTCGACGAGCTCGACCGCGATCCCGACTTCGACTTCTATTGCCTGGTCGACTCCGATGCTGCGGTTGAGATCCTTGAAGGAGCTCTCGCCGAGCGAAAATCGCCGCGCCGCCTTCAGGTTTTGGTCGAGCTCGGATTACCAGGGGGCCGAGCGGGAGTGCGGTCCGAGGCCGAGATCATCGCCCTCGCGGAACGCGTCGCCCAGAGTTCCCATCTCGCGCTTCGCGGGGTCGAGGCATTCGAGGGTATCGTCCAATCCGATTCCGACCGCGAAGACCGGGTTCGGCAGTTCCTGAAGCGCCTGATCGACGTCGCGGAAATTTGCGACAACATGGGATTCTTCGAGGGTCGCCCGCTGCTTACCGCGGGCGGATCGTCCTTCTTCGACTTTGTCGCGGAAATGCCGCGAGACGAGCTGCGGTCGCGATTTACGATCGTCCTTCGAAGCGGTTGTTACGTGACCCACGACAGCGAATTCTACCAAGGGACGGTCGAGAAATTGCTCAGGCGTTCCCGGGCAGCCGCAAGTCTCGGCGACGGGCTGCGGCCGGCGATCGAACTGTGGGCCTACGTGCAGTCGCGGCCCGAGCCCACCCGAATCATCGCCGGTCTCGGCAAGCGGGACGCCTCGCACGACGTCACACTTCCCAAACCGTTGAGCGGCGTTCGCGCGGGAAGTTCGATGCTCCAGGCACTCGGTGCAGATTACCGGACGGTCCGGCTCGACGACCAGCACGCCTATCTGGACGTGCCTCCCGATTCCGAACTCCAGGTCGGCGACATGATCTGTTTCGGGATTTCGCACCCCTGCACGACGTTCGACCGCTGGCAGGCGATGTACGTCGCCGACGACGATCTCAACGTCGTCGGCGCGATCCGGACCTATTTTTAAGCGGGACAGAGCGGAACGATGAACGAGAAACCCTGGTGGGTCTACGCCTGTCAGATCGTCCTTCTCGCAGTCGGCATGGCAACAATCTTGCTTATCGAAGAGGATTTTGACTGGCCGCTGGGGGACCTGCCCCTGGCATTCGGATCCCATTCGATTGGTGTGATCGTGATGGGCATTGGAATCCTGCTTTCGATGGCGGTCGTAGTTCGTTCGATTGTTGGCGGCAGACGTGGATTGCTTGAGTTCCTGTTTGATTTGTTCACGGGATGATGATGCGCGTCGATAAGGAGCCAACGAACTTGACCAAACCAAATTCCAGCCTCGACACGATCGCCCTTCACCCGTTTGGCGGGCATCTCGAGCCGGGCGATCCGCTGACAGCCGATCTCACGCTTTCGACCAGCTTCAAGATGGCGCCCGATGCCGGCTTCACCGCGGCATCGCAGGGCGACGATCCGCCGCCAATCTACGCGCGGTGGGGCAACCCCACCGTCCATCGACTCGAACGGCATCTGTGCGCTTTGGAGCGAGCCGAGGACGCGGTCTGTTTCGGTTCGGGCATGGCCGCGGTTTCGGCGCTGTTCTTCTCGACGCTTTCATCTGGCGATCACCTGGTCGCATCGAACATCTGCTACGCGGGCGTCGCGGAGCTGATGCACGACCTGCAAGCCCATCGCGGCATCAAAGTAAGCTTCGTCGACACCTCCGACATCGGCGCAGTCGCCGACGCCATGACGCCGCGCACGAAGATGGTCTTTGTTGAAACGCCCGCGAACCCGATCCTGAGGCTCACGGACATTCGCGCGGTTGCCGAACGGGCCGCATCCGTGGGTGCGCGACTTGCCGTGGACTCGACCTTCGCGACTCCAATTGCCACGCGCCCGCTCGATCTCGGCGCCGATTTCGTTGTCCATTCGCTGACGAAATACGCCTGCGGCCATGGCGATGCGCTGGGCGGCGCGGTCCTTGGCTCGCGAGAGAACCTCGAACCGCTCAGGTCATCGGCGTTGGTCCATAACGGAGCCGTGCTCCATCCGCTCGCCGCCTGGTTGATCGGCCGGAGCCTGCAGACGCTGCCGCTACGCATGCGCCAACATCAGGACAACGCCTTCGCGGTCGCCCGCTTTCTCGAGCAGCATCCGGCGGTCGAGCAGGTCTTTTATCCAGGCCTGTCGAGCCATCCGCAGCATGAGCTCGCGAAATCGCAGATGGCCAATTTCTCGGGAATGATCGCCTTTCGCGCCCGCAATTCCAAGTCTCTCCGGGACCGGTTTGCGGCGGAGGCCGAAATCCTCAGCTATGCGGTCTCGCTCGGAAAGACGAAAAGCCTGATCGTTCTCGTCGATACCGACGAAGTTCAGTCGCAGTCATTTCAGATGCCACCCGCGGAACTGGAGAAATATCGCGCCGCGGCCGGCGACGGGATTTTCCGCTTGTCTGTCGGCCTCGAAGATTCTGCCGACATCATTGCCGATCTCGATCGCATTCTCGGCAGCTAGCAAGTCTTTCGCGATTGGCTGGGGCGGCAGGATTCGAACCTGCGAATGCCGGTACCAAAAACCGGTGCCTTACCACTTGGCGACGCCCCAGCAGGCGCGAGGCGCGCGGATCCGCGCCGAGAGACGGCGCATATAGCCGCTTCAGGCGACGGGGGAAGGCCTTGGTTGCGTGCCTTCGGCGGTTCTGAAGCGCGCAGGCAAGGCCGCGCCGATCGCGATGAGGGGTGCGAGCGGAATCAGGAAGCTCAAATGATACCAGATCGGGAACCTGCTCCACAGCCGAACGTGCTCGGGCACGAATGCCGCAAGCAGGACGAGGCCGACGATCCAGGGAGCCCGACGGCTGCCGGGCGCTACTGCGCCCACGATCATTCCGGCGGCCAGGGAAGCAAGCGCCGCCTCGATCAACCGTCCTGCCTTCATCGCGGGCGTAAAGACCAAGGTTGCTTCGGCCGCGTGGTAACCGGGGATGCCCGCGCGAAGCCCGAAATTCAGCAACGTCACGACAACACCCCAGCCAACAAGTCCGGCGACGATGCTCAGGATGGTCCGCCACATGGTTCCGACTCCTTGCTCCTTTAGTCTAATTACATTAGTTTGATTAAACTATGAACGCAAGATTGCTCATTCTGGGGGTCCTCCATCGTGGCGACTTCCATCCATATGAGATCAAACGCCGGCTCGAGGCCGCGATGGTCGAATGTTACATCGATGTGGATGCCGGCACGCTCTACTATGCGGTTCGCCAACTGGAGAAGGACGGCCTGATCACGCCGGTCGCGCAGGAACGCGTCGCGCGCGGCGGAATGCGAACGATCTACAGGATCACCCCCGGGGGCCGCGCCGAGTTCTGCCGCGGATTACACGAGCAATTCAGCGCAGAGGGGCCGGTTTCGCAGACGCTCTACGGTGCTCTGCTATTCATGCACCTCGCGGACGGGACGATTGTAAAAGACGCAATCCGGCGCAGGATCGCGCGGCTGGACGAACTCATCGCAAAATTGAAGCCCATCCGCGAGGAATTTGGTCCGAGGGTTTCGACTGGCGGCGAGTATCTGCTGGAGCATATCGACCGACAGCGAAGGCTCGATCGCGCCTGGCTCGAGGATTTGCTGGCCGAGATCGAGGAGCGCGGTATCCGCGATGTCGCCGACCCTGCAAGCCTCGCGAAGTCTGCTTAGGCGTTCGGGATCCGCCCGTTGACCAGCTCGTCGTAATCCTTGGCAAGCTGCCGCGAGAGATCGCCGACCTCGAAATTCCACGGTCCGGCCTCGCGGATGAAAGTCACTTCGGCCGCGCTTCCAGTGATGAACATCTGCTGGAAGCTCTCGAGCTCCTCGGGCCAGATCGCGCGTTCGATCACTTCGATTCCGCGCTTGCGTGCAAGGTCCATCACCGTCCGCCGCGTAATCCCGTCGAGAAAGCAATCCGGCGTCGGCGTAAGCAATTGCCCGTCGCGAACGAAAAAGGCATTGGCACCCGTCGCTTCCGCGACCTGACCCCGCCAGTCGAACATCAGCGCATCGTCATAGCCGTTCGCCTCGGCATGTTGCCGTGCAAGCGTGCAGATCATGTAGAGCCCCGCCGCCTTCGAATGGACCGGAGCCGTGTAGGGCGCGGGGCGGCGGTACGGGGCGATGTCGAGACGCAGGCCTTTGGCCGCAACCTCCGGATCGAAATATTTGCCCCAGTCCCAGGCGGCGATCGCGATGTGGCATTTCGTGCCCCGCGCCGTCACGCCCATCTGCTCCGACCCGCGCCACGCGACAGGCCGCATGTACGCATCGATCAGGTTGTTGGCCTTGAGCACCTCGTTGCAGGCCGCGTCGAGCTCTTCGACCGTGTACGGAATTTCCATGCCCAGGATGCGCGCACTCTTGTGCAGGCGTTCGCAATGCTCACGCAGCTTGAAGATCACGCCATTGTACGCGCGCTGTCCTTCGAAGACCGACGACGCATAATGCAGCGCGTGGGTCAGTACGTGGACGTTCGCCTCGCGCCAGGGGACGAGCTTGCCATCGAACCAGATCCAGCCGTCACGGTCGTCGAAGTTGCGTTGATCGGTCATTGGCTTCCCTCGCGGCTGCGCGACGCGCCTAGGGCAGGCGCGCGGCCTCGGCAAGGGAAGGCGCTTTCGCCTCTTCGGCCATCTCCGCTCCCCGTTCGGCGGCAGCCCGGATCGCGACAGAGATCAGTTGGTCGAGGACCCGGTCGTGATCAAGCACGGCGAGGCCCGCTTGGGTCGTGCCCTTGGGGCTCGCGACGCGGCGCGCGACCTCGTCCATCGTCTCGCCGGTCGACGCCGCCATCCAGGCGGTTCCGAGTGTTGTTTCGAGGGCGATCGTCGACGCGATTTCCCGGCTGAGACCCCGCTCTACGCCAGCCTTTGTAAGAGCCGCGATGAAGCGCGCGACATAAGCAGGCCCTGCGCCTGCCACCGAACCGACGGCAGCGAACTTCGCTTCGTCCGGCATCCAGGGCGCGAAGCCCAAAGGCGCGAAGATTTCCGCCAGTTGTTGGCGAAGAGCGTCGTCCGCTTCTTCGCTGTAGAGGGCGACCACACCGCGGCGGATTGAGACCGGCAGATTGGGCATTGCGCGAACAATCGCGCTGACTCCGGGGAAGCGCTGCCGCAGGGTCGCCGCTTCAACTCCGGCCAGGATCGAGACGATCACGGTTTTCGCCGTCAGCAGCTTACGCAGCTCCGGCGCGACCTCGCCGAGCTTCTGCGGCTTGAAACCCAGGACGACGAGCTTCGGCGGCGATCCGGCCTCCGCGAATCTCTGAACAGTGCGAACGCCTTCGACGGGCGTCCCGCTGGGACGGATGACGATCGTTTGCGACAGGTCGATTCCGGCCGACTGCCAGCCCTGGACGATCGCGCCGCCCATATTGCCGCAACCGACGAACCAGGTCGGAGAGGGAAGCTGCGGAGCGTCGCTCATGCTTCGCCGTGCGTGTCGATCAGCGCCGCGGAGATCGCCTCGCCGGGAGACTTGCCACCCCAGAGCACGAACTGGAACACCGGATAAAAGCGCTCGCACTCCTCAACGGCGGCTTCGACGATAGCTTCGGCCTGCTCAAGCGTTAGCCCCTCATTCTCGCGCGCGTCGAGAATGGTCGAGTGGCGGAACACAACAAGGCCCGAACCCGACCACATTTCGAAATGACCGAGCCACAATTGCTCGTTGATGAGACTCAGCGCCTCGTAGATCGCGACCCTCTTTTCGGGGCCGACCTTGATGTCCGGAAAAGCGAGGAACTGGAGCACCTGGTCCTCGGGCCGCCAGACGCCGCGCAACTCATATTGCGCCCAGCTCCCCGTAGCGGAGGCGACGATCTCGCCCTCGGCCATGCGCTCGCACGCCCAGCCACGGGCCTCGAAATATTGTTCGAGGACCTCGATCGGAGCGCCGTCGTCGCGCTCCTCCTGAATTTCCTCCTCGCTCAGGGCCTGGCTCCAGGCTTTCGCTTGCCCGTCGCGCGCTTGGCGGCGCCACCGGCGGGTGCACCGACTTTCGCTTCGAGCGCAGCAATCCGGGCCTTGAGGACCTCGTTCTCGTCGCGAGCGGCCGCAGCCATCGCCTTGACCGCTTCGAACTCGTCGCGGCCGACGAAATCCTGGCCGCCCATCCACTCGCGCATTTTCTCGCGAGCAGACGCTTCGGCTTCGCGGCCCATGCCAGCGAAGGTCCCGGCCATGCCGTTCACCATTTTCACGAAGTCGTCGAACATCTTGTTCTCGGACTGCATCGCCAAGTCTCCCTTTCGGCGGGGAAATAGGGACTTGGCTGGCTTTCCGCCACCCCGCCCCCGGAAGCTATCCCCGCTATCCCCAGTTAAATCTTTGTCGCGGCGAGCAGGAACTCGACATTGCCCTCGGGGCCAGTGATCGGGCTTTGCGTAATCCCGAGGACCTGCCAACCTTGTGCGGCGACCCACTCGGCCGTCTCGGCGCAGACCCGTTGGTGGACGGCGCTATCGCGAACAACTCCCCCCTTGCCGACCTCCTCGCGTCCCGCTTCGAACTGCGGTTTGATCAACGCGACCAGCTTCCCGCCCCGCTTCGCGAGTTTCAGGGGGGCCTCCAACACCTTGGCGAGGCCGATGAAGCTCGCGTCGCAGACGATGATGTCGATAGGCTCGGGCACATGCTCGCTCGTGAGATGGCGTGCGTTGGTTTGCTCGAGCACGACCACGCGCGGATCCTGCCGAAGCTTCCAGGCGAGCTGGTTCGTTCCGACGTCGACGGCATAGACCTTCGTCGCGCCGCGCGAGAGCAAGACATCGGTAAACCCGCCGGTAGAGCTACCAACGTCGAGCGCAATCGCGCCGGTTACGTCGAAACCGAAATGCGTCAGGCCGTGGTCTAGCTTGATTCCGCCTCGCGAGACCCACGGATGGTCCTTGCCCCGCACTTCCAGCGGTGCATCCTCCGCCAGCATGTCGCCGGGCTTGGCGAGCTTCCTCTCGCCGCTGAATACAATGCCGGCCATGATCAAGGCTTGAGCCTTGGTCCGGCTCTCCGCCAGACCGCGAGTTACCAACAGCTGGTCAGCGCGGAGCTTGGTTACGCCCGAACCTCCTCGATGCCGGCGCTGTTGATTCGGAGCGCCTTCAGCACCGTTTCGACGATGTGCGGCGCGTTCAGGCCCGCCTCGTCATATTGTCTCTTCGGATTGTCATGCTCCTGGAAGCGGTCGGGCAAACGCATGGTGCGGATCTTGAGGCCAGCATCCATGAGCCCCTCGTCGCTCGCGAAACTCAGCACATGCGCGCCGAGGCCGCCCGTCGAGGCTTCCTCTATCGTCACCGCAACCTCGTGCGCGGTCAGCAGACGCCGGATCAGATCCGTGTCGAGCGGCTTCGCAAAGCGAAGGTCGGCAACCGTCGTCGACAGGCCTTTCGCCTCCAGCTCGTCCGCCGCTTTTTCGGCTTCCTCGAGCCGCGTCCCGAGCGACAGCAGGGCGACGGTCTTGCCCTCGCGGATGACGCGCCCCTTGCCGATCTCGAGCGCCTGCGGGACTGCGGGTATAGCCACGCCCCTGCCCTCACCGCGCGGATAGCGCACCGCGATCGGCCCGCGATCGTGCAACGCCATGGTGTGGACCATATGGCAAAGCTCGGCCTCGTCTGCGGCCGCCATCACCACGAAATTCGGCAAAGTGCATAGATAAGCAAGGTCGAACGCTCCAGCGTGGGTCGCTCCGTCGGCGCCGACCAATCCCGCACGGTCCATCGCGAACCTGACCGGCAAATTCTGGATGGCGACGTCGTGAACGACCTGGTCGTAGGCACGCTGCAGGAAGGTCGAATAGATGGTCGCGAACGGCCGGTAGCCTTGCGCTGCGAGTCCCGCTGCAAAGGTCACCGCATGCTGCTCGGCGATTCCGACGTCGAACGTGCGGTCAGGGAACTTCTCCTCAACCTTGTCGAGGCCGGTTCCTGAGGGCATCGCCGCGGTGATCGCGACGACTCTCTCGTCGCGCTCCATCTCTCCGATCAGTGCCTTGGCGTAGACCGACGTGTAGCTCGGCGCGGCGGCGGCCGCCTTGGCCTGAACGCCCGACACCACATCGAACTTGACGACGCCGTGATATTTGTCGGCGCTGCTCTCCGCCGGCGCATAGCCTTTGCCCTTTTGCGTCACGACATGGACGAGCATCGGGCCAATCTCGGCGTCGCGCACATTCTCCAACACCTCGACGAGCGCACGAACATCGTGACCGTCGACCGGCCCGACATAATAAAATCCGAGTTCCTCGAAGAGCGTCCCGCCGGTAACCCAGCCGCGCGTATATTCTTCAACCTTCTTGGCCCAGTCATGGATCGCATCAGGCATCGCCCGCGCGATCTTCTGCGCGACCTTGCGTGGCACCAGATATTTGTTCGACGAAACGAGACGAGCGAGGCTGTTGCGGAGGCTTCCGACCGGCGGCGCGATCGACATGTCGTTGTCGTTGAGGATGACGATCAGCCGGTTTCCAGCCGCTGCGGCATTGTTCATCGCTTCATAGGCCATGCCAGCGCTGAGCGCGCCGTCGCCGATCACCGCAATCGCC
>DATLOY010000020.1:0-2950 GCA_035536015.1 Sphingomicrobium sp.
ATCAGCCGCACCCGAGCGCCAATGATCCATCCGGCCCCTCCCAAGAACCATTGCGGCCACGGGGATCGGCCAAACAGCAGCTTGGTGACGATGTGGACCGGTCCGCAGAAGAGGAACCAGAGGAGGATGGCGCCGATGCGCGCCATCGCTCGGGCGTTCACTCTCGGCGGAGCGGGATCAGCGGTCGCGGTCGAGGGTGACGCCGTACAGCTCCATCCGATGATCGACGAGACGGAAGCCGAGTTTCTCCGCAATCCGCTTCTGAAGTGCCTCGAGCTCTTCATCGACGAACTCGATCACATTGCCCGTCTCGACGTCGATCAGGTGGTCGTGGTGGCTTTCGGACGCGGCTTCGTAGCGGGAACGCCCGTCGCCGAACTCATGCCGTTCGAGAATGCCGGCCTCTTCGAACAGGCGGACAGTCCGATAGACCGTCGCGATCGAAATGTTGGGATCGACCGCCGCCGCCCGGGCGTGCAGAGTTTCGACGTCCGGATGGTCCTCGCTATCCCCAAGGACGCGGGCGATGATCTTGCGCTGCTCGGTAATCCGGAGGCCCTTGTCGGCGCACAAAGCCTCGATGTCGATCGTGCGGGTCATGGGTCAAAGGTAGGCATAGGCGGCAGCGGGGTAAAGATTGCGATCATCGCATCGGATAAAGGTCGGCGGAGCAATCCAGTAAGCAGGAACTGAATTGCTCCGCCTTGCCCGCAATATAGTCGATTATTTCCGAGTCCGCTTGCGCTTTGTTCCAAGCCCGATCGACTTGGCCAGCGTCCGCCGCTGCTCCGCATAATTTGGCGCAACCATCGGATAGTCGGCTGAAAGACCCCATTTCTGGCGGTACTGGTCCGGCGTCATATTATAATGCGTCATCAGGTGCCGCTTCAGCATCTTCAGGCGCTTTCCGTCTTCCAGGCAGACAATGAAATCCGGCTTGACCGAGGACCGGATCGGCACCTTGGGCTCGGGCTTTGGTTCCGGAGCCGACGAAGTCCGCGAAATTCCACTCAAAGCCGAGTGAACGTTCTGGATGAGATTCGGCAAGTCGTTGACTGCAACACTATTGTTGCTGACATGGGCCGCTACGATATCTGCAGTAAGCGCCAGGAGCGTGTCTTCTCCGGTTTCATTGTCCAGCATCTCGAATAATCCTGTCCGAGCAGAGTCGCATGCAGCCCCGAACGGTTGCACGTCGAGGTGCGCATAAGCTTTCGACACTGTCGGTGCAATGGCCACGCCTAATTCTTACGGATGTTTAAGGTCTAGAGTTCTCGTGCAAAGGTCAGGGCATCGAACTCAAGCCCGTCGCGTCCATGATAATAGTTGCGGCGGCGGCCGACCGGCGCAAATCTCGCTGCGCGATACATTGCGATGGCAGGGTTCCCATCGCGGACTTCGAGATGCACGCGAGTCGCCCCGTCGGCGTGCGCACGGTCGATGAAATCGTCGAGAAGGCGACGCCCGATCCCGCGTCGTTGCTGATCGGGATGAACCGCCAGAAGCAGCAGCTCGGATTCGTCCACGACGCTGCGAAACAGGGAAAATCCGACGGTTTCGCCGCTCTCCGCGTCTCGAGCGACCATCAGGACCACGCCCGCCATCGGAAGGATCCCCGCGCATTGCGAGCGAGTCCAAGCCTCGCCGTAGCGGTCGCCGAACGCGGCCGCCATGACGCCCATTACGGCTTCGAGGTCGCGCGAAGTTCCTCGTGCGAGACGTACCGGGCTGTCGATCGTGGCCATCACGCGGCCTTCGCTTTCGCGTCCGGCGAACGGGCATAGACGGGCTTGGGCGCCATCGAACGAAGCGGCTCCGGCAGGCCGAGCGCATCGGCGGCCGAAGGCCAGCGTTCGCGGGCGTCCCCCCAGCCGCGAGCCTGGACGAGCTGCGCGGCACCCGATCCCAGGACAAGCCGAGAATTTGTCCGGGCGGCGGCCGCGTGCGGCGGCAGGTTGAGGAGTTCGCCGATTGCCCGTCCGGTCCTGCCGTCGAATTGCTGCACAAACAGTTCGCCATGCCCCGCGATGACGGCAACTGCAATTTCACCTTCGGACTGTGCCCCCCTGGCGATGAGGGCGAGAGAAGACATTCCGTGCAATTCGGCATTCCAGCCGATGGCCAAGCCATGTGCGGCGGCGATGCCGACCCGGATTCCAGTGAAGCTTCCGGGCCCAATGCCGACCAGGATCTGGTCGGCCGTCCGTCCCTCCATCATCTCTGCAATCATCGGGACCAGGCGCTCGGCATGACCGCGCCCGATCACCTCATCGCGTGAAGCGACGCACTCACCCGATCCGTCGAGCAAGGCGGCGGTGCAGGCGGCGGTCGAGGTATCCAGCGCGAGGATCATGATTAACGCGGATAGTGGGCATATGCGGCGCGAGGCCGCAAGCCCCAAAGAACCAAGGCAAAATCAGACGGCCTCGACGGTTTCGACCTCGGGAACGTAGTGGCGAATCAGACTTTCTATCCCGCGCTTCAGCGTGACCGTGGAAGAAGGACAGCCCGAACAGGCCCCGTGCATCGAAAGATACAGCCGGCCGTCCTTGTAACCCTTGTAGACGATGTCGCCGCCGTCCTGCGCGACTGCCGGCCGAACGCGGGTCTCGATCAGTTCCTTGATCTGGTCGATGATGTCGGCGTCTTCGGGATTTTCTTCGAAATCGGCATCCTCGCTGATGTGAATTCCCGCCGCCGAGCCGGGGGCAAAGAGCGGCGCGCCCGTCACGAAGTGGTCGAGCAGGATTTCGAGGACGAGCGGTTCCAGATCCCCCCAGGAAACGCCGGGAGCAGCAGTCACGGAGATGAAATCGCGACCGAAAAATACGCCTTCGACCATTTCGCTGTCGAACAAGGCTTTGGCGAGGGGCGATGCTTCCGCGGATTCCGCGTCGGGAAAGTCTCGAGTGCCGGCTTCCACGACGATTTGCCCCGGAAGGAACTTGCG
>DATLOY010000021.1:0-35696 GCA_035536015.1 Sphingomicrobium sp.
CGTCCGCCGAAGTTCTAGGTATTCTGGACGATATAGACGGTCTTCGAACGGGTCAGCGTGACCGTCGGCCCCTGGAAGAACAGGAAGTTCATCGCCCGGCTGTAGGTCACCGTCAGCGTCTTGTAGCTGTTGCTTGTCGTGACCGGGTCGGAAACCGTGAACGTCCCGTCACTCTTTCCGAACAGCTTCGCGTTGATCTTCGCCTTGATATTGGCATCGGTGGGCACCGTGCAGCCGGTGGAAGTCGGGCTTAGGCAAAGAGTCGCGTAACGCGCACCCTCGCCGAGCGCGTGCTGCATTCCGGCATTGGCCTGGAACAGCAGTCCGACCTGGAAAATGCCATAAAGCATCGTAACGAGGATCGGGACGGCGATCGCAAACTCGATCGCTGCGGCGCCTTCCTCGTCGCGGCGGAGAATCTTCAGCATCATTGAGTCCTCAAGCCGGCTTTGCCGTGAAGCGTGAAGGTGCCGTTCGCATTGGCACCTGGCCACCTCCGAGAGCTGAACATCGGCGAGAAGGTCGCAGCGATGTCGACCGTCACCCAGCGGGCATAGGTCTGACCGCTTGTGCAAGGCGTGTTGTAATCTGCTGCTCGCGCACCATTGCACTCGAGCCAATAGTCGACTGTCACGTCGTTCGTAGTGACGTTAGTGAAGCCCGCAGCCTGGGCAGCCGTCACGGCCTCGTTCTTCAGCGTGTCGTAGGTGCTCTCAGTGGCCTGATATTGCTGCACCTTTTCAATCGCCCGGTATGCAGATTGCTCCAGTTGCAACTTGGCTGAATAAGCGCGGCTGATGTCGACCATTCCAATTAGCAGGCTGCCCAGAATCGGCATGACCAGCGCCATTTCGATGACCGAGGCACCGCGTTCGTCGCGTGCGAGAGGCTTGGCAAACCCGATCATTCGACCAGCCTCACTTTCTTGCCATCGAATGCATGCGCGCCAGAATTGGCTGGGCAGCTATTGTTGATGTTCATATTACCTGAATAAACGACGGTCCGCGCGACCAGCTGGAGGCAGTTCGTCTGCATTCCGGCTGTACCGTTGAACGTTATCTGTTCATTCGGGAAATAGAATGCCCCCTGGTAAACAGAGCTGGAATTGCCGTTCAGCCTGCTTTGCTGGTTTGCGTTCGTTCCGTTGACGGCCCGGCGGTCCTGATAAACGATGATACCCTGATAGGTGCCGGTGTTCGACGCCGTTAGATTGACAGTTGCACCACCATTGATGTCGACGTTCCCGATCGAACCCGGATTTGTGTCCGCGTTTCGGCTCGACAAAACGAACGTGCAATTTGAGCAGCTGACGTTCGCTTGCGAACCGATCGAGAGCGAACCGCCGTCAAGCACGATCACGCTGTTCGACGGGAGCGTGACGTTCCCGTTCAGCGTCATGTTGCCGAAGCACAAATAGCCGTCTGGGGTCGTCTTGTAGTCAGAGCCGTTCCAGGTGGTCTTCGTTGAGTTGGCGTTGACGTTCAGGTTGGGGCATTGCGGGTTGGGGAATGTGGGCGGCGGCACGCTGGCGAAGGGATCTGGCTCCGCCGGCGTAAATGGCTGCAGCACCGTTCCCGTGCCCCAATTGTTGCTTCCCGAAATGCCGCCAACGGCCGCAATCGGACTCGCTGTCACCGATGTGGATCCTGTGGCGATCGCAGCAGTCATGGAGGTCGAATTGGTGATCATCCCGCAGCCGAGATTGACGTCTGCATTACCGGTCGCCGTGATGCCGGTAACGGCCGTATTCTCCAGGCTGATGACGCAATACTTGCCCGACGGAACAATCGTCGCCGTCGCAGCGGCAGTGATCGTCGGAGTGAAGGTCATGAAAAGGCCAGAAAAGCTCAACTTTTTCTGCACCGAGAGCTGCACTCGAACGGCATAAGGATCTGACGTATAGGAGCCAGTGGTCGGCGCTCCCACGACCTTTGTGGTCGTGATCCCGACATGACTATTATAGGTCAAATCATGGTCCACCGCCGTACTGACGTTCGTGCGGGACCCGCCATCTTCCGCGATAGCGTGGACTCCCGCGATCGAGCCCGAATCTGCCGCGCGCTGGAGCTGCCGCTTCCATAGCGCCCACTGAATGGTGTCGCTCGCAAGGCCGGCCGAGCCAAGCACAAGCGGTAGTGCAGCAGCCGCAATGACTAGGGCGTTGCCGCGCTTGTCGCGCCAGAGCTTCCTGAAAAAGGAGATCATCGGGACCCCGTGAGTTTCGTGCGCATCACGCAGGTCTCTACGGGCTTACGGTGTGCGAACCGTTGAAGCCTGTGGTTAACCGCCGTTGACCATGATCGACTTCAGTCTCTTGCGATCGCCTGTCTTACACCTATAATACAGCCGAAGGCGCTTGCGCGGCGCGAAACGGGCGTTCACCAACGGACGGCCTGCCGCACAGGAGCCGCTGAAAAGGACGTGATGATGGCCACCGAACCCGAAACCGCCACCGCGACTGCGACGAAGCTCAAGCTTGACCCGCCCGAGGCGCTCCAACCCGTACTGCCGGCGGAGGCTGCAGGGCTCGTGCCTCTGAAGAGCGAAGAAACGACCGAGCTCGACAAGCGCGTAGCCCAGTTCGTCGATGAGTTGGCGGCGATGGACTCAAACAGCCCCGAATTCGGCAAAAAGGTCGACCAGCTGACCGCCATGGGCCGCAAGGAGATCGTGGAGGCCGCTGGAGCGTCGAACCGCTTCCTCGACCGGCCGGTCAAGGCGATCGACAGCGATTCGGGCATCGGCGCCGACCTCACCGAGCTGCGCAAGACGGTCGAGGATCTCGATCCTGCGCGCAACGGGAACCTGTCGCCCGGCCGGAAGCTGTTCGGCCTCATCCCGTTCGGCGGGCGCATCAAGAGCTATTTCCGCCAGTATCAGAGCTCGCAGACGCATATTTCCGCGATCCTGGCCCGCCTGGCGTCAGGCAAGGATGAGCTGTTGATGGATAATGCAGCCATCGACACCGAGCGCGCGAACCTTTGGAAGACGATGCACAAGCTCGAACAGATGGTTCACATCTCGAAGACGCTCGACCAGAACCTCGAAGACAAAGCCAACGAGCTGGATGCGACTGATCCCGCAAAGGCCAAGGCGATCCGGGAGACGGCGCTCTTCTACACGCGCCAGCGCACGACCGACCTGCTTACGCAGATGGCGGTCACGGTTCAGGGTTATCTCGCGCTCGACCTCGTCAAGAAGAACAATGTCGAGCTGGTGAAGGGCGTCGACCGTGCTTCGACCACGACCGTGTCGGCGCTTCGCACCGCGGTTACGGTCGCCCAGGCGATGACCAACCAGAAGCTGGTCCTTGAACAGATCGGGGCCCTGAATACGACGACGGCCGGGATGATCGATTCGACCGGCGAAATGCTGAAGACGCAGAGCGGAGCGATTCACGAGCAGGCCGCCTCCTCCACCATTCCGCTGGAGACGCTGCAGCGCGCATTCCAGAATATCTACGACACGATGGACCAGATCGACCGCTTCAAGCTCGAAGCGCTCGGCAACATGAAGCAAACCGTCGACACGCTTGGCAGGGAAGTCGAAAAATCGAGGGGCTATATTGCGCGCGCTGAAGGGGTAAATCAGGCGAAGATCGAGGGCGCGGCGTCGCCCTTGACGCCGATCGAGGCAAAATGACGACTGACAAAGCCGACCGCGCCATTGCCCACGCAAATGCGGTCTTCCAGCGGCTCGACGAGCGCAAGGGCGCCATAAGCGACGCGGCCCGACGCGAGCGCCAGCGCCTGAATACCGACCTCAAACGCCGGGTGGCGCAGATCGCCGTCGCGATCGGCGTGATCAGCCTCGCCACGATCGTCCTTGGCCTTGTCCTGCCGAGCGGCATCGGAATGTTCGGATTTCTCGCCGCAGTCGGCCTCGCCATTGGGATCGCGGGACTGCTCGCGGTCATTCCGTCAAACGATCGCGGCGCCGCGCCGCCGCCGACCTCGTTGCCGAACGGCGAGATGGTGCAGCGTTTCGATTCCTATCTCTACCGCACGCGGCGCGCCCTTCCCGCCCCGGCACAGGCCGAAGTGGATTCGATCAGCGCAATTCTCCCATCGCTCAGACAAACGCTGGAGCGAGTGGATACGCTGGATCCCAACGCGCAGGACGCGCGCCGGCTGATGTCGCTGCATCTTCCGGGACTGCTCGACCGCTACATGCATGTGCCGGCGGCCTACCGCAGCGAACTCGACGGCGAAGGCCTCACTGCCGATCAACGGCTGACCGAAGCGCTGGCGGCCAGCCGCACGGCCCTCGGCGAGATCGGCGAAAAGCTCGCACGAGCGGATATGGCGGCATTCGAGACGCAGGGCCGCTTCATTGAATCGCGCTACGGTCGCGAAGAGATCGACTCCTAGCCGATTACCCCGGCGCTTCGCAGCCGCTCGAGCTGGGCCGAATCTATCAAGCGTTCAACGATTTCGTCGGTATGTTCGCCCAGAGCCGGAGGCGGCAGTTCGGAATCGGCGCGCTCACCTTCCATGCAAACCGGTGATCCGACAAGCCTGGTCCCCGCGATCGTCCGCACCATTCCACGATGCTGCGCCTGTGTATCGCCCAGCGCCTGGGTGATGCGATTGATCGGACCCGCGGGAATTCCGGCAGCCTCCAGCTGTTCCAGCCAGTCCGCCGCCGCCTTCGTTCTGATCGCCGCGCTGACCAGTCTTACCATCTCGTCGCGGTTGGCGACGCGTAAGGCGTTGGATGCAAAGCGTTCGTCGCTCGTCCATTCGGGATGGCCGCAGATCCGGGCAAGCCGAGCGAATTGCCGGTCGTTGCCTACCGCAATGATGATCGGCTGATCGGCCGCGTCGAATGGCTGGTAGGGCACGATGTTGGGATGCGTATTTCCCTGCCGCGGCGGGTCTTTCCCGGAAATGAGGGCATTCGACGCCTGGTTGGCGAGCATCGCCAGCTGCGTATCGAACAAGGCCATGTCGATATGCGTGCCCGCGCCCGTCCGCTCCCGCGCGTAAAGGGCCGAAAGGATCGCTACGCAGGTGTAAAGCCCCGTGAACAGATCAACGACGGCGACCCCGACGCGCATGGGTCCGCCCCCGGGCATGTCATCCGGCAGGCCCGTGATGCTCATCAGGCCGCCCATCCCCTGGATGATGTAATCGTAGCCGGCACGCTCGGCGTAGGGCCCATCCTGGCCGAAACCAGTGATCGACGCGTAGATCAGGCGAGGGTTTGCGCCCCGCAACGTCTCCGTATCCAGCGCGAATTTCTTCAGGCCGCCAACCTTGAAATTTTCAACGATGACGTCGGCTTCATCCGCCAGTTTGCGCACGAGTGCCGCGCCCTCCGGTTGCGCGAAATCGATCGCCGCCGACTTTTTCCCGCGATTGCAGCTTAGGAAATAGGCGGCGACGCGTCGCTCCCCCTCACCGTGCCACGGCGGGCCCCAGTGGCGCGTATCGTCGCCGGAACCCGGCCGCTCGATCTTGATCACCTCGGCGCCGAGGTCGGCGAGCAATTGGGTGCACCACGGTCCCGCGAGCACGCGCGAAAGGTCGAGGACCTTGATGCCCTCGAGCGGCCTCACTTGCGCCGTTTCCAGAAGCGCCGGTCGTTGAGGATCGCCCGTGCAGCATTATGGCCCGGGGCGCCCGTCACCCCTCCGCCGGGATGAGCGCCCGATCCGCAAAGGTAGAGCCCCTTGAGCGGCATCCGGTAATCGGCGGCGCCGATCATCGGCCGGGCGCTGAACAATTGGTCGAGGCTCATCTTGCCGTGGAAAATGTCGCCGCCGATCAGACCGAAGCGCCGTTCCAGATCGAGGGGCGAATGGATCTGGCGCCCGAGCACGGATTTGGCGAAACCCGGCGCATGGGTATCGACCGTCGCGATGATTGCGTCGGCCGCTTTCTCGCGCTCGTCGGCCCAGCTTCGACCCGGTCCAAGATTGTAGCGGAAGTGCTGGCAGAAGAGTGACGCGACGTGCTTGCCCTTCGGCGCGAGGCTGGGGTCGAGCGTTGAAGGAATCAGCATTTCGATGATCGGCTGTCTGGTCCAGCCGTTCAGCTCCGCGTCGAGATATGCACGATGCATATAGCCAAGGCTCGGCGCCATGATGATTCCGGCGGTCAGATGATTGCCGCGCTTCGGCAATACCGTGAATTTCGGAAGCTCCGACAGAGCGACATTCATCCGGAAGGTCGCGCTTTCGCATTTCCAGCTATGCATCCGGCTCGCGACGTCGTCGTCGACCGCCCCGCGCGGGACAAGCCGGTCGAACAACAGCTTGGGATTGACGCCCGACACGACGGTCCTGGTGCGCCAGGCCTTGCCACCCGCTACGACTCCCGCGGCTCTGCCGCCATTGACGATCAGCTCTTCGACCGGGGTATTCAGGACGATGTCGACGCCCGCTTCGCGGCACGCGCGCGCCATCGCCTGTGTGATCGATCCCATTCCCCCAATCGCATGGCCCCACGCGCCCGGAACCCCGGCGGCCTCACCGAAAAGATGGTGGAGAAGGACGTAGGCGCTTCCTGATGCGTAAGGCGAGGCAAAATTGCCGACCACGCCGTCGAAGCCGAACAAGGCTTTCGTCAGCTCGCCCTCGAAATGCCTTTCAAGGATTTCCGCCGCGCTGCGGACGGCGAAATCGTGGACGATCCGCGTTTCCGGCAGCGAAAGTCCGGCCATATCGCGGCCGAGGCTGAGAACCTTCGGCAAGGCACTGATCCTGGAGCCGACGTTCGGGGGCGCGCGAAGCAGCCATTTCTTTAGCAGCTTCACGACAGTTTCGAGCTCGGCGACGTAGCGATCGTAAGCGTCGCCATCGCTCTTCACGTGCCGTGCGATCTCCTTGCGCGTGAGACCGCCGCGACCGGCCAGCAGATAGTCACCGTCGCCGGGCAGGAAATTGTCCGTCTTGCGCAGCACGACCTTCAGGCCATGGCGTTCCAGATCGAGATCACGGATCACCTTGGGATTGAGCAGGCTGACCGTGTAGCTGGCCGCCGAATTTCTGAAGCCGGGCAGGAACTCGTCGGTGACGGCAGCTCCGCCGACGACATCCGCCGCCTCGAGAACGGCGACCTTCAGGCCCTTCTTCGCCAGGTAGTAAGCGCAGGTGAGGCCGTTGTGGCCCGCGCCGATCACGACCGCGTCAAAATCCATCATTCCCCCGGCAAATGCGAGAGCCCCGCTATAGTGGCGGGCTGTGCCCCGTCCAGAGCCGCGACCTGCTTGCCAGATTTTGGCACCTGGGGGACTGCCTTCGCATAGTCTTGGAGCGCGGCGCACAATATCATCGAGCCGTTCATGGGTAGGAGCGACGCATGAAACGCCTTAGGGGAATGATTTTCGTGGCGGCGCTGGGACTTATCCCCGCCTCCGCAACCGCACAGATGGCAGCGCCTGCGCCGAGCGCGCAAGCACAGATCAACGGACGCGAAGTCGTTGCAGCGGTTCGGCAGTTGCTCAACTCCCACTACGTTCTTCCCGACGTGCGCCCCAAGCTCGATGCAGCGCTCGCGAAAGGCCTCGCCGACGGCCATTATGACGTGGCCGATCCCAACGAGCTCGCGAAGCGTATCAACGCCGACCTCCATCAGGTCACGCCCGACAAGCATCTGGGCGTGATGTTCGATCCCGAACGATCGAAGGCGTTGGCTGCTGCCGGACCGAACGTCGATGCTGACGACCCGCCACCCACGCCCGACGACATCCGCGAGGCGGTTCGCCGCAATCATGGTATCAGCGAACTCAAGATCTTGCCCGGCAACGTTCGCTACATGCGTTATGACGGCTTTGTCTGGGCCGGACCCAAGACGGCTGAGGCGCTGGACACGGCGATGCGGTTTCTTCGCGACGGCGACGCAGCGATCATCGACCTGCGCGGCAACGGCGGCGGAAGCCCGGAAGCCGTGCAATATCTCGTAAGCCATTTCCTTGCGCCGAAGCAGAAGATTGTAACCTTCTACATGGGCGGCAAACCCGCTGAGAGCTTCTCCACACTGGCGTCGCTTCCAACTGCCCGGATGGTCGGCAAACCTCTCTACGTCCTTACAAGCGGCGGTACTGCAAGCGCGGCCGAGGAATTCACGGGCCATGTCGCCGGGTTCAAGCTCGGCGAACTGATCGGCGAAAACACTGCGGGCGCAGGATTCCGCAACAATTTCTACCCTCTCCCCGACGGCATGATCATCAGCATCTCCGTCGGACGCGCGGTCCTCGCCTCAACGGGCAAGGACTGGGAAGGCGTGGGTTTTGCCCCGAATACGAAGGTTGACGTGGACAAGGCCCTGGATGTTGCCGAGGTCCATGCGTGGCGCAAGCTGGCCGCGACCGCGACGGGCGATGACAAGCGCCTCCTCGATGCGCAGGCGGCTCTGCTCGAAGCCAAGACCAATCCTGTAGCGACCGCCCTGCCACTCGCCGCTTATGCCGGCACCTATGGCGAGCGCACCGTGTCGCTTAGTGGTTCGGGCCTGGTCTGGCAGCGCGGCACCAATCCAAAGATCACGATGGTGCCGATCGGAGCGAATGAGTTCACGTTCGACGATGATCCGACAACCCGCATTCGCTTCGACGTCGCGGGCGGCAGCGTGACTGGCCTCCACATGCTTCGGGGCGACGGCTCGACCCTGGACGCGCAGCGAGCGCAATAGCTAGCGCATCAGCACCAGCTCTTCCGCCATGGTGGGATGAAGCGCGACGGTCGCGTCGAAGTCCGCTTTCTTGAGCCGGGCTTTGACGGCGATCGCCGCCGCCTGGAGAATCTCGGGAGCGTCCGGCCCGATCATGTGGATTCCGGCGACCCGGTCTGTCTCGCCGTCAAGAACGAGCTTGTAGAGCGAGCGTTCGTCGCGCCCGGCAAGAACGTTCTTCATCGCCCGGAAGTCGGAAACATAGGTGCGGACGGTGCCGAGGCGGTTTCGCGCTTCGCCCTCCGTCATTCCGACACCGGCGATCGGCGGATGGCTGAAACAGGCGTTGGGGATACAGCTATAATCGACCTGATGCGGCTTCTTCCCGAAGAAGGTATCGGCGAATGCCTGGCCTTCCCGGATTGCGACTGGGGTCAGCTGTACCCGGTCGGTCACATCGCCGACCGCGAAGATCGACGGCACGCTTGTGCGATTGTCGGCATCGACCTTTAGCTCGCCGCGTTCGCCGACCTCTACGCCGGCAGCCTCGCAGCCGAGATTCTCGACATTTGGCCGCCGGCCGGTGGCGAAAAGCACCGCGTCCGCGTCGAAATCGTCGCACCCGGTCATGGCGAGCTTGAGCGCTCCGTCATCGAGCTTTTCGATGCGATCGATCGTCGCGTGGAATTTGTAGTCGATGCCCTTGCGGATCGAGATCTGGATCAACCGGTCGACGATCTGCTGGTCGTAGCCGCGAAGAAGCACGTCCGTCCGGTTGACCAGCGTGACGTGGCTTCCGAACTGATGGAAAATCCCCGCAAATTCGTTGGCGATATAGCCCCCGCCGACGATCACGATGCGCTTCGGGATCTCGGGCAGGTGGAACACCTCGTTCGAGCTGATTGCGTGCTCGATGCCAGGAAGCTCAGGCATTTGCGGCCGAGCGCCCGTTGCGATCAGGATCTTGTCGGCTGAGACCGTTTTGCCCGACCTCAGTCGGACAGAATTCGCGCCGGTGAGCTCTGCCCGGTCGTGGAAGATCGCGACATTATGATTGGTCAGCGTGTCCGTGTACGCGCTCTCGAGCCGTCCGACTTCCGCGAGCACATTGTCGCGCAGCACCGGCCAGTCGAAGCGTTTCTCCGGCACGTCCCAGCCGAACATCGCGGCATCTTCGAGGTCTTCGGCGAAGTGCGCGCCGTAGACGAGCAGCTTCTTCGGGACGCAGCCGCGGATCACGCACGTGCCCCCGACCTTATATTCCTCGGCGATTGCGACGCGCGCGCCATAGGCCGCCGCCATTCGGGCAGCGCGAACGCCGCCCGACCCGGCGCCGATCACGAATAGGTCGAAGTCCGCCATCAGATTCCCGCTCTTTCGATCAGCGCGCGCGTCGAAGGATCAAGCCGGCTCTCGTCGGTGCCTTCGCTTAGGCTGCGCGCAATTTCTTTCCCGAGCTCCACGCCGAACTGGTCGAAGGGGTTGGTGCCCATCAGCACCGCATTCGCGAACGTCCGGTGCTCGTAAAAGGCGATCAATGCTCCCAACGTCCGCGCATCGAGCCGGTCGAGCAGGATCGTCGCGCTCGGACGATTGCCCGGATAGCGGCGCTGCGGGTCATCGCTGTCGCGGCCCTGCATGAGCGCAGCGCCCTGAGCGAAGGCATTCAGCAGCAGCTGGCGGTGCCGCTCGGGATCGCCGCTCTCGTCGGCCTCGTTCGCTGCGACGAATTCGACCGGGACGAGCACGGTCCCCTGATGGAGCAGCTGAAACACCGCGTGCTGCGCGTCGGTGCCAGTGCCGCCCCATGTCACCGGCGCGGTGGGGTCCGCCACAGGCTTCCCCTCCTTCGTGACCGACTTGCCATTGGATTCCATCTCGAGCTGCTGAAGATAGGATGGAAGCAGCCGCAGACGCTCGTCATAGGCAAAGACGGCGCGGGTCTGGCACCCCTGCCGTTCCGTGTAGAGCCGGTCGGCGAAAGCGGCGAGCAGCGGCACGTTCTGCGCGCTTTCCGAGAAGCGGAAGTGCCGATCCATCTCCGCCGCGCCTTCGAGCAACTCCTCGAACGCGTCCCAGCCAAGCGCGAGAGCTGCCGAAACACCGACAGCGCTCCAAAGAGAATAACGGCCGCCGACACCTTCCCCGAATTGTAAAATGCGAGTGTCGTCGATGCCGGCCTTGACCGCGCCTTCCGGCGCAGCAGTGACCGCGATCAATCGCCCTTCTGGATCATCGATGCCCGCGTCGCCCAACCAATCGACCGCCGCCGTCATGTTCATCAGCGTCTCGGCAGTCGTGAAGGTCTTCGAGACCACGACAACGAGGGTCGTCGCGGGATCCAGCTCGGCTACGGCGCTATCGAAGGCCTCGCCGTCGATATTAGACAGGAATCGTACCTGAAGCTTCGACCGGCGGCGGCCGAGCGCATCCACCAGCAGCGCCGGCCCCAGCAACGATCCGCCAATGCCGATGTGGAGAATCCCGGTGACGTCGCCAAAAGCGCCGGCTTCGATCGCGTCGACCAGGGCGCGCGTTCGCTGGTGGCGCACGGCGGCGAGGTCGACATCTTCCGGAGACCCGCTGCCTCGTTCGGCGACATGCGTTGCGGGGCGTTCCTCGCTCGGATTTACGATTTCGCCCGAAAAGAGCGCATCCCTGGCCTTGGCGAATCCCATCTTCTCGGATCGTTCGATTGCCTGTCCGACGATCGGTGCATCGAGGTGCGTCTTCGACCAGTCGAAATAGATGCCCGCCACATGAAAGGTCAGTGACGCCAGCCGACCCGGCTCCACGGTGAACAGCTCGTCGAGCCGCCGGACCTCGCCTTGCTGCTGTTCCTTAGCCATTGTCGAGGCACATAAAGGCCGGGCCGCCAAATGCCACCCCGGCTTGACGCATGCGCGGCGGCCCGAAAGAAGCAGCCGCTCATGCGCCTTCCCTTCACCCGCAAGTCCCCGCCCGGCAAACCCAAGTCCAAAGAGGACGGGGGGCTGCTTCAATTCATCCTGACGCTGGCGATCCTTGCCTGGATCCTGCGAAGCTTCATCGTCGCTCCGTTCAGCATTCCATCGGGATCGATGCTGCCGACGCTCTATATTGGCGACTATCTCGTTGTCGCGAAATGGCCCTACGGCTACTCCCGCTTCAGCTTCCCGTGGGGCTTTCCCTCCTTCAGCGGCAGGCTTTTCTCGCACGTTCCGAAGCGCGGCGACGTCGTTGTCTTCCGCCACCCCACGGAGAAGGACGATCTTATCAAGCGCGTCATCGGCATTCCCGGCGACACGGTCGAAGTCAGGCGCGGCGAAGTCATCCTCAACGGCAAGCCCTTGCCGCGACAGAAGCTGCCGCCATTTGCCCTCCGAATGAGCCCCAACAGCCCGTGCAAGGTCGTCCCGCCGGCTTCGCCGATGGTTGTCGCGTCTGGCGACCGCATGATGTGCCTGTTCCCGGCCTATCGCGAGACTCTTCCGGGCGGGCCGAGCTACACCGTGCTCGATCAAACCGACAGCGCAACCGCCGACGACTTCGCTGCGACGACCGTCCCCGCCGGCCATGTCTTCCTGATGGGGGACAATCGCGACGACAGCCTCGACAGCCGTTTCTCGGCGATGGAAGGCGGCATTGGGATGGTCCCGGTCGACAACCTTATCGGGCGCGCGCTCGTGACCTTCTGGTCGACCGACGGAAGCTCGTCGTATCTTGAGCCCTGGACCTGGTTCACCGCTCTGCGCGCAAGTCGCATCGGCAACGGTTACACGGGCAATCCCGAATGAGCGGAGACATCCAGGCCTTCGTCCGGGACAAGCTCGGTCACTCGCCCGCGGACCTTAGTCCTTATGAGCGCGCACTGACCCATTCCAGCATGGGCAAAGACAGTTACGAGCGGCTGGAATTCCTTGGGGACAGGGTGCTCGGACTCGTGATCGCGCGCGAACTCTACGAACGCTATCCCGGCGAACCGGAGGGCAAGCTCTCGCGTCGATACAATGCCTTGGTGGCTCGAGAGACCTGCGCCGAAGTCGGCCGCGACCTTGGCGTTCCCAAACTCCTCCGCCTGGGCAAGCAGGCTCGAGAAGATGGTGCCAACCAAAGCGAAAATGTGGTGGGAGATGCGGTCGAAGCGTTGATCGGGGCGCTGTTCCTCGACGCCGGCATGGACGCCGCGCAATCATTGGTTTTGCGACTTTGGGCCGCCTATCTCGAAGATCAGGAGCGCGCCCCCCAGCACCCCAAGTCAGCGCTTCAGGAGCTTGCCGCCGCGCGCAACGGCCGGTCGCCGCATTATGAGGTCGTGTCGCGAACCGGCGCGCACCATTCGCCAACCTTCGTCGTCCGAGTCGTCGTCAAGGGCCTCGGCGATGCGACCGCCGAGGGCTCCTCCAAGCAGGAAGCCGAAACCGAGGCAGCCAAAGCCCTGCTGAACCAGCTGCAATGACGAGCGCCGGCTTCGTTGCGGTCATCGGGGCGCCCAATGCGGGCAAGTCGACCCTCGTCAATGCGCTTGTCGGCCAGAAGGTCGCGATCGTCAGCCCGAAGGCCCAAACGACGCGCGCGCGGCTGATGGGCATCGCCATCCAAGACGGGGCGCAAATTCTCCTCGTCGACACTCCGGGAATTTTTGACCCGCGCCGCCGCCTCGACCGGGCGATGGTCGCCGCGGCATGGAGCGGAGCGCAGGATGCCGATCTCGTCCTGCTGGTCATCGACGCGGCCGGCGGCCTGAAAGCCGGCATCGATCGCATCGTCGAGGGTCTCGCCAAGCGCGAACATCCCTTGTTCATCGCGCTCAACAAGGTCGATCTCGTGAAGAAGCCGGCGCTCCTCGCCCTTGCCGCCGACCTGACGGCGCGGCTCAATCCCGAACAGGTTTTCATGATCAGTGCAACGCAGGGCGACGGCGTGCCCGACCTCAAGCAGGCGCTCGCCGATGCAATGCCCGAAGGTCCGTGGCTCTACCCCGAAGACGAAGTCTCCGACGCCACCGATCGACTTATCGCCGCCGAGCTCACGCGCGAACAGATCGTCAATCGGCTCCATCAGGAGCTGCCTTACGCAACGGCCATCGAAACGGAGACCTGGGAGGACCGCCCTGACGGATCGACGGTGATCCGCCAGCAGATCCTTATCGAGCGTGACAGCCAGAAGGCGATCGTCATTGGCAAAGGCGGGCGTCGTCTCAAGGAGATCGGCGCCGCCGCGCGCGAGGAAATCGCGCACCATCTCGGCCGGCCCGTCCACCTGTTCCTGCACGTGAAGGTCAATCCCAGGTGGGACGAGGACCGCGGCCTTTATCGCGAGATCGGCCTCGAGTGGGCGGACTGACCGAGCAGCTCGGCTACCCATTCCGGCACCAGATCGCCGGCTCGTCCGATCCTGCTTTCGTCGAACATATAGCTGCCCAGGCTCGGCTCGAGGTTCATCTCGAGCGTCTTCGCGCCGCAGTAGCGTGCAGTCTGGACGAAACCGGCGGCGGGGTAGACCGCGCCCGACGTCCCGATCGAGACGAACAGGTCGCAGCGCCGCAGCGCCTCGTCGATCCGCTCCATGTCGTAGGGCATCTCGCCGAACCAGACGATATCGGGACGCACCCGCCCTGTCGCGCTGCATTTCGGGCACGAGGCACCCTCGCCCATCGGGCCGGTCCAGCCAAAGTGCTCATCGCAAGCCAGGCACCAGCCGCTGGTCAATTCGCCATGCATGTGAAGCAACCGCGTCGAGCCGGCGCGTTCATGCAGGTCGTCGACATTCTGGGTGATGAGCAGCAGTTCGCCTGGCCATTCGGCGTCGAGCTTGGCGAGCGCTTCGTGCGCCGCATTCGGCTCGACCGTTCCGAGCCTCTCGCGCCTCGCATCGTAGAAGGCATGAACCAGGGCCGGATCGCGTCGATATGCCTCAGGCGTCGCCACGTCCTCGACCCGGTGGCCCTCCCACAGGCCATCCGGCCCGCGAAAGGTCGCGAGGCCGCTTTCGGCCGAAACTCCGGCTCCGGTCAGGATGACGATGTTGCGAATGTCCATCGAGGCAGCATAGAGCGGGCGCGCGATGAGCGAAGGACAAATCCGCATCGGCGTTGGCGGTTGGACTTACCCGCCGTGGCGCGGCGTTTTCTATCCCGACAAATTGCCCCAGGCGAAAGAGCTGGAATATGCGTCGCGCGCGCTGACCGCGATCGAGATCAACGCGACCTTCTACGGCCGGCAGAAGCCGAAAAGCTGGGAGAATTGGGAGAAAGTCGCGCCCGACGGCTTCCAGTTTGCGGTAAAGGGTTCGCGTTATTGCGTCATGAAGTCGAAGCTCGCCGAGGCGAAAGAAGGCCTTTCCGGCTTCTTCGATCAGGGATTCGCCGCACTTGGCCCGAAGCTAGGCCCGATCCTCTGGCAGTTCACTCACTATCGGCGGTTCGACCGTGACGACATCGCGGGATTCATCGACCTGCTTCCCGAGACGCTCAACGGGATCACGCTCCGCCATGTCATCGAGCCGCGGCACCGCAGCTTCGAAGATGAGAAGTTCTTCGAGCTTTGCCGAGCTCGCAACATTGCCGTCGTGTTCGAGGATTCCGACGATTATCCCTGCATCGAAGCTGACACCGCCGACTTTTCCTACGCGCGATTGCAGCGAATGAATGAAGATGTCGAGACGGGTTATGATGGAGCGACGCTCGACAGCTTCGCCGAACGCGCGCGTGACTGGCTGAAGCGCGGCGATGCCTACATCTTCATGATCAACGGCGCGAAGGTCCGCGCTCCCGCAGCCGCGCTGGCGCTGCAGGAACGGCTTCGCTAACCAGCAGTCATGCGCACTGCCGATCAGCCCGTCCGCATCAGCCTGTTCGCGCCTGAAGGCCGCATGGGGAAAGCGATCGCCAATGCAGTCGCCGAGGACGATCGGTTTGCGATCGATCAGGATCATGGTGACGTCCTGGTCGATTTCTCGGCGCCCGACGGGTTGAAGGCCAGCCTCGATCGCGCCGTTTCGGCCGGCATTCCGATCCTGGTCGGAACGACCGGGCTGAAGCCCGAACATCATGCGGCAATCGCCGAGGCGGCCAAGTCGATCGCCGTCATCCATGCCCCGAACACTTCGCTCGGAATCAATCTCCTTCGCGATCTTGTCGAAAAGGCGACCGCGCGCCTTGGACCCGATTGGGACATCGAAATCCTCGAGATGCACCATCGTCACAAGGTCGACGCGCCGTCCGGTACCGCGCTGATGCTTGGCCAGGCCGCGGCCAAGGGCCGAGGAGCCACCGTTCAGGAGCTGAGCCGGTTCGATCGCATCAGCGAGCACCCCCATGCGCGTGAACCCGGCAGTATCGGCTACGCCTCGTTGCGCGGAGGATCGGTCGCCGGAGAGCATGTCGTGATCCTTGCTGCCGACGGGGAGCGGATCGAGCTTGGCCATCGCGCCGACAGCCGCAAGATCTTCGCTCGCGGCGCCCTTGCAGCCGCCCGCTTTCTCGCTGGCCGGCCGGCCGGACTCTACACGATGCAGGACGTGATCGGGTCCCTGTGACGCGCGATCAGATTTTCGAATTCTTCCGCCGGCTGGCGGAAGCCAATCCTTCGCCCACGACCGAGCTTGAATCGACCAATCCCTACCAGCTGCTGGTCGCCGTCGTTCTTTCAGCCCAAGCGACGGATGCAAGCGTCAATATCGCAACCCGCCCGCTCTTCGAACGCATCAAGACTCCGCAGCAAATGGTTGATTTCGGGGAAGAACATCTTCGCGACGCGATCAAGACGATCGGCCTGTTCAATACCAAGGCGAAGAACGTCATCGCTCTTTCCGAAGCGCTGATCCGCGATCACGGCAGCGAAATTCCGCGGACTCGGGAGGAACTGCAAGCCCTTCCCGGCGTCGGGCGAAAAACCGCCAACGTGGTGCTCAACACCGCCTTTGGCGAAGAGACGTTCGCGGTCGACACGCACGTGTTCCGCGTCTGCAATCGCACCGGCCTCGCGCCGGGCAAGAATGTCGACGAGGTTGAAGCCAAGCTCGAACGAATTGTGCCTCAGCCATTCCGCCGTGACGCGCACCACTGGCTGATCTTGCATGGCCGCTACACTTGCAAGGCGAGGCTTCCCGAATGCTGGCGCTGCCCGGTCGCTGACCTCTGCAGCTACGAACCGAAAACCCCGCCGCCTAGCGCCAAACCCGCTCGAACCGCGACCCGAGCGTCGTCAAAAGCTCGTACTGCGAAAGGCCGGACTGCTTCGAAGCGTTCGGCAGATCGTAGTCGATCTCGACCCAGTCGCCCTCGCTGAGGCCCTTCGCGGCGTCGACGTCGATCGCGATCAGGTCCATCGACACCCGACCGATGACGGGCAGAGCAAACTCACCAGCAAATGCGCTCCCGGTCGACGAGAAGCCTCGCAAATAGCCGTCGCCATATCCGATGTTGAGGATGGCGGCCTCTGTGTCCTCAGGAGCAGTGAAGGTGGCGCCATAGCCGCAGGTTTCACCCGCCCGGATCGTCCGCCGCTGAACGATCTGAGCTTCGATGCGTGCGACCTGCCGCATCTTGCCTGCGGCCTCCGGTCGCGGAACGCCGCCGTACAGCGCCAGGCCGGGTCGAACGAGGTCGAAGCTATAGTCCCGGCCGAGGAAAATGCCGGCGGAATTGGCGAAGGCGTAGCGTTTGGCAGGAACGCTTGCCGCGACGTCCCGAAACCGCTGCAGCTGCGTCGCGTTCATTTGGCCGTCCTCGTCAGCGCAAGCGAGATGGCTGTGCAGCGTATCGATCGCGAGGCCGTCCAGCGCGCCGACCTCATCGGTTCGAAGCCCCAGGCGATTGATCCCGGTGTCGATCATCACGTCGCATGAGCGACCGGGCACAATGTCCTTCCAGCGCGCGACCTGCTCGACCGAGTTCAAGCACGGGCGGGCCGGCAGTCCCAGAGCGGCGTTCACATCGTCCGGCCCGACGCCGTGGAGCACGACCAGGCTGACGTCGTCGGGCAGGTTTCCGAGGGCTTCCGCCTCCGCCCACGTCGAAACGAAGAAGTTCGCACACCCCGCTTCGATCAATGCTTCGGCAGTCTCGCGCGCACCCAGGCCATAGCCGTCGGCCTTGATGGCGGCTCCGGCCGGAACGCCCGAATGGTCCTCCAGCCAGCGCCAATTGGCCTGGATTGCGGAACGGTCGATGGTCAGGCGCAACGGACGGTGCATGTCTCGGCTATTCCCGTTCGTCCCCAGCTTGTCGAGGGACTGCCGTCAGGCCTGCTCGGCCCGATGCGCCGCAGCAAGGTCAGCCATTGAGGTGAAGCGGAAATCGTAGTGCGGCATCGGATCGGGCAGGACCGTCGCGCCGCCGCCCTGCTTGTCGTGCCGGCGATCAATCCAGGCCGACGCGATTCCCATGCGGTTCGCAGGGACGTGATCATGGAACAGGCTCTGCGCGACATGGAGGAGGTCGTCCTTGACAATGCCGCGCTGGTTCAGGTGATCGAGCAGATATTCGAAGTTGCGCAGGCTCGGCTTGTAAGAGCCGATCTCTTCAGCGGTCAGGATTTCGTCGAACTCGACGCCCAATCTCCGATTGCTTCCGGTGAAACTCGCCCGGTCGACGTTCGACAGGATGATCAGCTTGAAGTGACCTTTGAGATATTCGAGCGCTTCGGCCGAATCCGGGAATGCGGGCCAATCGCCGACGGACTGGCCGAACGCCCGGGCATCCTCGGTCGCCGCCGAAACGCCGAAACGCTCCGCAAGCCGCTCGTAAACCTTCTCAAGCAACTCGGAATAGCGAAGGCCGGGATATTCTTCTTCGGCTGCGAGCTCGATCGGGCCGTAAGCGTCGAGGATTTGCTCCGGCGTTGCGCCGCTCCGCTCAGCCAGAGGACGTAGCGCTTCGATAAGCCCCGTCTCCCAGTCGATCAAAGTGCCGTAGCAATCAAAGCTGAGGACGTTGAAATCCGAAAGTCGCATAAGAAAAATCCCGCGCGTCCAGGCCGGGGAGCGAGTACGGACGCGCGGGAAATTGGGCAAGCGGGGCTTAGCGAGCAGCGGTAATCGCGACGATGGCTCCGCGGTTCGCGGCGGCAAGAAGCCCGCTGTTGGCATGCACGCGAGCAAGCACCTCGACTCGGCATGCGCGAACGTCGTTCTTGCCTTCGAGGTCGACGTCGGACGCCGCTCCGCAGACTTCGCGAGCGGCCTGCGACAGCCGCGCTTCCAACTGGCGCTGGCCGGTCGTCGTCGACAGATCGAGATCCGCCGTATGCACGTAGCTCACGTTGATTTGCGGCGTTTCGGCAAGCGCCGGCGCGCCTTTGATGATTCCCGCGGTAATCACGAACGCGGTGAAAGCAATTTTGAGAGCCTTGGTCATGGTCGTACTCCCTGTTCGAGTGCGACTCTCCAATTAGTCTCATTTCGCAACTTACGTGAGCAACGATGTCGTGCTATCATTCTGCAAAATTGCAGAACGCCGGATGCGGGGAATGGCACTAGACACGGCCACGATGCTCGATTGGAACGACCTCAGATATTTCATCGCCGTTGCTCGGGAAGGCAGCACGCTCGCGGCGGGTCGAGCTCTTCGGACCAGCCAGACGACCGTCGCCCGCCGAATAGCCGCGCTCGAGCGCGTTCTCGGCTATCCGCTCTTCGAAAAGCGGCAGGCCGGCTACGTCATCACTCCGGCTGGCGAGACCCTGCTCAGGCATGCGGAGAAAGTGGGGGCATCCGCCGATTCATTCTCGGAAGCTGCAACCGCTTATGCGCGTGAGCTGAGCGGAACGGTACGGATCACATCCGAAGACATTTACATGAACGGCCTGCTTTCGCCGCTTCTTCGCGACCTTCATGAACTTCATCCAGAGATCATGATCGAACTGGATGCAGGCCAGGAGATGCGTGACCTCGGCGCCGGCGAAGCCGACATCGCCTTGCGAAGCAGCTCCAGGGACCAGCCTGCCGGCTTGGTCGGACGGACGCTCTGCCGCGACGATTGGACGCTCTATTGCAGCCGCGATTACGCGGCACGCCACGGTGCACCTTCGTCGGTCGAGGACTTGAAGCACCACGCCATAATCGGCGGAGGCGGGGGCAATCTCTGGCGGCACTACCAGGCGTGGCTCAAGCAGCTCGGACTCGAGGAGCAGGTGTCGATGCACCATGCCAGCTCTACCGGGCTGCTCTCGGCGGTTCGGCTGGGCCTTGGGGTCGCGGTTCTTCCCTGTGTGGTCGCCGACGCCGATCCGGATCTGATCCGATGCATTCCGCCCCGCGATGACCACGGCCGTATTCTCTGGCTGCTGACTCACGAACGCGTGCGCCAGACGCCCCGCGTCCGCGCAATCATCGACTTTCTTTACAAGGGCTTGAGTCGCCAGATCAGGGCGCTCGAGGACAAGCGCGCCGCGGCCTAGCCGACCGGGCCCCCTCGCCATGAGGGCATCGGACGTTCGCCCACGGCGACTTCGACCGCCGCTTTCGCCAACAGCCGTGTCGAATCGAGGATCGGTAGTGGCGACACGTCTGCAGTGATCAGCAGCGGGATTTCCGTGCAGACGAGAGCCACCGAATCACAGCCTTCATTCGCCAGCTTCTCGATGATCCGCAGATATGCTCGGCGCGCCTCATCGGTGAAAACACCGAGGCACAATTCGCCGAAGATGATGTCGTCCACGACCTTTCGATCGGCTGCATCCGGCACTGCATAATCCATCCCGCGACGGCCGAGCGCGCCCGGATAAACCGGGCCCGTCATCGTATATTTCGTGCCAAGGATCCCGACTTTCCTGAAGCCGCGCTTCTGTGCCTCCTCGGCGACCACCTCGCCGATGTGCAGCCCCGGCAGCGGGAACGGCTCTCCCTCGCTCTCAAGCGCGATGTGCGCCGTATTGTCGGGAAGGACGAAGAAGTCGGCACCCGCCGCGGCAAGCTTCGCAGCGTCGGCCACGAAGAAGGGGCGGAGCTCCGCATTATCGCCGCGCTCCCACGCATCCAGCACCAGCGCCATCGGGCTGCAGGTCATCGTGATCTCGGGGTGCATGTGCGCGCCGAGCCGCTCGACCCCCTCCAGGCATGCCGTTCGGAAGCACAATGTCGCGCCTTCGAAACTGTGCGCCAGAATTCCGATATGCTTCATCGATCCGCTTTCCCGAAAAGTTGTTCGACGGCCGCGATCCCGCTTTCCCACGCGCCGTGAACGGTCGCGTAGTCGGTATCGGAACATGCTTCGCCCGCGAACGCGATCGGCCCGCCGACCGGCCGCCTCAAAGCCGCGCGAGCACCATGATGTCCGGGCTGCGCATAACTGTAGGAGCCGCGGATGTACGGCTGTTCTTTCCAGTCGGAATAGGCAATTTCGCTGAGGCCGCGGGCGAAATCCGCGCCCAGAAGCGCTCCGAGTTCCTCGCGGCCCTTCGCTGCGAGGTCCGTGTTATCGAAATCGTCGAGCCAATCGCCGCCGAAAAAGCCTTCAATCACGGGCATTCCCAGCGGGCGGAGCATATAGCTGCCTGTCTCGGCCGAACGTGGATTGCCGATCAAATGCGCGTTCACCGGGACGCCGTCCGGATCAGGAGGAGCAAGAAACAGTTTCTCGACGCGCCCCAACGGCAGCTGTGAGGCGGCGTGGAGATGGTCGTCCGCGGACTCCGGGAAAGCGATGTCGCTTGAGGCGAGCACGTTCGTCGGAACTGCAATGATCGCCCTTCGAGCTTCGATCACGCCCTGGTCGGAGGTCAGGCGCACGGCGCCTTGAGCCCAATCTACGCGGCGAACAACGCAATTTGTCCGGGCATCCAGGCCTCCAGCGAGAAGGAGCACGAGCGCGCCATATCCGCCCGGCAGACGCCAGTTCACGCTCTCCGATCCATCCCAATAAGCGATGAAGTCGGCCGCGGATGTCTTCTCCAGGCTTGTTCCGTTGAGGTAGCCGTTCAGGGCCTCGAGAAAGCCGTTCCATTCGCCGTTCGGTTCAAGCGCTCCGCTCGCGCGATCGTCCGGAACGCCCGATCGCAACCGGTCCGCAAAGGCCTGCATGGCGGCCCATGAGTTCGCCTGCTCCTCCGCAGAAAAGCCGAGATTCTTATATTGATTGCGCCACGGCGTCGGGGCCCGGTCGATCGAAACCCCGATCTCCTCAGCCAGTGCGGCGACGGGATTGCGATCCGCGGAGTGCATCCAGGTCGCGCCAAGATCGAGCTTGCTGCCCTGCCAGTCGATGGTTTGCACCCGCCCGCCAAGCCGATCCGACGCTTCGAGGATCACCGCTTCGAGGCCGCGCTTTTTCGCCTCGCGCGCAGCGGAAATGCCCGCTGCTCCACCGCCGACGATGGCGAGATCGATCACTCGACCGTTACGCTCTTCGCCAGGTTCCGCGGCTGGTCGACGTCGGTGCCTTTGAGCACAGCCACATGATAGGCGAGCAGCTGCACCGGGACCGCGTAAACCAAAGGCGCGATCAATGGGTGAACCTCGGGCATCTCGATCGTCGCCATGCAGCCCTCGCCGGCTTCGGCGATGCCCTTGGCGTCACTGATCAGGACGATCTTGCCGCCGCGCGCGCGGACCTCCTGCATGTTGCTGACGGTCTTCTCGAACAACGGACCCGACGGCGCGATCACGATGACCGGGACATTGTCGTCGATCAGTGCGATCGGCCCATGCTTCATCTCTCCGGCGGCATAGCCCTCGGCATGGATGTAGCTGATTTCCTTGAGCTTAAGTGCGCCTTCCAGTGCCATTGGGAAGTCGGGGCCGCGGCCAAGGTAGAGCACGTCCCGCGCCGGCGCGATCAGGTGCGCCATCGCGGCGATATCGTCGTCGTGGTTGAGCGCGGCATTCAATGCCGCCGGCGCTTCCTGAAGATGGGCGACGATCTCTTTCTCCTCGTCGCTGCTCAGGTGGCCGTTGGCACGTGCAAGGTTCGCCGCCAGCGCCGCAAGGACCGCCAGCTGGCAGGTGAAGGCCTTGGTCGAAGCAACGCCGATTTCGGGTCCGGCATGGGTCGGAAGAAGCAAATCCGCTTCGCGCGCCATTGAGCTCGTCGGAACGTTGACCACGACGGCGATGCGTTGCCGTTCCGCGCGCGCGTGCCTCAGCGCTGCGAGCGTGTCCGCCGTCTCTCCCGACTGGCTGATGAAGAGTGCTAGCCCGCCCGGCTCGAGCACCGGTTGGCGATAGCGGAACTCGCTTGCAACATCGATGTCGACCGGAACGCGGGCGAATTGCTCGACCCAATATTTGGCGACCAGCCCGGCATAATAGCTGGTCCCGCATGCGACGATTGTCAGGCGATTGATGCTTTCGAGGTCGGCTTCGGCAACAGGCAACGCAACCTCGCCTTCGAACGGACGGACGTAGCTCTGGAGAGTTTGCGCAACCACGATCGGCTGCTCGAAAATCTCCTTCTGCATGTAATGCCGGTAATTGCCTTTCTCGACCGGAGCCGAGGACGCACCGGATTCGACGATCTCGCGCTCGACCGGCTGATTGTTTCGATCGAAGATTTCGATGCGGTCGCGGCGAACGACGGCCCAGTCCCCCTCGTCGAGATATGCGATCTGCTGGGTCCAGGGCGCGACCGCCAGCGCGTCCGACCCCAGGTAATTCTCTCCGTCGCCATAGCCCACGGTCAGCGGCGCTCCCATGCGCGCGCCGACGATCAGGTCCGGATGATCGCGAAACAGGAAGGCGATGGCGAAAGCCCCGTTCAGCCTGGGGAGCACGGCGGCGACCGCTTCCTGCGGCGACGCCCCCCGTTCGACCTCACGCGCGACCAGATGGCCGACCACTTCGGTGTCGGTTTCGCTCTCGAACCTGCGCCCTTCAGCGATCAGCTCGTCCCGAAGCGGCTTGAAGTTCTCAATGATGCCGTTGTGCACGAGAGCGACCGGTCCGACGATATGCGGGTGTGCGTTGCCGACGGTCGGAGCTCCGTGCGTCGCCCAACGGGTGTGGGCGATGCCTGTCGTTCCGTGGAGCGGGTCGGCCGAAAGCTCGCGAGCGAGATTATCGAGCTTGCCCTCCGCCCGCCGTCGCACAAGCTCGCCGCTGTCGATGGTGCAAATACCAGCCGAGTCATAACCGCGGTATTCGAGGCGCTTGAGACCGTCGAACAAACGCTGGGCGACGTCGGTCTTGCCGACGATTCCGACGATTCCGCACATTATTCGGCAGCCTTGCGGGTCATCCGCTCCCGGAACCGCTTCGCCCAGCCGGCGATTCCTTTCTGTTCGCTACGCTCGACCGCAAGAGCGTCGGGCTCGACATCCTCCGTGATCACCGATCCGGCCCCGACGATCGCCCCGGCGCCAACTTTGACCGGCGCGACCAGGGCCGTGTTGGATCCGATGAATGCCCCTTCGCCGATGACGGTCCGATACTTGCCGAAACCGTCGTAATTGCAGGTGATCGTGCCGGCTCCGATGTTCGATCCCGCCCCTACGTCCGCGTCTCCGACATAGGACAAGTGATTGACCTTCGCGCCCTCGCCGATGTCGGCCTTTTTGATCTCGACGAAGTTCCCGACCTTGGTCCGATCGGCAAGCGTGGTTCCCGGGCGGATGCGCGCGAATGGTCCGATGCTCGCCTTCGCGCCGATAATCGCACCTTCTATGTGACTGAACGCCTTGATCACCGCGCCCTCGGCCACTTCGACGCCAGGCCCGAAAACGACGTGCGGCTCGACCGTCACGTCACGGGCGAGCTTTGTATCATAGGCGAACCAGACGCTTTCCGGGTCGATCAGCGTCGCGCCCTCATCGAGCACCTCTTCACGCCTTCGCCGCTGCCATTCGAGCTCGAGGTGCGCGAGTTCGGCGCGGCTGTTGACGCCGGCCGTTTCATAGGGATCGCCCTCGATGACTACAGCCTCGCGGCCCTCGGCGGCTGCGATATTGACGATGTCGGGCAGGTAATATTCCTGTGCGGCATTGTCGTTTCCGACCTGGTCGAGCCAGCGGAATAGATCCTTCGCCCGAACGGCCATCATGCCCGAATTGCAGAGGCGAACCGCCCTCTCTTCTTCGGTCGCGTCGCGAAACTCGACCATCTTTTCGATTTGATCGCCCCCACCGAGAATGATCCGGCCATATTTCGCGGGGTCGCTCGGACAGGATGCCAGCACGACCACTCCGGGGCCATCATCCCCGTTCAACCGGTCGAGCATGCGCCGCAGGGTCTGCGCCTCCACGAATGGGGTGTCGCCGTAGAGGATCAGGACCGGTCCTTCATATCCCTCCAGCGCCTCCGCCGCTTGCTGGACCGCGTGTCCCGTACCTTTTTGCTCCGATTGATGGGCGATCGCGACGTCGCGGCCCGCGAGCGCGAGCTCGACCTGGTCGCGGCCCTTTCCGACCACCACGACGCGCTTTTCCGCCCCGAGCGCATCAACCCGTTCGAGGAGGTGAAGAAGAAGCGGGCGGCTGGCGATCGGATGCAGCACCTTGTGCGTGTCCGAGCGCATGCGCGTTCCCTGCCCCGCAGCAAGGATCACGACGGCAAATCGACGCTGTTCTGACATTGCGCCGTGCAATGGCATGACGCTTTGAAGAGCGCCAGAGTGGAGCGGCTAGAAGGCCTTCAGGTAGGCCTCATTGCCGACGAATCCCATCTTGGTGACTCTCGCTCGCTTGGTGATCGCCAGGACGTCGTCGACGGTCTCATACCGGGCGGCTGCGTCGGGCCGCAGGTGAAGTTCGGGTATCGGCCTCATGTGCTGGGTTTCATTGAGCAGGAAGCTCAGGTCCCCTCCGCTGATCGAATGATCGTTCCACAGAATCCCGCCCTCGTTCGTAATTCGAACGACATTCTTGCTGGCGTTCGGCGCCGGGCAGTTCTTGCAGGATGCCGGAAGGTCGAGCTTCACCGCGTGCGTCTGGATGGGAATGGTGATGATGAACATGATGAGCAGGACGAGCATGACGTCGATGAGCGGAGTGGTGTTCATCTCCACCATCGGCAGTGGGTCGGAAATCTGAAGAGAACGTCCCATGGCTCACCTCTATGAGAAATAGTATATCATCTCTCACAGATATTCAATGGACAAAGAAAATGGGCGGCTCCCGAAGGAACCGCCCATTCAATCCCCAGGTCTGAACGACCTAGAAGATGCTCATATAATATTCGTTGCCGACGAAGCCCATCTTCTGGACGTGGGCCCGCTTCGTGACGGCAAGCACCTCATCGACCAACTCGTAGCGGGCGGTGGCGTCCGGTTGCAGGTGAAGCTCCGGAACCGGATTCATCTGCTGCGTGATATCGATATACTGCCGAAGCTGGTCGAGCGTAACGGGATTGCCGTTCCAAAGGACCTGGCCCTGCGCCGTAACGACAACCTTGTTCTTCTGCGGCTCGATCGGCGGCGGCGGGTTGTTCTGCTGATTGACCGGAAGGTCGAGCTTCACGGCGTGCGTCTGGATCGGGATCGTGATGATGAACATGATGAGAAGAACCAGCATGACGTCGATCAACGGCGTCGTGTTGATATCCATCATCGGCTCGCCTTCGGCATTGTCGCCGGTGGTCTGCATTGCCATTGCAAATAACTCCTAGTCGGCGCGCACGCCGGCGAGCGGCGGTGGCTCGGAAATGAAGCCGACCCGCTGGAAGCCTGCCTGCTGCATCGTGATGATCGCCGCGCCAATGCACTTGTATTGGGTGTTGATATCGCCGCGGATGTGCGCCTCGGGCATATTCTCTTCGTTGATGTTCTGGACCCCGCCGACCTTCTTGATCTGGTCTTCGAGCTTCTGAACCGCCCGCTTCAGCAGGTCCTGCTGAGTGACCTTCGTCAGGTTCCAGTACACGTCGCACGTTCCGCCGGGACCATTCTTGACGAACAGAGACACGTTCTCCGGCTTGGTCGTGGTCGCCTCGAACCGCACCTTCGGCAATTGCAGCGGAATGGTCTGGATGACGACCGGCACCGTGATCAGGAAGATGATCAGGAGCACCAGCATCACGTCGACGAGCGGCGTGGTGTTGATGTCGGACATCGGGACATTTTCTTCGCCCGTGTCTTGTCCAACGTTCATTGCCATCGGCTAGATACTTTCCTTGTTGAACCGCTTTCAGCCGCCGGGCCGGACGAAGCTCGACCGGCCCGATCGGTGATTATTCGGCGGTCGTCGGCTGGCGAACCGGCTCGCTACCCGACGCGGCGGGAGCGCCCGTCCGGGTCTGAGCAGTCGTGCGAGCACCCGAGCCCGACGGTGCGGCCATGCGCGGCTTCACCGCACCGGCCGACATCAGGTAACCGTGCAGGTCGTTCGTGAAGGCAGCGAGATCCTCCATGATCGACTTGTTGCGGCGGATCAGCCAGTTGTAGGCAAGCACCGCCGGAACCGCGACGACCAGGCCGAGCGCGGTCATGATCAGCGCTTCACCGACCGGGCCGGCAACGGTGTCGATCGATGCCTGACCGGCCGCACCGATTTTGATCAGCGCGCGGTAGATGCCGACGACGGTGCCGAACAGACCGATGAACGGAGCGGTCGAACCCACGGTCGCGAGGAAGGCGAGGCCCTCACCCAGACGGGCGCCGATTGCGCCCTGGCTGCGTGCCAGGCTGTTCGCCATCCAGTCGTGCTGGTCGATCGGGTCGGTCAGCTTGCCGTGCTGGTCCTGCGCGAGCAGCGCGTCGTCGACGATCGCGCGATACGCGCTGCGATTCTCGAGCTTGGTCGCCGCCTCACGAAGGTTCGGTGCATTCCAGAAGCTCGCCCGAACCTTGCGGCCCTGGGAGATGATCTTCTGCTGCTGCATGAGCTTCGTGAACAGAATGTAGAACGTGCCGATCGACATGATGACGAGGATCGTGAAGACCGAGATGGCAATGACGCCGCCCTGCTGGAGAGCGGGAATCAGGCCATAAGGATTAGCATTTGCTGCTTGTCCGGCTGCTGCTTGCATGTGTGTGCTTTCCTTCTGAAATCTCTATCGGGTTTAAATTCTATTCGCCCTGCAACCGCCACACGATCGTCGGTGTCGTCACCGTGTCGGTCGTGGCGTTGCCGTTGCTATCTTTCGCGGGAGTGAATTTCGCACGGCGGCGCAAGATGTTGCACGTCGCTGCGTCAAGCGCGCCATTGCCCGTCGACTTGACCAGCGAGCAGCCGACCACTCGGCCGTCCGTTCCGATGGTCAGCTGTGCCTGAGCGGATCCTTCGGCACCCGCGGCCTGCGCTGACGCTGGATAATCTTCGTCGCTGAACAGGCCGAGCAAATTGCCCTTCGCGTGCGCGGACTCAACCTTGCGCGGCGCAGGCGGAGGCGGCGGAGCAGGCGGCGCCTGGCTGATCACCGGCATCGGCGGCGGCGCGGGGGTCACGACCGTTTGAATCGTTTCCTGCTGCGGAGCCATCCGCACCAAAGGTGGCGGAGTCATCGGCGGCGGCGGAACCTTCGGCATGTCCTTGGGCGGCGGCGGCGGCTCCTCCGGTGGCGGCGGTTCCTCCTCCACGTCGAACGTCTTCAAGTCCTGAATGGACTTCTTGATGACGTTGTAGGCGAGGCCCGTGACGATCGCATAGCCAAGACCGAACTGCAGGATGACGACCATGATGATCGCCAGAGTCCGGTTGCCGCTAATCTCTTTGCGTTGGGCGTAAGACATTCAGCCGCAATTCTCCTCAAACGCCGCGGGATCACGGCAGACGGGGCGTTCGAACGCGCGCCCTGCCTTTGAAAGGGACTGCCGATGTATCAACATATCATCGACAGCAAGCGCGCCTCCCTTATCCCTGCCTCAAAGGCGGCGCAATGGCTTTTGTTCCACAGCCGGAAGGCCTGGACCTAACGGTTCGGCCATTGGCCCGAGAAAGAAGCGATCTCCACGCCGACTCCGGCTGCATCGGCATAGACGTCCGGCTTCGATGTCCGAACCCGAAGGCCGCCGACGCCATGGAAGGAAGCGATTCGGTCGAATACCGCGCTCGCGAGGGTCTCTTGCAGATTATAGCGACGGGCCGACGCGATCTCGACGACCTCCGACCGGAGGAAATCGTAATTCCACGCCCGCGCAGGATCGTCGTCTGGCGGAATTGATGGGTCATCGAGCCAGATTTCGACCGTGACCAGCAGTCTTTGCGGGGCACCCACTTCGAAATCATGGAATCCGATGTCGGCTTGAACTTCGAGCGAATCGAGAAAAATTCGTGCGGAACGCACCTTCAGCCGATCTGGAATCAGCCCGGTCAACGTCGATTCGGCCTGACTCATTGGTCCTCCAGGAACTGAACGTCCCGTTCGAGGCCCAGGAAATGCTGACCGGAGTCGACCACGATCGTCTGGCCGGTAACTGCCCGCGCTTCGACAAGATAACGGATGGTGCTGATCACATCCTCCGTGGTCACTCCGTGACGAAGCGGGTTGTTGGCGTGCATCCTCTCGAAATTCTCCTCGCTTTGGCCGCTCGATCGCAACATCAATCCGGGTGCAATCCCATTCACGCGAATCCGCCTGGGAGCAAGCGCCCGCGCCGCAAGCTCGGTCAGGCCGGCCAGCGCCTGTTTGGACAAAGTGTAGCTCAGATAGTCGGGATTAAGCGCGGCGAGCTTCGAATCGAGAAGATTCACGATCAGCGAATCCCGGGAACCGTCCTGCTCCTTGCTGAAACGGTCAATCAGGAGGGCGGGCGCGCGCACGTTGACCGCCATGTGTGCATCGAATTCCCCAGGATCGAACTCGCCGACGCCGTCCCAGGCGAATCGCGCGGCATTATTGACGAGCAAGCAGACCGGCGCGTGGCCGTCGACGGCGGCGAAAATTCTCTCCGCGCAATCGGGCAGAAGCAGGTCAGCCGAAACCTTGATCGCGCCATCCGGCACGTTGTCCGACGGGTGATGCACGTGGGCGATCACCGTCCAGCCATCCGCGACGAGGGCCCGCGCGATGTCCGCGCCGACGCGCTTTCCAGCTCCGGTGACGATGGCTGTCCGTCCGTTGCCCATGTTCCGTCATTGCTTCGCCTGCATCGCAATGACAACAGGATGCCAATGCCAGAGAGCCGTCCGCCCATAGAATTGCAGGGTCTGACCCTTTCCGCACTTCAGGATCTCGCGGACCAGCGCCGCCTGCCGCCGGTCGACAAATGGAATCCCGATCGATGCGGCCATTCGGGGATGCGGATCGCGCGCGATGGAACCTGGTATCATCAAGGCTCGCCGATCCGCCGGCCCGCGATGACCCGGCTCTTCTCGACAGTGTTGCGGCGTGAGCCGGACGGAAGTCACGTGCTGGTCACGCCCGTCGAGAAGCTCGAGATCGAGGTGGATTCGACGGCCTTCCGGGCGATCGAGATGCGAAGCGAGGGCGAGGGCACGGCTCGCCGGATTGCACTCAAGCTCGACAGCGGCGACGTTGTGATCCTGGGCCCCGACCATCCGCTTGCAATCGTCGAAACGGAAGCCGGCCCCTCCCCTCGCCTTTTAGTCCGGCATGGGCTCGAGGCCGAGCTGACCAGGTCCGTATATTATGAGCTCGCCGACATCGCGCTCGCGGAAGGGCATGAACCAGCGGGAATATGGAGCAATGGCGCCTTCTTCGCACTGGACTCGGCCGAATGAACCTCGCGCAGCGTTTGCGGGCTTCGCTTTCGGAACCGCCGACGGAACCGCCGCTCGAAGGTGATCTCCCGGAACAGCGCGCCGCCGCGTCGATTGCAGCCGCGGTGCTCATCGCCGTCACGGACCGGCCGGAGCCTGGCCTCATCCTTACCGTTCGGCGCGAACATATGCGGACGCATGCTGGACAGGTGGCCTTTCCCGGCGGCCGAATCGATCCGGGCGAAGATGCCGAGCGAGCTGCACTGCGCGAAGCCAATGAAGAGCTTGGGCTTGAACCGAGCTCGGTCGAGGTGATCGGCTCTATCGAAGCCTACCGCACCGTAACCGGCTATGTCGTCACCCCGGTTATTGGCGTGGTGCCCCCGAACCTGCCGCTCGCTCCGCACGAGCACGAGGTCGCTGACTGGTTCGAGGCTCCGCTGCACTTCGTACTGGACCCAGCCCATCAGCACTACCGCAGCGCACTGTTCCAGGGAGCGGAGCGCCACTATTACGAGATCATGTGGAACGATCGCAGGATCTGGGGAGCAACGGCGGCCATGATCGTCAATCTGTCTCGCAGGCTGCAGTGGAGCTGAAGCTCGACGCGACAAAATGGCGCAAGCGCCGCGGCATGGCGAAGCTGCTGCGGGCGCTCGACGCTGACAAAGGTGCCACCCGATATGTCGGTGGAGCCGTGCGTGACGACCTGCTCGGTCTTCCGATCAGCGATCTGGACCTGGCGACGCGTATCCGCCCGGAGGAGGTCGTCGATCGGCTGCAGGCGGCAAAGATCAAGGCGGTGCCGACGGGAATCGACCATGGCACGGTCACGGCGGTGAGCGACGGACAGGTGGTGGAGATCACCAGCCTCCGCCGAGACGTCTCGACCGATGGGCGACGTGCGACCGTCGCGTTCACCGACGATTGGAAGGAGGATGCTGCCCGGCGCGATTTCACGATCAACGCGCTTTCGGCCGACCCACACACAGGCGAGATCTTCGATTATTTCGGCGGACTGGAGGATCTGGACGGGCGGCACATTCGCTTCATCGGCGATCCTCTCCAGCGCATCGCCGAGGATCATCTGCGCATCCTCCGCTTCTTTCGTTTTCATGCGCGCTTTGGCGCAGGCGAACCCGACAAGGCCGCGATCGATGCCTGCACGGAGCGAGCGAACGATCTTATGGCCCTGTCACGGGAGCGGATTGCCGATGAGCTTCTGAAGCTGCTGGCCGTTCCCGACCCGACCGCTACCGTCTCCATTATGCTTGACAGGGCGATCCTGCGGCCCGTGCTGCCGGAAATCACGGCCGAGAGCCTGAAGGGCCTTGGAGCGCTGATCAAAGCCGAGAAGGATGCCGAGGTCGAAGGTGATCCCCTGCGGCGCCTCGCCGCGCTTCTTCCCCGGAATGCGCTGACGGCGGAGGAGGTCGCCGTTCGGCTCAGGCTTTCGAACAAGGCCCGCAAGCGCCTGTCCTGCTCCGCAGCGACCGATCTTTTCACGTCGCCCGAGGTGTTGGTCTATCGTGTCGGAACGGAGTGCGCCGTCGACCGGCTCCTTCTCGCTTCCCGGCCTGAAGCCGTCGCTGCCAGCCGGGGCTGGAAACCGCCGCGACTTCCGGTTGGTGGGGGAACCCTCATCGCCCGGGGTCTTCCCGAGGGTCCGATCATCGCGCGAACATTGAGACGCATCGAGGACCGCTGGGTCGAAGCCGGCTTTCCGACCGGAAACGAATTTGACCGTATCGTGAGCGAGGCGCTCGCGAACGCGTCCTAATTCTTGCGCAGGATGGTCGCGTAATTCTGCGCAAGTTCCTGGTGAACGCGTCGAGCGACTTCAGATGATGCATTCTTCGCGGCAGTGCGCTCGGCCTGTTCGCGCCTGCGGAAATATTCCTGTGAGCTTTGATCCAGCATTCTTACCCCGCCCGCAATTGAAACCCGCAATTCGACAACCGGCACTGAATAGCTCGTGAATGTGACTCTTCGGAAAGACCAGGACGAATCTCCCAAGACTAGCGCATCACGGCGGCATGCTCCGGCACAACGGCCGGCTCCGATAAGCCGTTAATGGGCCAGGTCTCGAGGTGCCTTTCCTCGAGCCCGGCGTATCGCGCGAAAAGATCGCGGAAATGATCATCGATCGAACGGACAACGCTCGACCTCACGGCGGCCGCGCGCTGCAGTTCGGGACCGCGTTCGATGAAGGCATGTATCGCACGCGCAAGCGCCCGATCGCTCGCCGCTCGGTAAGAAAAGCCTGCGCCGGGGACTAGCTGGTCTATGCCGGCCCCGCGGTCCGGCACGATCATCGGAATACCGCTCGCGCGCGCCTCGGCCGCGACCATGCAGAAGGTTTCCGCTTCGCATCCGTGCACGAGCGCATCGGCGCTCGCCAGCAATTGGGCCAGTTGAGACCTGTCGGACAACCTTGGGAGGACGGCGACGCCGCCGGTGCAGTCGGCGAGACGCTCCAGTTTCCTCTTGCGCGGTCCGTCACCGATCAACAGCAAGCCGACGCGCCGGCTTCGCGAACATTCTCCGACTGCCCGAATGACCATTTCCCAGCGCTTTTCCGCGGAGAACCTCCCGACGCCGACAAGCAATGTGGCGGACGGGTCCAGGTTGAGCGAGCGAAGTGCGGCGTTTCGGAGTTCCAGAGATCGCAGTCGTGGCGAGAACTGCCCGGTTTCGACCCCCATCCGGATCGTTTCAGCCCGCTGCAAGCCGCCGTCCTGAAGCCGCCCCGCCAAATTGTCGTTCGCACAAATGACAACATCGAACATCCGGTCGAGACCGCGAAGATGACGCCAGAACCACCCGAACCAGCGGTCGATCAGCGGGGTCGGCATCATTCCACCAAGCCAGCGATAGGCATAAGCCGCCAGCGGATCGGAATGCATCACCAGGGATCGGCTCGCCGCCCCTTGCCACCGCCCAACCATGGTCGCGCTCGACCAGGGGGAGGACGCCTCGACATGATCGGGTTGCCAGGAATCGAGCGAACGGTGCAATGCTCGTTCGTCATCGAAATAGCGATATTTCCGGTCGACCGGCAGCGTAGGCGAGGCGATTGTCGCGAGGACGGCACCTGGTCCGACCCGGGTGATCGAGTCCCGCTCGCCCGGAGCGATCACAATCATCTCATGGCCGAAACGCGCGGCCGCCTTCAGCTTGGCGTCGACATAGGTCCGAACGCCACCCCCGGACGGCGTATAGAACGCACACACATCGACGATCCTCATCGACCTTGGAAGCCGGGAAGAGGCCATGAACTTCAAGTGAAGCTTTTGTCATAACGGACCGTGTGGGCTGGCAAAGATCACCACAGCGGAGCAGATGAACGACCATGAACGCCGACCGCCTTCTGCTGGCTTCAATTCACGACGTTTCGCCGCGCTTCGAAACTGAGATCGATGAGCTCAGGGACATGGTCGCTCCGCACGTCGGCGACCGTTTGGCGATGTTCGTCGTGCCCAATCATTGGGGCAGCTCGCCCATCAAGGAAGGAACCCCGTTCGCAGCCAGGCTTCGCGGCTGGGCCGAGGCAGGCGTCGAAATCTTTCTCCACGGTTTTTTCCATCGCGACGAGGAGCGTCATTCCGGGCTGCTCAGCCGTTTCAAGGCCAGGACCATGACCGCCGGTGAGGGGGAGTTCCTCGGCCTTTCGAGAACTGAGGCTGCAAGCCGGATTCGCGATGGCCGATCGCTGATCGAGAATATCACCGGTACGCCGATCGCCGGTTTTGTCGCGCCCGCCTGGCTCTACGGAGAAGGCGCTCGCGAAGCTCTCCTGGATTGCGGCATTGCGTTGGCCGAGGACCATTGGCGGGTTTGGTCGCCAGAACGGCGTATTCAGCTCGCGAGCGGGCCGGTTATCACCTGGGCCAGCCGCAGCCGGGTCCGCCTCGCCTCCTCCATCGTGGCCGCCGCGGCCCTGCGCCGTTCGCGTTCGCAAATCCTTCGCCTTGGCGTTCATCCGCCCGACTGCCGCCATCAAGCCATCGTCGCGAGCATTGACGCGTCGCTTCGAACGGCAATGCGCACTCGTCGTGTGGGTCGCTATTCGGAATTACAGCGGGAAGTTTAACGGCAGCGCGAACGCCAATATTCAAGGGCGGCTTCGGCCTCCAGCGGCTTCGCGAAATAGAAGCCCTGGCCTGAGGCGCAGCCGAGCGTCGCCAGCGTCGTTGCAAGCTCAACCGTCTCGATCCCTTCCGCGGTCGTCGACATTCCGAGCGCTTCGGCGAGGCTCAACACAGCACGGACGATGGCGACAGCGTCCGGGTCGACCATCATTCCCGAAACGAAGCTCTTGTCGATCTTGAGGACGTCGATCGGAAGGCGTTGCAGATAGGCAAGGCTGGAATAGCCGGTTCCGAAATCGTCCATCGCGACCGTCGTATCGAGCGCTTTGAGCGCGTCGAACACCCGAGTTGCGCGTGCCGGATCCTGTACGATCGAGCTCTCGGTCAGCTCCAGGGTTAGCCGGTCGCCTGTCAAACCGCTCGATTTCAGGGCGCTCTCGACGACGGCTGCAATATCGTCGCGAGCGACCTGAATCGCAGACAGATTCACGCCGACGTAGAGCGGCAGCTTCTCGCCGGTTTCTCGATCCCAGTCAGCTAGCGTCTGTGCGGCCTTGTCCATCGCCCAGCGACCTAGGTGCAGGATCAGGCCGCTTTCTTCGGCAACGGGAATGAATTCGGTCGGACTGATCTCGCCGCGATCCTCGTGGGTCCAGCGAGCAAGCGCCTCAAAACCCGAGACTTCGCCTGACTTCAGGTTGATCAACGGTTGATAGAAGAGCTTCAACTGGTCCTTGTCGAGCGCCCGGCGGAGCTCCGTCTCGATCGAAAATCGGCGCCTCGCTTCGGTGGCCTGCTTGGGCTCATAGACTTGCGGTTTGCCCGCGATCTTCGCCTGTTTCACCGCGAACTGCGCGTTGCGGAAAAGCTCTTCCGGATCCTGGCCGGCATGCATCAGGGCCAGGCCGATTGCGCATTCGACCCGGATCTCGAGATCCGAAATCTTGAATGGCGTCGCCATCACCTTCTGGATGCGCTCTGCCGCTTTCAGGGCATCGGCGATTCCGCGCCGAAGCGAGACCAGCACACCGAACTCATTGCCTCCCGTGCGAGCAAGAACATCGCCGGCACGAAGCGCAAGAATGAGACGTCGCGCGAAGGTAATCAGCAACTCGTCGCCGGCAAGGCTGCCCATCGATTCATTGATCCGGCTGAAACGCAGCATGTCGACGACCAGCACCGCATGCTCGAGATCGCGCGCGACCTTCTCGCCGGTCTTTTCGATTGCTTCGGTAAAGGCCAGGCGGTTGGGCAGGCCCGTCAGGCTGTCACGCAGCATTTCGGCGCGCAGGGTCCGCTCCGCCTGCACCTCTACCGTTCGGTCCACCACGCTCAGCAGGCAACGCGCACATTTGCTCTCGGTCTTCGGCAGCGGCGCCAGCTTCACCCTGAAGAAGCGCGCGGCTACGCCCTCGCCGTCCATAAAGTCGAGCTCGCCCGCGACGTCAGTTCCATCGAAGAACTTTTGCAGGAGCTCGGCG
>DATLOY010000022.1:0-25755 GCA_035536015.1 Sphingomicrobium sp.
GTTGCACTGCCGTTGCTCGTGCTGCTTTTTTTCTGGTTCGTGGGATCGACGCCTGGGATCTTCAAACTCTATTTCTCGCTCATCATTGCTGCGGCGCTTGGCCTCTATTTGCCGAACCTGTTCGTTCGGGCGAAAGCTGACCGGCGCCAGCAGGACATCATCAACGGCTTTCCAGACGCGCTCGACCTCATGCTTGTTTGCGTCGAGGCCGGTCTCGGGCTCGAGGCGGCGTTCGCCCGGGTCGGAATGGAAATGACGAATTCCCATCCGCGGCTCGCGGAACAATTCGGCGCAGTCGTGTTGGAGCTCCGCGCAGGCCGCAGTCACGAAGACGCGCTGCGGAGAATGGCGGATCGAGCCGGCGCGGACGAGATCCGCGCCTTTGCAACGCTGCTGATCCAGTCGACCAAGCTCGGCTCCTCAATCGCGCAAACTCTGCGCACCTACGCGTCCGAAATGCGGGAGAAGCGCCGGATGCGCGCCGAGGAAAAGGCACACCGTCTCCCGGTCTTGATTTCGATTCCGCTCGTCGCCTGCATGCTTCCGGTGATGATCGGCGTGTTGATGCTTCCGGCAATGATCCGCGTGGTTCGGGCGATTCTGCCGGCACTTAATGGAGGGTAATCATGCGCGGGGGGATTAAAGCGCTATTCGTTACTGCTGGGCTTGCGGCCACCGGTTGCACGACAAGCGCCAGCGATATCAATATACGTCCGCTCGCCGACCCGGGTTCCAAGCTGGGGGCGAGGAACGGCCTGCTCGCCGATGCGTCGGCCCAGCTGGCGATTGGAAATGTCGGCCTTGCGATCGAAGGTTTCCGAAAGGCGCTTCGTGAGCAACCGGACAGCATCGCCGCGCTGGGCGGGCTCGCCGCCTGTTACGACGAAATGGGGCGCTACGACCTTTCGCGACTGAATTACGAGGCCGCGCTGGCGATCGCTCCGACCGATCCGGTGCTGCTCAACAGCTTTGCAGCCTCGCTGGAACGCCAGGGCAAGCGCATGGAAGCCTTGGCCGTTCGGGCCGAGGCGGCCCAGCTTGCGTCCGCAGCCGATGCCTTGGACCGGACCCAGGCGGAGGCCGAGGCGCCCGCCGCTCCGATCAGGGTTGCGGCTGTGGCGCCCGCCGCTCCGATCGGGGTTGCGGCTGTGGCGCAGCCCGCGCCTGCTCCGGTCGTCATCGGGCCGAGCGTGACGGTGACGCTTCCGCCACCGCGGCCAGTGGAGGCACCGCGAGAAGTGCCGATCCCGGCCCCGACCCTCAGGCAGGTCGCGGTCGATCTGGGACAATTTGCCGGACCTCGTCTCGAGCGCCTCTCGCCCGGCGTCGTCGCGCTCATCACGATCGAGCAGCCGGCCGTGCAGCCGAAGGTGATAGCCAGAACTGCTACGAGCACGACGGTGCGATGGGTTCCGGTGTCCGTCGCGGGTGTCCTGGGTCGCCCCAATATCCGCCTGCTCAACGCCGCACGAAACCAGGGACTGGCTGCGCGGACCCGCGGCTATCTGCTTGGCCGCGGCTGGCGGAAAATCGAGATCGGAGATGCCGCACAGGTGCGCGCTCGGAGCATCGTCTATTATCCGGCTTCAAGACGGATGACGGGCCGAAGCCTTGCCGCCCAGTTCGGATTTGCAAGCGCAGTTCAGCAAGGTGACGTGCTCGTCGTCCTCCTTGGGCGCGACGCGGCCGCCAAGGGCTTCCAGATCCGCGGATGATCGTTGCGCTCCTGATCGCCGCCAATGTCGCGGCGGCGGCTCCGGAGACGGTTGCTGCGCCGCCGAAGCCCGTCGATCTTGGCCAGGCCGCGCATGCCATCGAAGTCGGCAGGCTCGACCAGGCGCGCCTCATGATCGGAAAAGCGATCGCCTCGGGCGCGAAAGGCGGCGAGGTCGATCGTCTCCTCGCCGATCTCGCTTTTGCCTCCGGCAAGAATGATGAGGCGCTCGCACGCTACCAGCAACTGATTGCGTCCAATCCCGGCAATGCATTGTTCGCGGAGCGTGCCGGAATTGCGGCCTTACGGTTAGGCGACGCTACGCGCGCAGCGCCGCTTCTGGATCGCGCCACGTCGAACCATTCGGTCTCGTGGCGGGCATGGAACGCACGCGGCGTCCTCGCCGATATCCAGCGGGACTGGACGAAGGCCGATGAGGCTTATGAAAAGGCCTTAGTCATCTCTCCCAACCAGCCGGAAATCGTGAATAATCAAGGCTGGTCGCGGCTACTTCGGGGCGATTGGAAGGACGCTGCCACCTATTTCGAAAGAGCGGCATCGCTAGATCCAGCGTCAGAGCGCATCGCCAATAACCTCGAGCTCGCCCGAGCGGCCCTCGCCAGCGATCTTCCAAGGCGTCGAGCCCATGAGGCTGACGGCGATTGGGCAGCTCGGCTCAATGATGCCGGAATGGCCGCAGAGATGCTCGGCGATCGCCAACGCGCGGTCGCTGCATTCACCGCGGCGCTGGACGCAAGCGGACGCTGGTACGAGCGGGCCTCGAACAACCTGCAGGCCGCAACCGCTCGATGAATCTGATCACGTCTGCGCCGCCCTGGCTAATAGCCGTCCTGGCCGCCGCGCTCGCCGCAGCGGCCATCGAGGATTTCGTCCGCAGGCGGATTTCCAACATCACCTGCCTCGCGGTGCTTCTGACTGCGCTCGCGGCAATGGCCTTGCATGGCTTGAGTCTCGACCTTTGGCAGAATGCCGTTGTTTTCCTTGTACTGCTGGTTGTGGGCACAGCTTTGTTCGCTGCGAATCAAATGGGTGGCGGCGACGTCAAGCTGATCGCATGCCTGGGGCTTTGGATGGACATAAGCGCAGGGATTTGGCTGCTCGCGCTCATCTTCATCTCCGGGGGTATCCTCGCGCTCATCTACATCGCCGCACGTTATGCGCGCAGCGACCGAAGCAAGATCAGCAAGGGCATTCCTTACGGTCTTGCCATCGTCGCGGGTGCGGGGCTGGTCTTCTCAGGCCAGCTCGGCTTGTTGAAGACCAAGCCCGAACGTCCCGCCGCCTTTACCGTGAAGCCGAAGGGCTAGGCGCGGCGTCGAGCAGCGAGTCGCCGCCGAGAGATTGATAAAGATCGACCCGGTTTCGAGCGGCGGTGAGCTTGGTCTGCACGAGCAATTGCTGCGCTGAATAATAAGATCTCTGCGCGTCGAGCGTGCTGAGGAAATTGTCGACGCCCGCCTTGTAGCGGGCTTCCGCCAGCAGATAATAATCGGCGGCGGCTGACTGCTGCTTTTGTCGGGCCGCAAGCTGGTCAGCCATCGTTCCCTGCCTCGCCAGGGCATCCGCGACCTCACGGAACGCCGTCTGGATGGCCTTTTGGTAGGTTCCGAGAGCGGCAGTTCGCTGCGCTTCGCTGAGGCGCACATTGGCCCGGCCCGCGCCGGCATTGAAGATCGTATATGCCGCGTCGGCCGAGGCCTGCCAGCCGAACGCACCACCGGTGAACAGGCTCGTGAGCGCGGAACTGGCAAAACCCAGCAAGCCGGTGAGGCTGATCTTCGGGAAGAGGGCCGCCCGGGCCGCGCCAATCTGCGCATTCGCGGCGCGGAGCTGATATTCCGCCTCCACGACATCCGGACGGCGGAGCAGGACATAGGAGTCCAGCCCCGCAGGAAGCTCTCCAATCGTCGGCGCGGCTTCGTCGATGGACGCCGGTAGCAGCTTGGGGTCGATCGGCGTCCCAACGAGGAGCTGAAGCGCGTTGATGTCCTGAGCGACCAGAGTCCGCTGCTGGGCGAGATCGGCCTGTGCGGACGTCAGGATCTGTTCCGCCTGGCGAAGATCCGTCCGCGGGGCGATTCCGCCCTGGAGGCGGAGCCTGGTCAGCGTAACGCTCTTCTCGGCGCTGGCGGCGGTTTCCCGCGCGATCAGCAACAGGCTGGCATCGGCAGCATATGCGAGCCAGCCATCGGCGATTTCCGCAACGAGCGTCAGCCGCGTAGCGCGCGCTCCGGCCGCGGTCGCGAAATAACGTTCGAGCTGGACGTGGCTGAGAGATCTCAGCCGGCCGAACAGATCCAGTTCGAAGCTCGGGACGCTGAGACCAGCCTGATAATCCGCGCTTACGGTCTTGTCGCGATCGCCAGTGAGCGTGACGCCGGCATTTGCGTCCAGCTGCGGCAGCTGGTTGGCCCGCTGGATATGATATTGCTCCCTGGCCGCGGCGATATTTGCTGCGGCCACCAAAAGGTCCTGATTGTTGACCAGCGCCTGTCCGATGAGCGTCTGCAATCGCGGATCGCGGAAGATCTGCTGATAGGTGACCGCGGGCAAAGTCGCTTCGCTCTGCCGCAAATAGGCGTCGCCGACCGGCCATGAGCCGGGAACCGAGGGCGCCGGCCGCTCATAGTGCGGCTCCATCGACATGCAGCCGGTAGCGAGCAGCGCGATCAAGGCGGCCGCGCGCCTCACGCTGCGGCCTCCCCACGAGACCGCATCCTTTCGCGCAGCCTTGCCACTCCGTCGCGAACGCTACGCCGGACCAACACGAAGAAGAGGGGGATGTAGAAGACCGCGAGGATGGTCGCAGTGAGCATTCCGCCGATCACCGCGGTCCCGATCGCGGCACGGCTATTCGCACCCGCTCCAGTCGCCAGCGCAAGCGGAAGAACGCCGAAAATGAAAGCAAAGCTCGTCATCAAGATAGGCCGGAGCCGGATGCGCGCAGCCTCGATCGCCGCGTCGATCACGCGCTTGCCTTCACGTTCGGCACGTTCGGCAAACTCGACCATCAAGATCGCATTTTTCGCTGACAGACCCATGGTCGTGATCAGCCCGACCTGCAGATAGACGTCATTCTGCATGCCACGAAGCGTGACGAACAGGATCGAGCCCACCAGGCCCAGTGGAATGACAAGCAGCACCGCGACGGGGATCGACCAGCTTTCGTAGAGCGCCGCCAAGCAGAGGAAGACGACAATCAGCGCGACCGCATAGAGGATCGGGGCCTGACCCGACGAGAGCCGTTCCTGATAAGATTGACCGGCCCAGGCGACACTGATGCCGGGCACCTGGTTCGCCAGATTCTCCATGATGTTCATCGCGTCACCGGAACTCACGCCTGGCGCGCCCTGGCCCGAAATCTCGTACGACGGATAGCCGAGGAAGCGCGAAAGGCTTGTCGGCGTGGTCATCCATGACGTTTGCGCGAATGACCCGAATGGCACCATGTCGCCATTGCCGTTACGGACGAACCATTGGTCGATATCGCGCGGCTTCGACCGGTATTGGGCGTCGCCCTGGACATAGACACGCTTGACCCGCCCGCGATCGATGAAGTCGTTGACGTAGCGGCCGCCCCAGGCCGCGGAGATCGTGTTGTTGACGTCGTTGGAATTCAAACCAAGGGCCGCGAGGCGTTGCTGGTCGATGTTGACCTTGAGGCTCGCGACATCGGGCAGCTCGCTCAAGCGAACCGAGGCCAGCTTCGGGTCCGCGGTCGCGGCAGCCAGGAGCTGATCGCGCGCGGCCGCGAAGTCTTCCGCAGGCATTCCGCCGGTATTCTGGATCTCCATCGTAAAGCCGCTGGACTGGCCGAGCCCGCGGATCGCACCGGGAACGAGAGCGAAGACCTGTGCATCGCGAAGGCCGCGGAACGCAGCCGAGGCGCGCTGAACGATCGCGTCCGCGCTGTTGTCCGAGCCTTTCCGCTTGTCATAGTCGGCGAGGTTGATGAACGCCTGGCCGGTATTCTGTCCGGCGGCGCCCTGTCCGCCGCCCGCGACTGTGAAGTAGGTCTTGATGTTCTTTTTTTCGGGACCCTTCAGGAAGTAATTTTCGACCTGCTGCTGGACTTCCGTCGTGCGGGTCATGGTGGCGCCGGCCGGAAGCCGGAATTGCACCAAGGCCGCGCCCTGGTCCTCGGTCGGCAGGAAGCCGGTCGGGAGCCGAAAGAAGAGCAACATGAGGATCACCACGACACCCGCATAAATGGCGAGGAACAGCCATTTACGAGCCACCGCCCGGTTCACCGTCCCGACATACCAATGGACCAGCCGGTCGAAGCCCTCGTTGAACTTGAGCCGGCCCCTTTCGAGCGAATGAGCCAGCGCCGGGGCTTTTCGTCCAACGAATGTCTCTTCGATCGTCGCGTGCTTCCGCCGAAGCAGGTTCGCGGCAATCGCGGGGCTCAGCGTCAGTGCGATAAAGATCGACAAGCCCATCGCGGACACGATGGTTGCCGAAAACTGGCGGTAAATCACCCCGGTCGACCCACCGAAAAAGACCATCGGCAGGAAGACTGCCGACAGAACCATGGCGATCCCGATCAAGGCCATCTGGATCTGGCCCATCGACATGACCGTTGCCTCGTAAGGCGTCATGTCCGGATGCTCGTGCAATAATCGTTCGACGTTCTCGACGACGACAATCGCGTCGTCGACGAGCAGACCTGTCGCAAGGACAAGTCCGAACAAGGTCATCGTGTTGATCGAAAAGCCGAGCGCGTAGAGGATCGCGAAAGTGCCAAGAAGCACGACGGGCACCGCGATGAAGGGAATCAACGTCGCGCGCCAGCTTTGCAGGAAGACGAAGATCACCAGGACGACGAGCAGGATCGCTTCGAGAAGCGTCTTCACGACCTCCCAGATCGACAGCTTGATGAAATCGGTCGTGTCGTTGGCATAGGCATAGGAATAGCCGGCGGGCATTCTGGGCGCGATCTCGGCGACCTTGGCCTTGACCAGGTTCGCCGTGCGAAGCGCGTTCGCGCCAGGCTCAAGCGAAATGCCGATGCCGGCTCCGGGATGGCCATTGGCGCGAATCGTCGCGGAATAATTGTCGGCGCCAAGCTCAACGCGCGCGACATCGCTAAGCAGGACCCGCGCACCGGTCGGATCGGCCTTCACGATGATGTTGCGAAACTGCTCGGGCGTTTGCAGTCGCGATTGCGCGGTGACCGTCGCATCCAGCAATTGGCCCTGGGGCTGGGGCAGGCCTCCGATCTCACCCGCGGCGACCTCCGTATTCTGGTTCTGGATGGCGGTAATGACGTCGCCCGGCATCAGTTGAAAACTCGCGAGCTTCTGCGGATCAAGCCAGATCCGCATCGCATAAGACGAGCCGAAGACGTTCACGTCGCCGACGCCGGGCACGCGCGACAGCTCATCCTGCATATTCGTCGTCAGCCAGTCGGAGACGTCGAAGTTGGTGCTCTTGTTCGTCGTGTCGAAAATGCCGACAATCAGAAGCAGGTCAGGAGCGCCCTTGGTGACTCGCACGCCCTGCTGTTGCACCTGCTGCGGCAGGCGTGAGATGGCCGCCTGGATCGCATTCTGGACCTGGACCTGCGCGATGTCCGGATCGACCCCCTTCTGCATGATGACGCTGATCGAAACCTGGCCGCGCGCGGTCGACGACGATTGGAAATAGAGCATTCCGTCAATGCCGGTGAGCTGCTGTTCCAGCACCTGCGTGACGCTGCTTTCGAGCGTGGCAGCCGAAGCGCCGGGATAGCTTGCACGGATATTGATCTGGGTGGGGGCGACGTCCGGATATTGGGCGACGGGCAGGGAGACGATCGCGCCGATGCCCATCAGCATGATGATGATCGCGATCACCCAGGCGAAGATCGGGCGATCGATGAAGATCTTCGACATTCCGGACCTACGCCCCGCCGCGCCTGTTCGCGCTCATCTTCTTGAGGACGTCCGGCGGCGGTGCCTTCACGCGCTGGGGAGCGCTTGCCGGCACCGGCTTGATCTGCGCGCCGTCCTTCAGGTTCGCGGTGCCTTGCGTAATCACTTTCTCGCCTGCGGCGAGACCTTCGGTGACGACCCAATAGGTTCCCTGCGTGCGATCGGCGACAATGGTCCTCTGCACCGCCCGATTGCCCGGCCCGACGACCCACAAGGTCGCATTGCCCTTCGGATCGCGGCTGATCGCCGACTGCGGCACCAGGAAGGCGCTGGTGTCGACCGCCTGCGCAAACTGGGCGGTCACGAACATTCCGGGAAGCAGGATCGCCTGCGGATTGGCGAAGCGGGCGCGGAGCGTCACCGTCCCGGTGCCTTGGTCGACGAGGACCTGGCTGAATTCGACGGTGCCGGTGAAGCCGTAGAAGCTGCCGTCGGGGAGCTTCAGCCGCACCTGCGCGCTGGTCGGGACGGCGCCGCCCTGGCTCAGCGCACGGCGAAGCGCGAGCAGGTCCGCGGCCGATTCCTGAATGTCGACAAAGACCGGATCGAGCCGGGTGATGGTGGTGAGCGAGTCTGCCTGGTTGGCGGTGACCAGCGCGCCCTCGGTGACAGTGGAAAGGCCGATCCGGCCGCTGATCGGTGCGGGAACCCGGGTGAAGCGCAGGTTGACCTGGGCGAGCCGGAGCGCCGCCGAATTTTGCGCGACCGAAGCATCGGCCTGCCGGGCCTGGGCGACGGCGTCCGTATAATCCTGCTTCGAGACCGCCTCCATGTCGGCGAGCGGCTTGTACCGTGCGGCCCGGGTGCGCGCCGCCACGGCCGAAGCGCGGGCGCTCTGGACGTTGGCGGAAGCCTGGGCGGCCTGCGCCTGGTAGATGCTCGGATCGATCTGGTAGAGCGTCTGGCCCTGACGGACGACGGACCCTTCCTGGAACAAGCGGCGGAGGATCACGCCCGAGACCTGCGGCCGAACCTCCGAAACCTGAAACGCGGCGACGCGGCCCGGCAGCTCCTGCTCGAGAGGGGCGCTGCCTTGCTGGACGACGACATAGCCGACCTGGATCGGCCCGCCCCGTCCGCCGCGGCCGCCCTTGTCCGCGGGGTCCGAACCGCCGCACGCCGTGAGGAGCAGCGCTGCCGCGAGCGTGACGGCTCTGATCAGGGTCGATCCGGGCATCATGCGATCGCGCACGTTTCCTCTTGCAACGGAATCAGGAGAATGATGCGCCTTTGGCGGGTTCCACATGTATTGCAAGCAACCACAAGGTTAAGCCTTCGACAGATAGCGATGGCGGATCGACGAACGGCGAGCCGTCACGCTGGCGGAACGAACCTTCCAAAGCGAACTGGTACTGACCGACGATGAGCCCCGGCGGATTGCAACGACGCTCGGCGAGTGCAAGAGTTTCAACGGGGAGGCTTCATGCTCCAGCGAATCCTGCGTTGCGTTACGCTTTTGCTTGGCGCTCTGGCGTTTGGGACAACGGTTGGCGCGGCGGCACCGCAGCGGATCATCGCTGTCGGCGACCTCCACGGCGATTACCAGGCGTGGACGGACATCGCACGCGCCGCCGGCCTGATCGACACAAACGGGAAATGGAGCGGCGGGAACACCTATCTGGTGCAGCTCGGCGACGTGACCGACCGCGAGCCGGATTCCCTGAAGATCATCCGAAGCCTGCAACGCCTGCAGAGAGAGGCTCCGCGTTCCGGCGGGAAGGTCACGGTCGTGCTGGGCAACCACGAGGCGATGAACCTCCTCGCCGACCTGCGCTACACGACTCCTGGCGAGCTTGCCGCGTTCGTCGACAGCCGCTCGGAGCAACGCCGCGACCAGGCGTTCAACCTGCTCCGCGACAAGATCGAAGCCGCTTATCGTGCGCAGGACCCGAAAATGCCGGCCGCAGCCATCAAGGCGGCCTGGTACAACGCAACGCCGCTCGGCTTGCTCGAGCATAATGCGGCGTGGCGACCGGACGGGGAGTTGGGGCGCTGGGCGCGCGGAAATCCGGCGATCCTGAGGATTGACGGCACCTTGTTCGTTCATGGCGGGATCAGCGTCGAATATTCGAAGCTGCCGATCGACCAGATCAACCGGAGCGTCGCCGACGCGATGGCGAAGGCGGATGACAACCCGAGGTCGATCCTCAACGATCCGCTCGGACCCCTTTGGTACCGTGGCCTCGTCACGCGCGACGCCGATGCTGAAGCGTTGAGGCCGCCGGCTACGCCCCAGGCGCCGCGGTTGACGCCCGGGCAGGAGCTTGCCGCGGTGCTGGCCGCCTATGGAGCCAAGAGACTGGTTATCGGCCACACGCCCAGTCTTGCGGGGATCATCATCAGTCCCGATGGCCGGCTCGCGCGCATCGATACCGGAAATTCGCGATATTATGGCGGTCCGCTGACCTGGCTCGAAATCGTCGGCGACCAGATGATCCCTCACACAACGAAGAGGTCGGCGCCATGAAATTCAGGCTGCTCGCGATATTCGCCCTGCTGATTGCCGCTCCAGTGGCGGCGCAGCAACCCAGGCCGCTATTTGCAGCGAACGACGTGATCAACATCACGATCAAGGGTCCGATCTCGACCCTGATGAGGAACCGTGCCTCGGCGAACCTTCCCGGCTCGCTGCTTTCCCCAACGGGAGAGACGCTTCCGATCCTGCTGTCGGTGCGCGGGATCACGCGCCGGACTTCTGATGTCTGCAGCTTTCCGCCGCTGCGAGTGCAATTTGCGACCGCTCCGCCGCCGACGTCGATATTCGCCGGCCAGCGGCGGCTGAAGCTCGTGACCCACTGTCAGGACAATGCGTCGTTCCAGCAATATGTGCTGCTCGAATACACCGCGTATCGGATGTACAACCAGCTGACGCCGCTCAGCATGCGCGCGCGGCTCGCCAACGTGACCTACATTCAGGATGACGGGCGGCCGGTGACGACCCGGCTGGGCTATTTCCTCGAAGAATCGAGCGATATCGCCAGGCGGAACGGCTTGAAGGAAATCCACGCGCCGGACCGGATCCCGGAGACGACACTCAGCCCGATCGATGCGGCGCGTTACGCTTTGTTTCAGCACATGATCGCCAACCACGACTGGTCGATGCGGGCGGGGCCGGCAGGCGAGGATTGCTGTCACAACGCGCGCCTCATCGGCAGGGGAGGGATCGCGTCCGGAACGGTCGTTCCCATTCCTTACGATTTCGACTTTTCGGGATTCGTCAGCGCTCCATATGCGACGCCGCCGGACGTGCTTCACATCGATAACGTGCGCCAGCGCGTCTACCGCGGCTATTGCATTCACAATGCGCAGGCTGCCGTTGTCGCAGCGCAGATGCGGGCGGCGCGTCCACAGATGATGGCCATGATCGCCGAGACGCCCGGACTGATCGACAAGACGCGCGCGCGGGCAGCCGCATTCGTCGATCAGTTCTTTGCACTGATCGCGACGGATGCCGATACGCAGTCCAAAGTCCTGAAGCGCTGCCTCTAGGCTTTGGGCGGCTTGGGAGGCGGAGGCGGCGCCGCCCTGTCGTTCCCGTCATAATCTCGAAGAAAGCGCTTCATTCCCTCGCGCTCGCCATATTCCGTCATCCAGAGCGCGATGAAGACATAGTTGAAGCCGATGGAGAGGACGGCGGCGAGCTCGACCGCGCCGATTCCGGACGACAATCCGATTCCCACGGCGAGCAGGATGAAGAGCGCGTCGCCGGAACTCTTCAGCGAGTTTCGGAAGCGAACCGCACCCGCGATGCCGGCCAGCGAAAATGCCAGGGCCAATGAGTTTTGAACGATGATCACAATGCCGGTGACGACCAGCGGCAGGACGAGGATCGTATTGATCAGCGACTGATCATATTCGTCGTCGTTCCGAACCCCCATGTAGATCCAGGTGACCGGCAGGGCCGCGAGCAGGGATCCGATCATCGCGACTACCAACCAGAAAAGGCTCTCGCCGAGATTGCCGACATGTGCCGCCCGGATCGTGTCGCCGTTTTCCAGTGCATTCTTGGAAGGCTGGGTGATCAGCTGTTCGACGCCGCCGATCGGCAGATATCCCCGCGTCGCCGGCCAGATCTTCACCGCGGCGAAGACCAGGAGAAAGATCACCAGATAATAGATCGTGACTCGCGCAAGTAGCTTGGTCGCACGCATTTTCGTCCCCCTAACGCCAATGCCGAAAGCGCAGCCTACGCCATCAGGCCGGCTCCCGCAAAAATGCTAATCACCATGCTTCTTTTGGCCGTGTTTGTGATGCTTGCCCGTCGGGTAATTCCGTATGGGTTGAAGCACCCCGAAGCGTTCCCTCAATGGCTTGTGATCGAGTGCCGGCCACGGAATGTCAGCGAGCGGCAGATCAGTGTCCGGAACGCGGTCGAGCAGGTCGCGCAGGAGAGTCAGCCGCCCCAGTGCCTGGTCATTGAAATCGACCAGGGTCCAGGGCGCATATTCGGTGTGCGTCGCGGCAAGCATCATCTCCCGCGCCTCGGTGTAATCCTCATAATGCTGGCGCGCCTTGATATCGATCGGCGACAGCTTCCAGCGCTTCATCGGGTTGTGCAGGCGGTTTTCGAACCGTTCCTCCTGCTTCTCCTGATCGCAGCAGAGCCAATATTTGAAGAGCAATATGTCGTCGTCGACGAGATGACGCTCGAACTCCGGCACGGCATTCAGGAAGGCCTGCGTCTGCTCCGGCGTGCAGTAGCCCATCACTTTTTCGACTCCCGCGCGATTGTACCAGCTGCGGTCGAACAGGACGATCTCACCTTCGGCCGGGAGATGCTCGACGTAGCGCTGGAAATACCATTGGGTTTTTTCGCGATCGTTCGGGCTGGGCAAAGCGACAACGCGGCATTGGCGGGGGTTCAGGACGCGGGCGAACATATCGATCGATCCGCCCTTGCCGGCTGTATCGCGGCCCTCGAAAAGGACGACCACTCGCTGCTTCGTTTCAGAGACCCAGCGCGCCATGGTGCTGAGCTCCCGCGCCAATGGCTTCAGCAGCTCGTCATACTCGTCCTTGCTGAGCCCGGTCTTCTCGCTCATCGGCTCCCCCAAAGCAGCCGTCGGACTGTGGCAGGCCCCCATGCCATCGGCAATACTGGCGCTGAGCATCGACTATGACGCTCACGATACGGGCGTTAGAGTGGCGTAATGACCGCGGGGCACGTCTTTCATCGGTCGACCGCTCAGCGCCCGCCGAAGGCGGCGGGCGGCGGCGGGATTTTCCTGATCGATGCCGACGGCAGGAGATATGTCGACGCCTGTGGCGGAGCAGCCGTCTCGTGCATCGGCCACGGGCATCCCGCCGTGATCGCCGCAATCGCCGAGCAATCGGAGCGGCTCGAATTCATTCACACCGGCTTCTTCACGACCGGGGCCGCCGAAGAGCTGGCGGAGCTGATCGCGGACCAATGTCCCGGCTCGCTCGACCGGGTCTGGTATACGGGCAGTGGCTCTGAGGCGATCGAGGCCGCTCTGAAGCTGGCTCGCCAATATCATCTGGAGCGTGGAGATGCCCGCCGAAGCCGCGTCATCGCGAGGCGGCTCAGCTATCATGGCAATACGCTCGGAGCGCTCGCTGCGGGCGGAAGCGCATGGCGGAAGGCTCCCTATGATCCGCTGCTAATCGACGTGAGCCTGGTCGATCCATGCTTCGAGTATCGCTTCGCCGAACCTGGTGAGAGCGCGGAGGACTATGGCCGAAGGACAGCGGATGCGCTCGAGCTGGAACTCCAGCGACTCGGCCCGGAAACGGTGATGGCATTCATCGCCGAGACGGTGGTTGGTGCGACGGCAGGCGCCGTGCCTCCCGTGCAGGGATATCTGAAGCTGGTCCGTGACATCTGTGATCGCCACGGAATTCTGTTGATCCTCGATGAAGTGATGTGCGGATCCGGCCGGACGGGGACATTCCTGTCGTGCGAGCAAGACGGCGTGGTCCCGGATATCGTCACCCTCGGCAAGGGTCTCGGCGGTGGCTATCAGCCGATCGGCGCAACGGTCTGCACGAGCGAGGTTTATGATGCCGTCGCGCATGGCTCCGGGGCATTGAAGCACGGCCAAACCTACAATGCGCATCCGATCGGTTGCGCTGCGGCCCTCGCCGTTCAGCGCGTGATCGAGGGGGAACGATTACTTTCCCGGGTTCAGCACGTCGGCGCCGACCTGGTGAATCGGCTCAGGCAGCGCTTCGGCAACCATCCCAACGTTGGGGACATCCGCGGCCGAGGCTTGCTCCTCGCGCTCGAGCTTGTCGCGGACCGATCCACGAAAGCACCGTTCGATCCCGAACTCTCAATTCACCAGCGTGCCAAGACCGACGCTTTCGAGCGGGGACTGCTCATCTATCCGAGCGGCGGAACGGTGGACGGCAGGCGCGGCGATCACATCCTGCTCGCGCCGCCTTATAATGTGACGGATGGCGAGCTCGACATGATCGTTGACCTTCTCGGCCAGACGATGGACGCGGTGCTGCCGTCATGAGCCGCGATCCGCGCTACGACATCCTCTTTGAGCCCGTCCGGATTGGGCCGGTGACCGCGCGCAATCGCTTCTACCAGGTGCCGCATTGCACGGGCATCGGATGGACTCAGCCGGAAACGCTGGCGCGCCTTCGCGGGATCAAGGCCGAAGGGGGTTGGGCAGTCGTCTCGACGGAGGAAACAGAAATCCATCCGAGCGCCGATTGTGAGCCGTTCCACGAAGGCCGGCTGTGGGACGATCGCGACATCCCGGCCATGGCATTGATGGCGGATGCGGTCCACGAGCATGATGCGCTCGCCGCGATCGAAATCATGCACCACGGCGGCTCGGTCGCGAACTGGGGCACGCGGCTCGCGCCGATGGCGCCTTCGCACCGGCCGATCATTTACAATTATCCCGTCCAGGCCCGTGCGATGGACAAGCAGGACATTCGCAATCTGCGCCAGTGGCATCGCGACGCCGCGCTGCGTTCAAGGAAAGCCGGTTTCGACATCGTCTACGTCTATGCGACGCATGACCTGTCGATCGCCCACCAGTTCCTCCAGAGCCGAAAGAACGATCGCACGGACGAGTATGGCGGAAGCTTGGAGAATCGCGCCCGGCTTCTGCGTGAGCTCATCGAGGATACGAAGGACGCCATTGGCGACAAATGCGCAGTCGCCGTCCGCTTTGCCGCGGACGAGCTCATGGGCGAAGAGGGACTGACCCACGACGGCGAGGCGCGCGATGTAATCGCGATGCTCGCCGAACTGCCCGACCTGTGGGACATCAACATCTCGAACTGGCCGAACGACAGCCAGACGTCGCGGTTCGCCAAGGAAGGCTTTCAGGAAGAATATACGAGCTTCGTCAAAAGCTTGACGACGAAACCCGTGGTCGGGGTCGGGCGCTTCACGTCACCCGATACGATGGTCTCTCAAATCAGGCGCGGCGTCCTCGACTTCATCGGCGCCGCGCGCCCGTCGATCGCGGACCCCTTCCTGCCGAAGAAGATCGAGGAAGGCCGGATCGACGAGATCCGCGAATGCATCGGCTGCAACATGTGCGTGTCGAGCGATTACACTTCGACGAACCTCCGCTGCACCCAGAACCCGACGATGGGCGAGGAATGGCGTCGCGGCTGGCACCCGGAGATCATCGCTCCGAAGAAGTCGGAAGGCTCCGTGCTCGTCGTTGGGGCGGGACCCGCGGGCCTCGAGGCGGCGCTGGCTGCGGCCCGGCGAGGGCTCGAAGTGCATCTGGCCGAAGCGACGTCCGAGCTGGGCGGCAGAGTCACAAAAGAGAGCCGACTCCCGGGGCTCTCCGAATGGGCCCGCGTTCGCGACTGGCGGGTGACCCAGCTCGAACGGATGCCCAACGTCACCATCTATCGCGACAGCGAGCTCGGGGCCGAGCATGTCCTGGAGTTCGGTGCACGGCACGTTGCGATCGCCACGGGTTCGGTGTGGCGTCGCGATGGAGTCGGCCGGAACTCCGGTTTCGCACTTCCGGGCTTCGATGGTCCGTCGGTCTACACGCCCGACGACCTGATGGCCGGACGAGATCCGGAGGATGGCTCCGTCATCATCTGGGACGACGATCATTATTACATGGGCGGCGTCCTTGCCGAGCAGTGCCGGTACGCGGGCCATGGTGTGACGATCGTCACTCCAGCCCCGATCGTGTCGGCCTGGACCGTCAATACGCTCGAAGCCATGCCCATCGCCAAGCGGATCGCCCGCATGGGGATCGAGCTGATGCCGTACATGACGGTCGCAGGCTATGAAGGTGGCAAGGCGCAGCTCGTCAGCCTGCTCACCGGCGACAGGTTCGACCTGCGGGCGAACGCCATCGTCACCATCACGGCTCGGCTGCCGATCGACAGCCTCTACCTTGAGCTGGATCGGATGCGCGATCGGTGGAGTGAAGCCGGCATCGCCAGCATCACGCGCATTGGCGATTGCTGGGCGCCCAGCACCATCCAGCAAGCGGTTTACACCGGGCATAAATGGGCCCGTGAACTCGACGAACAGCCCGAGTTGTTGATTCCGCGCGAGCTTCCGATGATCGAATCCGGCCGAGCGAAGGCAATCCCATGAACGCACCGCCAACGAACCTTCCGCGAGTCACTTATTCGAACACCGGCGAGGATTTCTCGGGGGTGCACGCGCATCTCGACGAGGTGATTCCCGATGTCGAAGCGCGGCTTCTCGGCAAGTCGAGACCGGCGCTCATCAACGGGCGCGACCGGCTGGAAGGAGAGGTGGTCAGAGCCCGGAGCCCGATCGATCGGGAAATCATCCTCGGAGAATTTCCGCAGGCCTCCTCATTGCTCGTGGACGAGGCGGTGACGGCTGCGCGTGCCGCGTTCCGCGGCTGGCGCGATCTCGGCTGGCCGAAACGGATCGAAATCCTCCGCGCGGGCGCCGATGTCGTCGAAGAGCGCAAGTGGGACATTTCCGTCGCCTGCCTGATCGAAGTCGGCAAATCGCGGCTGGAGGCGGTGGGCGAGGTCGAGGAAGCGATCGACCTCATTCGCCATTATTGCGACGAGATGGAGCGCACCGACGGCTACCGGGAGGAGAGGCGCGGCGCCTCCTCCGCCGAAAGGTGCAGCGTCGTACTCTGCCCTTATGGCGTTTTCGGAGTCATCGCCCCGTTCAACTTTCCCGTCGCGCTGTCGATCGGAATGATGTCGGCCGCGCTGGTTGCGGGCAACAGCGTCGTGTTCAAGCCGAGCGATGCGGCAGGATTGACGGGGCGGCTGGTTGCCGAAGCGCTGGTCGCGGGCGGACTGCCTGATGGCGTGCTCAACCTTGTCTTCGGCGGGCGCGCGACGGGGGAGGCGATCGTGCACCATCCGAATGTGGACGGCATCGCATTCACCGGGTCGAACGCCGTCGGGATGTCGATGCTGCGGCACGCGGCGTCGGCCACCGCGATGCGGCCAGTGCTCGCTGAAATGGGGGGCAAGAACCCGGCGTTCGTTACCGCAAGCGCGGACCTCGATGTCGCGGCCTCGGGCGTGGCGCGGTCCGCATTCGGCCTCTCCGGCCAGAAATGCAGCGCTGCATCAAAGGCTTATGTTTCGCGCGAGATCCTCGATACGTTCCTCGAAAGTTTGGTCGCGACGACGGGCAACCTCATCGTCGGAGACCCGCGCCGGCAGGACGTGTTCATGGGCCCGGTCATCAGTGAGGCGTCCCTCGATCGCTTCACCGCCGCATCGCGCGAGGCGGCGAGCATCGGATCGTTCGTGGTCGGCGGCGAGCAATTGTCCGGCGGCGTTTTCGAACGAGGTCCCTACGTCGCCCCAACCATCGTCGCGGGCCTGCCGGGCGAGCATCGGATCAACCGCGATGAGCTCTTCGTGCCGTTCATCAGCGTCCTTCCTTTCGACGCTCTCGACGAAGCGATCGCGGATTCCAACCGCAGCGCGTTCGGACTGACCGCGGGCATCTATTCACAGGAAAAGGCGGACCTCGATCTCTTCCTCAACGAGATCGAGGCCGGCGTACTCTACGCCAACCGTGCCAGTGGAGCGACGACGGGCGCCTGGCCGGGCTTGCAGACCTTCTGCGGCTGGAAAGGGTCGGGGACGACCGGCAAGGGCGGGCTCGGCAGCTGGTACGTCCCGCAGTTCATGCGCGAGCAGAGCCACACGATCTTCGGCGCGGCGTGAACAAGATCTACGATTCACCCAAGGCCGCGCTCGAGGGCCTGCTTCACGACGGGATGACGATCATGTCCGGCGGTTTCGGCCTCTCCGGCAACCCCGAAAGCCTCATTCCGGAGATCAAGGCGTCGGGCGTCAAGGATCTGACCGTGATTTCGAACAATGCCGGGGCCGACAGCTTCGGACTGTGGCACCTGCTGCAAAGCCGCCAGATCCGGAAGATGATCTCCTCCTACATCGGCGAGAACAAATTGTTCGAGCAGCAATATCTTGCAGGCGACCTGGAGCTGGAGCTCAATCCGCAAGGGACTCTGGCTGAGCGGATCAGGGCGGGAGGCGCCGGCATCCCGGCATTTTACACGCGGACCGGCGTCGGGACTCTGGTTGCCGAGTGCAAGCCGATCGAGGAGTTCGACGGCCAGCTGTACGTGCGTGAGCGGTGGCTCCGTGCCGACCTGGCCATCATCAAGGCATGGCGAGCCGACAGCGAAGGCAATCTCCAGTTTCGAAAGACCGCGCGCAACTTCAACCCCATGATGGCGACCGCAGCCGAAACAACGGTCGTCGAGGCCGAGGAGCTGGTCGAGGTTGGGGACATCCAGCCCGACTGCGTTCACACGCCCGGGATCTACGTCGATCGCATCGTCAAATGTACGATCAACGAGAAGCGGATCGAGTTCCGCACGGTAAGGCAGCAAGAATCATGATCCTTCGGCGGATTGCGCTCCTCGGCGTTCTGCTCGGTCTGGCCACGGCCGCGGAAGCCGATCGCGAACCGGTCCTGAAGCAGGTCGACCTTCCGCACAGTTATTACTGGCGCGAATTGTACATTCCGCAGCTGACGACCGGCCCGTCGAGCGCGACCTTCACGCCCGATGGGCGAACACTGATTTACAGCATGGCGGGCTCGCTGTGGCGGCAAGCGGTTGGTTCGGACGAAGCCGTCGAACTCACGCATCCGCACGCTGCCTACGATTATCAGCCTGACGTCGCGCATGACGGCAGCAGCGCCGTGTTCAGCCGCTACAATGGCGACGCGATCGAGCTGTGGCGCCTGGATCTCAAGTCTGGCCGGGAGCAGCAGCTCACGTCCGCGCATGCGGTCAATGTCGAGCCCCGCTTTTCACCCGACGGAAAGCGGATTGCCTGGGTTTCGACGCAGGGAACGGGGCATTTCAACCTTTTCGTCGCCGACGTCGCAGCCGACGGCCTGCACAACGCGCATCCGCTTCTGGGTGAGCGCCAGAGCAAGATCACGCGCTATTATTATTCGACCTTCGACCACGCGCTGAACCCGTCCTGGACTCCGGATGGCAAGCACATCCTTTACGTAACGAACAACGAAGTCGCCTGGGGAACCGGCGACATCTGGTCCGTTTCCGCCGCCGATCCGAACGACCGGCGCAAGATCCTTAGCGAAGAAACCAGCTGGAACACGCGGCCCGAAACCTCGCCTGACGGCAAGCTTATCCTGTTCTCGAGCTATCACGGCCGGCAATGGCGGCAATTGTGGCTGACTACGCCTGATGGCGCCGCTCCGCTTCCGCTCACATTCGGCGATTTCGACCGGTCGAGCGCGCGCTGGTCGCCCGACGGCGAGCGTCTGGCGTACATCAGCAACGAACATGGCAATACGAGCCTTGTCGTCCAGCAAGTTGCCGGTGGCGCGACCACGCCGATCGTCACGAAGACGCGCCGGTACAAGACGCCGCAAGCACAACTGACGATCGATATTCGGGACGAGCAGGGGAGGCCGGTTCCCGCGCGCATTGCAGTGCTGGGCAGTGATGGCCGAGCCGTCGCGCCCGACACTTCCTGGATGCATGCCGACGACGGCTTCGATCGCGCGCGCCAATCCGTCGAGACGCATTATTTCCACTGCCCGTCGCATTGCACGCTGGAAGCGCCGGCGGGCGACACAGCGATCTGGGTGCAGCGCGGCTTTGCATATTTTCCGTGGCGACAGACGGTGAAACTGGGAGCCGGAACGGATCGGTCGATCACCGCCAGGCTCGAACCGAATGCTCTTCCGGAATCGTTCGGCGCCTGGCGAAGCGCCGACCTTCATGTGCACATGAATTACGGGGGCAACTACCGGAATACGCCGGAAAATCTCGCGAAACAGGCGCGCGCCGAAGACCTCGACGTCATTTACAACCTGGTCGTCAACAAGGAGGAACGGGTCCCCGACATCGGCTATTTCCGGCCCGGTGTTGACCCGGCTTCGGGCGACGGCGCGCTCATCATCCAGTCGCAGGAATTCCACACCAGCTATTGGGGGCATCTCGGCCTGCTCGGTCTCTCCGATCATCTCCTGACTCCGGATTTCTCAGCCTACCAGCACACCGCGCTAGCCAGCCCATGGCCGGACAATGGAGCAGTGGCGGATCTCGCTCACGCGCAGGGCGCGCTGGTCGGCTACGTGCATCCGCTGGACACGCTCATCGATCCGCCCAAAGAAAAGTCGCTGACCTATGAGCTTCCCGCAGACGTCGCGAACGGCAAGGTGGATTACATCGAAATCGTCGGATTCGCCGATCACAAGTCGACCGCGGCGGTCTGGTACAAGCTGCTGAACCTCGGCTTCCGCCTGCCGACAGGCGCGGGCACGGACGCGATGGCCAATTACGCCTCGCTGCGCGGACCGGTGGGGATGAACCGGGTATTCCTGGATACAGGCGGCGACATGAGCCCACCAGCCCTGCTTGCAGCGCTCAAGGCCGGCCGCACCTTTGCAAGCAATGGACCCTTGCTCGGACTCGAAATTGAAGGCGTGCATCCCGGCGCGACGATCACGCGAAGCGCGCCGGGCAAGCTGCATTACCGCATTGCACTCAGGTCGCCTGTCGGAGTCGAGCATCTCGAACTCGTCCAGAACGGGAAAGTGGTGAAGGCCTTTGCGCTCACCGGCGATCACCGTCGATTCGATGCGGAAGGGGATTTGCAAGCGGATACGTCAGGCTGGCTGCTGCTTCGCGCGTGGAACGATGGAGCAGACCCCGAAGTCCTGGATCTTTATCCCTATGCGACGACGAGCCCAATCTACCTCGATCTGCCAGGAGGTCTGCCGCGCGACCCTGCTGACGCGTCTTATTTCGCGGCCTGGCTCGATCGAGTCATCGCCGATGCTTCCGCGAGGACCGATTATCGGACCGACAAAGAACGGCAGTCGATACTGGATTATCTGCGAAGGGCCCGGGAACGGTTCGTTTCAGCCGAGTAGGCAGGGGATCAATCTCCCAGGCCGAATTTCGGTCCGATTGCCCCTGTCAACAAGATGACATTCATGAGGATCAGGATCGCGAGATTCCCGCGCCGCGATTTCACGAACCACAGCCACACAAGGCAGGGAAAGAATAGCAACGCAGCAGCGATCGTGACCCTGTTCTGCAGGATCGGCGCCGACTCGATTTTCAGGCCGAATCCGAAAGCCGCGTAGGCGGCGTAGGCGAAGGTGATCAGGTTGATCGCGATCATTCCGGCAAGGACGATCCGGTTCGTCTTCAGATAATAGAGGTCGAAGTCCGGCCAGTGCTCAGGATCGTCGGGGAAAACGAAGGTCGAGATCACATAATATCCGCCGATGACGCAAAGGATCGCGAGCAAGGTTGCGTAATCGAAGGCGAAAAAGCTGCGGAGCTGGTAGGCTGTGAGCCAAAAATGCGTCTGGTCGACGAGCACGAGCAAAGCCAGAAGCGGGACGAGCCAGCCGACACGAATCGGCGCGCTGCCGGTCTTTGTCGCGCCCATTCGTATCCGCCAACTCCTCGCCAGCCCCGCAAGCAATTCGGCGACTGAAAAGCCGAGAAGCAGCGCGAACAGCTGGAAAAGGAGATCAACTCCGCTCACGGCTCCGCTTTCGGGGTGCCTTCCGCGTCTTGGCCTTTGCTCCGTAGAGCGTCAGGAAGGCGTCGGCCGCCGTCGTGGCGGCTTTCTCAATTTCCTTGGAATCGGGTCCCGTGATCACTCCGAGAAGGCGCCGATCGAACATGTCGAGTTCGTTGAGGCCTTTCCATTGCATCGCCGCAAGCCACGGATCGGCACGCTTCAACTCGCCTGCTTTCATCAGATCTTCGATGCGGTTCGCGAGCCGTTGCCATGCCGGCTGCAAAATGTTGTCCCAGAACGCTTTTCCCATACCGCTTCCTTCGGGCTGGTTCGAGAGCGTCCGCATGTTCGCAATTGGCGTCGGTGACATGAGGCGACTCAAATAAGCGACGCCCAATTTGACCAGGCTATCGCGCAGGTCTTTCCCCTCGGCGAATTCGGTGGCGAGGCGCTCGGATTGTTCGGGAACGTCTTGATGCACAACTGCCAGGAGCAACTGCTCCTTGGACTTGAAATAGCCGTAGAGCGTCGCCTTCGAACCACCCAGCCGCTCCGATATCATCGACATCGATGTTCGTTCGAAGCCGTTCTCCTGAAACAGTTCGGCGGCGATTCGAATGATCTCTTCCCGCTTCTCCTCAGTCCTAACGCGCATACCGATGCTAACTCCTTCAAATTTATAACCGTACATTACAGTTTATTTTTGCGTTGACAAGTCTGCGACTCGCAAGTAAACCGTACCGTACAGTTAAAGACCAACAGGGGTTGTTCGATGAAACGCTTTTCGACTGCGCGGCTCGGCCGCGCGGCGCTGCTTCTTCCTGTGCTTTTGAGCACGGCATGCGCCTCCGTTCCGAACCTCGGGCCCAAGCCCGAGATGCATTCCGCGAGTGATTATGCGTCAGCGACGTCGTTCGCTGCCGATCGGTCGGCCTGGCCGGCCGAGGGCTGGTGGAAGCGCTACGGCGACGCGCAGCTTTCGGGCCTCATGGATGAAGCGCTCGCCGGTTCGCCCGACCTGGCGGCCGCGGCTGCCCGGCTGCGTACGGCTGAGGGCTATGCACAGCAGGCCGGTTCGAAGCTGAAGCCGACGATCGACGCCTTCGCTCAGCCCGAGCTCAGCAAGCAGAGCCAGAACCAGAGCATGCCGGCCGCCGCCATTCCCAATGGCTGGAACGACAGTGGCTCGATGGGCCTCAGCTTCTCGCTCGACCTCGATCTGTGGGGCAAGAACCGCGCAGCGCTTCGCGCCGCAAAGTCCGATGCCGACGCAACTCGCTTCGAGCTGGACGAGGCGCGGCTGGCGCTGACGACCGGCGTTGCCTCGACCTATGCCGAACTCGCTTCGCTTTATGCGCAGCGCGACAGCCTCGAGAGTGCTCTCGATATCCGATCGCAGACCGCCAAGCTGGTTTCGCAGCGCGTCAATGCCGGCCTCGATACGCAGGCCGAATTGAAGCAGGCGAACGGGCGGGTCACGCAGACGCGCGCGGACATCGAAGCAACCGACGAATCGATCGCGCTGACCAAGAACGCGATTGCGGCGCTGATCGGCGCCGGGCCGGATCGTGCGCTCACGATCGAGCGTCCGCAAATCGCCGCGCTCCAGGCGCAGGGCGTCCCGGCCGATGCATCGATCGACCTCGTCGGACGCCGCCCCGACATCGCCGCTTATCGCGCGCGTGTCGAAGCGGCCGCACACAGGATCAAGGAAGCGCGCGCCGCTTTCTATCCCAACATCAATTTGACCGCCCTGATCGGGTTCCAGGCTTTCGGCCTCGGCAACCTTTTTTCAGGCGGTTCCCAGTTCGGAAGCGTGAGCCCCGCGGTAAGCCTCCCCCTCTTCCACGGCGGCGCGCTCCAAGGCCAGTACCGCGGACGCCGCGGTCAATATGACGAGGCGGTGGCCCTTTATGACCGCCAAGTCATTGAGGCGCTGCACGAGACTGCCGACGCCGTGACGAGCCAGAAGAAGCTCGCAACACGGCTCGCGGACTCGCGCAGTGCGCTGGCCGACTTTGAAGAGGCGAATCGCCTCGCCCGCCAGCGCTACGAGCATGGTCTTTCGACCTATCTCGACGTGCTGTCGGCTGAAGAAGGCGTGCTTCAGGCGCGCCTCAACGTGGCCCAGCTCGAAACTCGGGCCTTCACCCTCGACGTGCAGCTGATCCGCGCCCTCGGCGGCGGATTCAGCGCGTGATCGCATCCAGACAAACAGGAGGAAATCAAAGTGGCTGAACGTGATCCCATCGAACTGCAGCAGGCCGAACACCATGAAGTGTCCGTTCCTGACGCCGAGCAGGAAGCCGCGAAGCTTCGCAAGAAGCGCCGGGCCAAGGTCCTGCTTGCCCTCGTCGCGGCGAAGGTCGTGATCGGCGGAGGCTGGTACCTGCTCCACGACGGCGACCATGTGTCGACCGACAACGCCTATGTGAACGCGGATTCCGCGCAGGTGACTCCGCTGGTTTCTGCGGCCGTGACCGACGTGGGCGTCGTGAACACGCAGGTCGTGAGGAAGGGGCAGATCCTGCTCCGTCTCGACGACAGCGACGCGCGTCTCGCACTGGCCAAGGCCGAAGCCGATTATTTGAAGGCTCGCCGGCAGTTCACGCAGACGGCTGCCAACAGCGGCTCGCTCGCGGCGCAGGTCAATGCCCGTGAGGCGGACATCGGTCAGGCGCGGGCGCAGCTCGCTTCCGCCGAAGCGAATTTCGCCAAGGCGCGGATCGACCTTTCTCGCCGGCAGGAACTCGCTTCCTCGGGCGCCGTCTCGGGCGAAGAGCTGACGACCGCGAAGAACGCCTTTTCGACGGCGCAGGCTAACCTCGGCCTGGCTCGCTCAGCGGTCGCCACTGCGTCCGCAACCACGGGCGCGGCTCGCGAAAGCCTGGCGGCGAACCAAGCGCTGATCGACGGCTCGACCATCGACAATAGCCCGGACGTCGCCGCCGCCAAAGCCAGGCTCGACCAGGCTCGCCTCGACCTTGAACGCACGATCATCCGTGCCCCGATCGACGGCGTCGTCACCAACCGTCAGGTGCAGGTCGGGCAGCGCATTTCCGCGGGCTCGCCGGTGATGACCATCGTTCCGGTGCGGGCCGTCTATGTCGACGCCAATTTCAAGGAAGGCCAGCTCTCCAGGGTCCGTCCCGGGCAGCCCGTCGAGCTGAAGTCCGATCTCTATGGCGGCAAGGTTGTTTTCCACGGCCGGGTCGCCGGCTTTTCCGGCGGCACGGGCTCGGCCTTCGCCCTGATCCCGGCGCAGAACGCGACCGGCAACTGGATCAAGGTCGTGCAGCGCCTGCCCGTCCGCGTCCAGCTCGATCCCAAGGAGCTCGCCGCTCACCCGCTTCGCGTCGGCCTGTCGATGGAAGCCAAGATCGACGTGTCGGGAGCGCACTGATGTCCGCCGCCCAAGCCACACCCGCGCCAGCGATGGGGAAGGGCGTTCTTGCCCTTTCCTGCCTCGTGCTCGCCTTCACCAATTTCATGGTGGTGCTCGACACGACGATCGCCAACGTTTCCGTCGCGCATATCGCGGGCGGCCTGGGAATCTCCTCGAGCGAGGGCACATGGGTGATCACGTCCTACGCCGTCGCGGAGGCGATTTGCGTGCCGCTTACGGGCTGGCTGGCGAAGCGCTTCGGCACCGTGCGCGTGTTCGCGCTAGGGATGGCGGGCTTCGGCGTCTTTTCGCTTCTTTGCGGTATGGCCTGGTCGCTGGGTTCGCTGATCGCGTTCCGGATCGGGCAGGGCCTCTGCGGCGGACCGCTGATGCCGATCAGCCAGACGCTTCTGCTCAGCATCTTCCCCAAGGAAAAACATGCGCAGGCGACCGGCATCTGGGCGATGACCACCATCGTCGCCCCGATCCTCGGCCCGATCCTCGGCGGCACGATCAGCGACAATTGGGGCTGGCACTGGATCTTCTTCATCAACGTGCCGATCGCGGTCATTTGCTCGGCCGGCGCCATGCTCCTGCTGCGCAAGGCTGAAACCCGGGTCGAAAAGACGCCGATCGACAAGGTCGGGATGGCGCTCCTCGTTCTCTGGGTCGGAGCGCTTCAGTTGATGCTGGACCTCGGGCGTGAGCACGACTGGTTCGGCGATCCCTTCATCGTCGCGCTCGCCGTGACGTCG
>DATLOY010000023.1:0-14048 GCA_035536015.1 Sphingomicrobium sp.
TCTGTGCCTCAGGTGATTGCTGACCATGCCCGCACGGACGATCGCTCAACAAGATAATACGCCGCCGTCCGCGCGGGGCATGGCCGATCTTTCGCCCAATGAAAAGCGCGCGCTGCTTGCCCAACTCCTGCGGAGAAAGGCGAGCGCGCCGGAAACGTTTCATTCTCTCTCGGACAATCAACAGGGTATCTGGTTCCTGTGCCAGCTCGCGCCCGAGAGTTCGATCTACAATGTCGGCTTTGCGGGGCGCATCCGTTCCGAAGTCGACATTCCGGCGTTCCGGCGCGCGTTTCAGGCGCTGGTTGATCGCCATCCGTCCCTGAGGACGACGTTTTCGGTGCGCTCCGGCGAACCCCTACAACAGATCCACGAGCATCAGCCTGTCCACTTCGAGGAGACAGATGCCTCGACGTGGCGCGAGGATGAGTTGCAGACTCGCCTCGTCGAGGAAACGCAGCGCCCGTTCGATCTGGAGCGAGGGCCGGTCATGCGGGTGAGCGTGTTCACCCGTTCGGCGCAGGAGCACATCCTGTTGCTCGTGGTTCATCATATCGTGGTCGATTTCTGGTCCCTCGCGGTCATCCTGAACGAACTCGGTGTGCTGTATTCGGCGGAAACGGCCGGCCGGCCAGCGGCTCTGCCTCCTCTTGATCTGCACTACTCGGACTTCGTTCGTTGGCAGACAGAAATGCTGGCGGGCCCGGCCGGCGAACGGCTCTGGAGCTACTGGAAGAAGCAGATGGCCGGCACGCTGCCCGTGCTCAATCTGCCGACCGACCGGCCGCGGCCGCCGATTCAGATGTTTCGTGGCGCGAATTACGATTTCACTCTGAGCGGCGAACTGGCCCAGCGGCTTCGGATGCTCGCCAAGTCCGAGGGGACGACGCTGTTCACGGTCCTTCTCGCGGCGTTCGAGCTGACGCTTCACCGCCACAGCGGCCAAGACGACATCCTCGTGGCTACTCCCATGGTCGGCCGAAGCCGGGCCGAGTTCGAAGGGCTGGTCGGCTTCTTCGCCAATCCGGTTGTCCTGCGCGCGAATTTTTCAGGGAATCCGACTTTCCGGGCGTTCTTGCGCCAGGTGCGCCAGACTGTCGTGGAGGCTCTCGAGCATCAGGATTACCCCACGCTACGTTTGGTCCAACGGCTGCGGCCGAGCCGCGACCTCAGCCGATCGCCGCTCTGCCAGACCATGTTCGTGCTCGACAAACCACACCGGCTCGCCGAACAGGCCGAACCGGCATTCGCGCAAAGCGAAGTGGGACTACAGATGAATCTTGGCGGACTCGAAATGGAGTCGATCCCGCTGGAGCGCCGGGCCGCGACGCTGGATCTGGTCATGTTGATCATCGAGACGCCCGGATCGCTGTCCGTCTCGATGCGCTTCAACGCCGACCTGTTCGATGCGGCGACCATCGCGCGGATGGCGGAGCACTTTCACACACTGCTGGATAGCGTCATCCGCGATCCGGCCACGGCGATCGACGATCTGGAAATATTGACCGGCGCCGAACGCCGGCGGCTGCTGGCCGAGTTCAACGACACCAAGACCGATTACCCCAGGGACAAGTGCGTCCACCAATTATTCGAGGAACAGGCCGGGCGGACGCCGGACAGCGTAGCCGTCGTGTTCGACGGACAAGCACTGACCTACGCTCTGCTCAACGCCCGCGCCAATCGGCTGGCACATCATCTGCAAGACCTGGGCGTGGGGCCGGAGGTGCCGGTGGCGATATGCATGGAGCGCTGCGCAGAGCTGGTCGTCGGGATTCTTGGCGTCCTCAAAGCCGGCGGAGCCTATGTGCCGTTGGATCCTGCCCATCCCAAGGAGCGACTGTCTTTCATGATCGAAGATGCTCGCGCGGCGGTGCTGCTGACGCGAGGGCACGCGGTGGAGAGCATGTCGGAGCCGAGGATCCCGGTCGTGAGGCTGGACCCAGGCTGGGAGACCATCGCCGCGAAGAGCGAAAGCAATCCCGCAACCGGGGCAACGGCCGAGAACCTCGCCTACATACTTTACACGTCCGGCTCGACGGGACAGCCCAAGGGAGTGATGGTCGAACATCGCGGGCTGTGCAACGCGATCAATTGGATCATCCAAACGCTCGCGCTGTCGACCGAAGACCGCTGCCTTCTCAAGACTCCGATCACGTTCGATGCTGCCGGGCGTGAATTTTTTCCAACCCTGCTGACCGGCGGGAGGCTGGTCGTTGCCGAAGCCGACGGCCATCGTGACAGCCGTTATTTGGCGGAAACGATCCGCAGCGCGCGGATCACCATTTTCCACTGCGTTCCTTCGCTCCTGCGGCTCCTCGTCGAGGAGCCTGCATTCGACGATTGCCATGCTTTGCGCGCCGTCATGTGCGGCGGCGAAGCCCTGCCGACCCAAGTGGTCGCGCGATTCCAACGCCGCTCCAAGGCCAAGCTCTACAATGTCTACGGTCCGACCGAGACGATCATCGACTCGACGTGTTGGCCGTGTGAAGGAGCCGAAGGCCGCGCGTCGAGCCCGATCGGCCGACCGATTCCGAACGCGCGCATCTATATTTTGGATGACGCACTTCGCCCCGTGCCGATCGGAGTTGCAGGCCACATGCATATCGGCGGGGTGGGCTTGGCCCGAGGCTACCTCAATCGGCCCGAATTGACCGCCGAGAAATTCATTCCGGACCCCTTCAACGCCGAACCAGGCGCGCGACTGTACAAGACCGGCGATTTGGCCCGTTACCTGCCCGACGGAAACATCGAGTTCCTCGGCCGTAGCGACCATCAGGTCAAGATCCGCGGGTTCCGCATCGAGCTGGGCGAGATCGAGGCCGCGCTGCGCGGGCATCCTGCCGTGCGAGACGCTGCCGTCTTGGCTCGGGAAGATGCGCCGGGCGAGAAGCGTCTGGTGGCCTATGTGGCCGCCGATGCGTCCGCCGATGAGTTGCGCCGCTTTCTCAAGGACAAGCTGCCCGATCATATGGTGCCGGCCGCGTTCGTCTTGCTCGGCAACTTACCGTTGCTGTCGAACGGCAAGATCGACCGGCGCGCACTGCCGGCACCGGATCGCACGCGACCCGAGCTGGACAAGGCATTCGTGGCGCCCCGCACGCCGACGGAAGAGCTCCTGACGGAGATCTGGGCCCAGGTCCTCGACATCGAGCGGATCGGGATCCACGACGATTTCTTCGACCTCGGCGGTCATTCCCTCTTGGCAACCCAGGCGGTTTCGCGCATGCGCGAAGCCTTCCAGGTGGAAATTCCGCTGCGCCGCCTGTTCGAGGTGCCGACCGTGGCGGGTCTGGCAGAAAGCATCGAGGCCGCGCGCCAGGCCGGACAGAATCTGCTGGCGCCGCCCATCGTGCCGGTTCCGCGGAATGGAGACCTGGCTCTCTCATTCGCACAGCAGCGCCTTTGGTTCATCGATCAGCTGGAACCGGGCCTCGCGGCCTACAATATTCCCGCCGCCGTCCGACTCGAGGGATCGCTCAATTTGGCGGCGCTGGAGCAGAGTCTCAACGAGATCATCAAGCGTCACGAATCTTTGCGCACCACCTTCGGGATGGTGGATGGACGGCCCACGCAGGTCATCGCCCCGAGCCTGACGATCAGGCTGCCGGTCGTCGATCTTCGGACGCTGCCGGCGAGCGAGCGGGAGACCGAGGTCCGCCGACTTGTCACCGCCGAAGCTGAGCGGCCGTTCGATTTGTCCCGGGGCCCGCTCATACGAGGCACCGTGTTACGCTTGGCCGACGAGGAGCATGTGGGGCTGCTGACGATGCACCACATCGTCTCCGATGGCTGGTCGACGGGAGTACTGATTCGCGAGATGGCGACACTGTATGTCGCCTTCTGCGCCGGCCGGCCCTCGCCGCTGCCTGCGCTGCACATTCAATATGCGGACTTCGCCCACTGGCAGCGCCGGTGGATGCAAGGCGAGGTCCTGGAAACCCAGATTGCCTATTGGAAGGAGCAACTGGCCGGCGTCCCCGCCGTTCTCGATCTGCCCACGGACCACGCCAGACCGACGGTGCAAACTTTCCGGGGTAGGCACCAAACCTTGGTGCTGCCCAAGCATGTGCAGGAAGGGTTCAGAGCGCTGAGCCGCCAGGAAGGGGCGACTCAGTTCATGACCTTTTTGGCGGCGTTCAAGGCCTTGTTGTATCGCTACACGAGTCAGGACGACCTGATTGTCGGCACGCCGGTCGCCAACCGTAACCGGCTGGAGACCGAAGGGCTGATCGGGTTTTTCGTCAACTCGCTGGTCCTGCGGACGGATCTGTCCGGCGACCCGAGTTTTCGGGAGCTCGTGCGGCGGGTACGGCGGGTGTGTTTAGGGGCGTATGGGCGTCAGGATCTGCCGTTTGATCGGCTGGTCGAGGAATTGCGCGTGCAGCGGGATTTGAGCCGCAATCCGCTGTTTCAGGTGATGTTCGTGCTGCACAACGCGCCACTGCGGACCGTCGAGCTGCCGGGCTTGACCCTGAGGCCTTTCGAGGGGGACAGCGAGGCGGCTCACTTCGATTTGACCCTCCAGATCGCGGACACCGAGCACGGGCTGACGGCGGCACTCGTGTACAACACCGATCTGTTCGAGGCGGCCACGATCTCCCGCATGCTGGGACATTTCCGGACGCTGTTGGACGGCATCGTCGCCAATCCCGAGCGGCGCCTATCCGACTTGCCGCTCCTGACCGAAACCGAGCGGCAAAAGCTGCTGGTGGAATGGACCGGCACCAAGACCGATCATCCGCGCGATTTGTGCATTCATCGGCTCTTCGAAGCGCAGGTCGAGCGAACGCCGGACGCCATCGCCGTCGTTTTCGATGACGAGCAGATGACGTATGGGGAGCTGAACCGCCGTTCCAATCAGCTGGCGCATCACTTGCGGGCGCTGGGAGTCGGCCCCGAGACTTTGGTGGCCATTTGCTTGGAACGCTCGTTGGAAATGGTCATCGGATTGCTCGGCATTCTCAAGGCCGGCGGAGCCTACGTGCCCTTGGACCCGGCGTATCCGAAGGAACGCCTGGCCTTCATGCTGAAAGATGCTCGGGCGCCGGTGCTGTTGACCCGGGAGCGGTTCGCGGCGGGATTGGCGGTACAGGATGCCAAGGTCATCTGCCTCGATTCGGGCTGGGAGGCCATCGCCCGTGAAAGCGGCGAGAACCCGGATAGCTCAACCCGCCCCGAAAGCCTCGCTTACGTCATCTACACTTCGGGATCGACGGGGCAGCCCAAGGGGGTTCTGGTTTCGCACGGTTCGATCGCAGGTCACTGCATCGATGTTCAAAGAAGCTACGAGTTGGACTCCCGCGACGCGGTCCTCCAGTTTGCTTCGTTGAGCTTCGACGTGTCGTTGGAAGAAATCCTGCCGACGCTGATCGCCGGGGCCCGGTTGGTGGTCATGGGGCCGAATCTCTGGCATCCGGCGGAATTTCATCGGAAGATTTCGGAATTCGGACTCACGGTCCTCAACGTTCCAACCGCCTATTGGCAAGAACTGGCCCGAGAATGGGCAGGCGTCACGGAGCTCGTCCCGAACATTCGGCCGCGACTATTCGTTATCGGCGGCGACACGATGCCGCCTGATGTTCTCAGGCTGTGGCAGCGAACACCGGTGAGTTCAATCCGCCTCCTCAATGCTTACGGCCCGACCGAGGCGACGATCACGGCTACGGCCTTCGAAATTCCTCCCGATCCGGCCGGGAACACGACGTATCGCCGGGTTCCCATTGGCCGGCCCCTCGCCAACCGAGCGATCTACATTCTAGACCAGAACGGCAACCCCGTTCCGATTGGCGTACACGGTCACCTTCATATCGGCGGAGAGGGCCTGGCCCGCGGATATTTGAACCGGCCCGATTTGACCGCCGAAAAGTTCATTCCAGATCCCTTCAGCGCCGAGCCAGGCGCGCGCATGTACAAGACCGGCGACCTCGCCTGCTATCGGGCCGATGGCAACATCGAATTTCTCGGCCGCGCCGATCATCAGGTAAAGATCCGCGGGATTCGCATCGAGCTTGGAGAAGTCGAGGCCGTGCTTCGCCGGCACCCGGCCGTTCGAGAGGCCGTGGTCCTGGCTCGGGAAGACGCGCCCGGCGAGAAACGGCTGGTGGCCTATGCGGTCGCCGATTGCACGATCGACGAGCTGCGCCGCTTTCTCAGAGACAAGCTGCCCGAATCCATGGTGCCGCCGGTGGTCGTGCTGCTCGCGGCCTTGCCGCTGGCGCCCAGCGGCAAGGTGGACCGCCGCGCGTTGCCGGCGCCGGACCGATCCAGACCGGAGCTGGAGAAAGCGTTCGTCGCGCCGCGCGATGACCTGGAACGCCAACTCGCGCACATCTGGGAGGAGGTTCTGGACATTCGACCGATCGGGGTGAAAGACAATTTTTTCGAGCTGGGAGGAAACTCGCTACAGGCGGTGCGTCTGTTCGCCCTCATCGAGAAGCAGCTGGGTCGGAAGCTTCCGCTGACGGCCGTCTTTCAGGGGGCGACGGTCGAGCACCTCGCCGGTGTTCTCCGTCACCAGGCCGCGCCCGGCCCGCACTCCTCTCTGGTGGCCCTTCAACCCGGCGGCAGCCGGCGGCCGCTCTTCCTGGTGCATCCGGCGGGGGGACACGTGTTTCCCTACATTCACCTGGCGCGGCTTCTGGGTCCCGATCAGCCCTGCTATGGGCTGCAAGCCAGGGGCCTGGAAGACGGGCAAGAACCCCACGCGCGGATCGAAGACATGGCGGCCTACTACATTCAAGCGCTGCAGACCGTGCAGCCGACGGGGCCGTACCTGCTTGGCGGATGGTCCATGGGAGGCGTGGTCGCCTTCGAGATGGCGCAGCAACTTCACGCGCAAGGTCAGCGGGTGGCATTGCTCGCGTTGGTGGACGGCCGGATTCCCACTCCCGACGAGACGTTTCCGGAGGAAGATTCCGAAGCGATCTTGTTGGTCGAGCGTTACTTCGGCCTTTCGTTCGGCTCGATGGAGTCGCTGGCGGCGCTCCCCAAGGACCAGCAATTGGCCTTCGTGCTGCAACAGGCGAAAAGGGCCGGCTTGGTGCCCGCCGAGCTTGATGCTTCGGAGGCGCGCCGATTTGTCGAGATCCTCAGGAGCAACCTGCGCGCGACGCAGAGCTACGCGCTGCAGCGCTATCCCGGCCGAATAACGTTCTTCAAGGCGCGCGAGGTGCCGGCGGGCGCGTCTGCGGACCCGACGATGGGCTGGAGCGACTGGGCCCGTGACGGCGTGGAGGTGCACGTCGTTCCGGGCAATCACGCCAATCTAATGTACGAGCCTCACGTTGAAGTCTTGGCCAAGACGCTGACGGCTTGCCTCAGCCAAGCGCAATCCGCCGAGTCCGAAAGAAATGAAGCAGCAGGAAAGAGCGATCACTGACCGCCTCGACCGCCTTTGACACCTGGATTGCCTTCCGCAAACCGAACCCACGAGCGCGCCTCCGTCTGTTCTGCTTCCCGTATGCAGGAACCGGCGCCGCGATTTTTCGCACCTGGCCGGATGGCTTGCCCGCGGATGTCGAAGTGTGCCCGGTGCAATTTCCAGGCCGCGGAACTCGGCTGACGGAAGCCCCGTTCACTCGGCTGCCCCCGCTTGTTCAGGCCCTCGCTCAAGCCCTGGTTCCACTCCTGGACAAGCCGTTTTCCTTCTTCGGTCACAGCCTCGGCGCCTTGGTCAGCTTCGAAGTGGCCCGTCAGCTCCGCAGACAGTCTGGTCTTCAGCCGACGCGCCTGATCGTCTCTGCGTTTCCAGCGCCGCAGAAACCCTTTCGAGGCCGGCCCATCCATGCCCTGCCCGATGGGGAGTTCCTGGACGAGCTGCGCCGCTTGAACGGCACGCCCGGAGAATTGCTGGAAAACGCGGAGTTCATGCAGTTCATGCTGCCCGTCCTCCGGGCCGATTTCGCTCTTCGCGAAACCTATGTGTATTCAACCGAGCCTCCTCTCGACTGCTTCATCTCCGGCTTCGGCGGCCTGCAGGATCAAAGGGTAAGTCACAGCGACCTCGAGGCCTGGCGCGACCAGACAAGCGGGTCCTTCTCGTTGCGGATGTTTCCCGGCGACCACTTCTTCTTGAACACGGCGCAGCCGTTGCTGCTCCATGCGCTCTCCCGAGATTTGAGCGGAGACGGGTGAAGACAACATGAAAGCGGCACTCGTCGCCTCCCCTGATCCCGCGTGGTGCGCTCCGCCGGCAGCGTTGGAGTTGGGCAGCAACGAGGTTCACGTCTGGCGGGCGACGTTGGACCAGACCCCGTCGCAGCATCTGAGCTTCCTCCACAATCTTTCTGCGGACGAAGCGACAAGGGCTGAGCGATTCCATTTTGAGAAAGACCGCGAGCATTTCATCGTCGCGCGCGGAGTGCTCCGGGCCATCCTCGGCGGCTATTTGAATCGTTCACCCAAATCTTTGTCCTTTTGCTACGGCGCCAAGGGAAAGCCTGCCCTTGGCGGAGAATTTGACGGGGATGCGATCCGCTTTAACGTGTCCCATTCTCATGGGCTCGCCCTTTACGCGGTTACGCGCGGCCGGGACGTGGGCGTCGACCTCGAGCGCATCCGTTCCGATGTCGCGGTCGCCGAGATAGCCGAACGGTTTTTCTCGCAGCGCGAGGTCGCGATGCTCCGGACCCTCCCGACCGAAGTGCAGCGCGAGGCCTTCTTTCGCTGTTGGACGCGCAAAGAGGCCTACATCAAAGCCCTCGGTGAAGGACTTTCATTGCCCTTGGACCAGTTCGACGTGTCGCTGGCTCCGGGAGAGCCGGCCGAGCTGCTCTGCACGCGACCAGATCCGTCCGAAGCCTCCCGTTGGTCTCTGAGGGAAATCGTCCCCGCCCCCGGCTATGTCGGCGCCATTGCCTTGGGAGCGCACGGCTGGCGTCTTGCCCGTTGGCAATGGCCCGAACCGAGAGAGCAATCAGCCTGAACGTCGCGCCTCGATACGTTTCCGAGCCCATCTCTCGGCGAGCCGCTTGACCACCCAATATGTGACCAGCGTAATCGGGGTTGCAATGATGACCGAGCCGATGAACATGGCGGCGTAAACGTCCCAACCCTTCTGCAAGACGTCCCACAATCGCGCCTGATCCAGCGCCAGCGGATGTCGCACCGGAAGAATCCACTTCCCCAATCGATATTCAGCCAACCAGATCAAAGGCAACAGCGGGCTGTAGAGTATCGCCGTCACCGCCCCGGCGACGGCGGAGATCACGCTCCTCTTCATCAGCCACGCCGCCAGAGTCGCCACGGCTAATGGGGACGGATTCAGTGGCACGAAACTGGCGACGATGCCGATGCAGAAGCCGAACGCGATTTGGTCGGGCCGGGCGTCGAGGCGCGATAGCTTTTGCCAAATCTTCCGGATTCGTTGTTTCAGGGCGAATCCGGTCACGGTTCAGAGCACGTGGCCGGTCTGCACCACATCGCTTTCGATCTGACCGTCATGCAGATGAATCAACCGCCGCGCCCGCTCCATGACTTGAGGATCATGGGTGGCATAAACGAACGTCGCGCCGTGCGCACGATTGAGCTGCTCCATCACGTCGAGAAGCGCGGTCGCCGTCACCGAGTCGAGATGCGCCGTGGGCTCGTCCGCCAGAATCAGCGCCGGGTTGGTGACCATGGCGCGCGCCACCGCCACCCGTTGTTGTTGCCCGCCGGATAGTTCGCCGGGGCGACGATTTTCAAGACCGGCCAGACCGATTTCTGAAAACAGCTTCCGCACTCTCTCTTTTCGCTGCTCCACAGGCACACCCTGCAGGAGCAGGATAAATTCAGCGTTCTCCAGCGCGGTCAGGACCGGCAGCAGGTTGTAGGCCTGGAAGATGAAGCCGAGGCGCTGCAGCCGCACGCGGGCCAGTTCCCCTGAGGATAAGAGCTGAAGGTCCCTCCCATCCACCAACACCTCGCCATCATCGGCACGCTCGAGCCCTCCGATGATGTTCAGCAACGTGGTTTTTCCGGATCCTGACGCGCCGGCAATCGCGAGAAATTCTCCCGGAGCGATCCGGAGATTGATCGCGCGCAGCGCCGGAACCTCGATTGGACCTTTGCGGTAGGTCTTCCTGACGTCCTTCAGTTCCACCGACCACTCAGTCAAATTGCGCTCCGATCATTTTAGAACACCTTCAGCGCGCCGGGCAGATCTGTTCGCGCGGCCTTGAGCGCCGGATAGAAGGAGATGGCGATCGCCGTCAGAAACACGATGCCGACGGACGAAACGATTCGCGTCAGGCTCAAGCTCGAGTAGAGGATCGGTTCGAAAACGAGCGCGGCGGGGAGACTGCTTTGGAAGAACCAACGCAGATCCAGCCCCGTCGTGGCCAAATAGCGCTCGACACCCAAGCCCAGAACCAAACCCAGAGCGAGGCTGATCACCGTGAGCGCCAACGCTTCGCCAATGACCATGACGGCCAGCTGCCGAGGCCGCAGGCCCAGCGCTAAGCAGAGGCCGAATTCAAAGCGGCGCTGCAGGACTCGCATGAGAATCGTGTTGAGTATCCCCAACCCAACCATCGCGAGTACCACGGCATTCATGACGATATTGAAGGCTTCTTCCAAGAGAAAGATCTGAGCCAGCGAAGGCATGGCTTCCCGCCACGAGAAGATTTCGGCGGGAACGCCTGCCAGTTGCTTGCGCAAGCCTTGGGCCACCTTCAGCGAGTCGCCCTCCCATTCCAGAAGGACCGCGACTTGAGTGATCCGGTCGGGCGCCCCGAGCAGGCTTTGGGCCTCCGACAACGGCAGCTGGACGATGTGGGCATCGATCGCTTGGACGCCCGTGCGAAAGATACCGCTTACGCGCAGCAAGGCGCTCTTCATTTCTCCTCGGCCGGCGTCCGTCGCGTCCTTGCCGGGCGGCTGCACCGCCTGGATCATGAGCACGACCTTGCCCCCGACTTTCACCGCGAGCTTGCGGGCCAGCGCCGCGCCGATGACGACGCCGGATTGCTGGTCGTCGTTGAGGTAGCTCCCCTCGACAATACGCTGGGGTATCAGCGATACGGCCCGCTCGTCCTTGGGTATGACACCCATGATGCGCACGCCATCCGCGTTGGCCGCCGACGTCAGCAATCCCGAGGCCAGCAGCCGCGGGCTTACACCGCGCGAGACGCGCTTCATGGGGTCGGTAGCCAAGAACGTCTCGGTCGCCGACACGACCTCGGCCGGCAGCAACAATTCCGGAGAGCCCGTGCGTTGATATCCCTCGGCCTGGATGACGACGTGCCCGGTGCCGAATCGCACCCGGTTCCGCACCATCTGCTCGTGGCTGCCATCGAGCAGTCCCAGCGAAATCAGCACGAAGGTGAGACCCAAACCCAGCGCGAGCGCGGTCAACAGCGTTCCGCCGGGGCTGCGCCAAAGATTGCGCCACCCGATCTTCACCAGCAGGAGAGCGCCCATTATCGCTAGACCTTTCGCAGCGCCTCCGCCGGCCGGAATCGGGCTGCCCGCAACGCGGGGTAGAGGGCCGCCGCCAAAGCCGCGACGGCCAGCCCCACAGCGGCCTGCGCGTAGGCAGAAAAATCCTGCCAACCGCGCAAGACCGAGCCCACAACGATTCCAGCCACGGAAACCGCGCCCCCATCGCCACTCAAGTTGAGACCGTGAACCTGCAAATACCAAAGGAGGGGCGCCCCGAGCGCTCCCCCAATAATCAGGCCGACTCCGGCCAAACACGCGGTCTCCGCCACGATCAGACCGACGACCTGAACCGGGCGCATGCCGACGGCCATCAGCATGCCGAGTTCATGCGTGCGCTCGATAATCGCCATGAGCATGGCATTGACGATGCCCATGGCCGCCAACACGAAAAAGATGACGAAGAGAATCAGCGTCACGCGGCGATTGAACTGCACATAGTTGGCCAGCTCCGGCGCCAGTTCCTCCCAAGGCCTCGCTCGGACGGCAAGGCTCTTGCCCAGCTGCGCTTCGAGCGCCCCCGCCGCCGCGGCCGCCGCGTTGCTGTCATGGAGCTTGATCCCAACTTCGTGGATCCTTGCCGACGGCAATCGCAACAGGTCCTGCAGTGAAGCGAGAGGCATGAGCACCAGGCCCTGGTCGATGGCGTCAAAGCCCGTATGAAAGATTCCTGCTACCGTATAGACGTCATTGCCCGTGGAACCATCGGCCGCCGGCGTCAACACGACGATTTCCGACCCCACGTCAACACCAATCGCGGTGGCGAGTGCGTCTCCCAACACGATGCCTTTCGGCATGCGTTCGGTCAGATAGCTCCCCTTTACGATCCGCGTATGGAGCACGGTGATCTTCTGTTCCAGATCGGGGACGACGCCGAGGAGCTGTGCTCCAGCCGATTGACGTGCCGCGCTGACCAAGCCGTAGCTATATGCTCGCGGACTTGCTGCCTGGACCCGTCGATCGGCGACTGTGGCGGCAATCAGTGCACCGACGTCGGTTCCGTTTCGCCCCCCCAGCGTCCGGCTAATGGGACGATCGGGGTAGTAGTCCGGAGCGTGCATCTCGATATCGGAAAGAACGAGGCCCGTGCCGCTCTCGATCATCTGCTGCCTCAGCCCGGCCATCAGACAAGCGACGAACAGCAGCATGGCGTAGCCCAAGCCGATCGCCGACATGGCGATCAGCGTCCGCCGGGGATTGCCCCAGAGGTTGCGCCACGCGAGCCGCAGAAGCCATCCGCTCACGGCTTCAGATTCTGCAGGGAAAACGTCTCGTCGCCGATCGGATGATCAAAGATGAGATATTGGTATGTGATCGTCGTCCGCTCATTCCGATGGGCTTCGTCCATAGGCCGCATGACGAGGCGCGTGGGAATGAGCCGCCCGCTCACGGTCTTGAATTCGGAAAAGGACAATTCCCGGACCAGCTTCCCCTCCTCGTCATAGAAGAGCTGCCGCAACGGCATCAGGTCGGCTTGGCGGATTTCCAAAGTAATTTTCCCCCACACCACCGCCGCTGCCGGCTTAGGTGTCAGGGTGTATTCCGACACCGCGACCCCGCCCCGCCGCCCCTCGAAAGACGTCGCGACCACGTAGTCGTTGGTGAGCCGGCTCTGGTTCACCAAATCGTTGAGGGTAAAGTGGCTGCCCATGAACGGGGTCATCAGCATCGAACCCGAAATCTCGACCGTGCGATTCGCTTTGGGCAGATACTGCCAAGCCTTGTTGCCGACTTTCAGCATCGCCGTGCCCGCATCTTCCGGAGGTTGGCGAATGCGCACGAGGATGTGCGACTCGCCGCGCGACCAGAACTGCATCCAGATATTCCGTTGCCAGTCTTCCCGGATGATCTGCATTTCCACGTTGGCGATGCTGGTTTGGCTGATAAAAAGCCGACCCACTCGCTCCACGTTCTCGCGCGCCCGTTGATCTTCCGCGGCCTGAGCGACGTGTGCCAAGCCCAGCCATGCCAATCCCAGGCAGATCGCGAAGGAAGCGGTCGGCGTCTTGACCATCATGGCTCGTCCAAGAGCGGCGCGAATGCGCTTGGCGCCTTCAAGAGCGCGCATTGCCGACAATCCTTCAGCGTTGGCCGAATTGTGGAGCGTGCTTGGGTTCATGATTGCTTTCTCGCGGACCACAGTATCAAGGCACACATGCGCTCCGATGAGGGAACCATCGTCCCGGCGTTGGAGCCTGCCCTCCCAATTGACCTCATCCATTGCGTCGAAGCCGAGTCCAGGCATGGTAGCTCATTCACGGGACACAAGCGCCAAGGAGTCGCGTGTCAGGAGCGGGAGGTTGTGGCGGCGCGGCCGTGCTCTCAATCTCCGACGAGCCGACGGCTTTTGTCACCGTACTACTGGGACAGAATGCATGGAACCGTCCTTCTCCTCTCTCATCATGTCGGCGAGCAATGAATCCACTTGCTCATCCGATAACCGGTCGAGGTTCGCCAGCAAACGCCCCGCCCTCTGCTGCTCGCCGGACGGTACGACCGCCGGCGCCGGAAGCGTTGCCGGGCTCGCGGCCTCGGTTGCCAGTTGATCGAGCACCTGCGTGACCGCCTGGTTGACGCTAAAGCCCTGAAGGAATTTCGCCACCGGCACGTTCACTTTCAGGTCGACCGCAATC
>DATLOY010000024.1:0-5569 GCA_035536015.1 Sphingomicrobium sp.
GTCGCCCTCGGCCATGACTCGGATCAACGGCTCGGTGCCCGACTTGCGGATCACCAGTCGCCCGCGCCCTTCGAGCTCGGCCTCGGCCGCCGCAATACGCTTCCGAACGCTATCCGCCTCCAACGGTGCTCCGCCATTGAACCGGACGTTCTTGAGGAGCTGCGGAAGCGGCTCGAACTGCCGCAGTAGTTCGCTGGCGGGTGCCTTCGCCTCGACCAATGCCGCGAGCACCTGCAATCCCGCCACGAGGCCGTCCCCCGTCGTCGAATGATCGGTTAGGATGATGTGGCCGGACTGCTCGCCGCCGACGTTGCAACCGGTGCGGCGCATTTCTTCGAGAACGTAGCGGTCGCCAACCTGCGTCCGAAGCAGATTGAGGCCCTTCTCGGAAAGTTTCCGCTCAAGGCCAAGATTGGACATCACGGTGGCGACGACGGCATCCCCCCGGAGGTCACCCCGCGCATGCAATCCGAGCGCAATCAGCGCCATCAGCTGATCGCCGTCGACCAGCCGGCCTTTTTCATCGCAGACGATCAGCCGATCGGCATCGCCGTCAAGGGCCAGGCCGATATCAGCACCACGTGCCGCAACTTCTTCCTGGAGCAGCTCCGGGTGGGTCGAACCGCAACCGTCATTGATGTTGAGCCCGTTGGGCGAGACGCCGAGCGAAACGACTTCCGCACCCAGCTCCCACAACGCCTCCGGCGCGACATGGTAAGCGGCGCCGTTCGCGCAATCGATAACGACCTTCAGGCCATCGAGCCGGAGATGGTCGGGGAAGGTGTCCTTCACGAACTGGACATAACGACCCCGGGCGTCGTCAATCCGGCGGGCACGCCCGATCTCGGCGGATTTGGCGAGCTTCGGCCCCTGCTCCATCCGTTTCTCGATCTTGCGCTCGGTATCGTCGCTGAGCTTGTAGCCGTCCGGCCCGAAGAGCTTGATTCCATTGTCGGCAAAGGGATTGTGCGAAGCCGAGATCATCACGCCGAGATCGGCGCGCATCGAACGCGTCAGCATCGCAACGGCTGGTGTCGGCATCGGTCCCAGAAGGACAACGTCCATGCCGACGCTGGTGAAGCCGGCGACCATCGCCGATTCCATCATGTAGCCCGAGAGCCGCGTGTCTTTCCCGATCACGACCCGATGACGATGGTCGCCGCGCAGGAAGTGCGCGCCGGCCGCCATTCCAACGGCGAGCGCCGTCTGCGCGGTCATGGGCTCGGCGTTCGTCGTGCCGCGGATTCCGTCGGTTCCGAAGAATTTGCGTGTCATTACCGCGCCTTTAGCGCGCTTAGCCGATCCAGCGCCAGAAGCCTGCACGAACCGGGTGGACCCAGGTCGCCAGGAAGAAGAGCAAGGTCCCTCCGACCAGGGCCACCGCGCCGGGGTTCGCAATGCCCCGCGTGAACGGAATGAAGGCCGTCTGTGCAGTCCATTCGTGCCAGGCCTCGCCCATCAGTTTCGCTTTCTTCGAGTCCTGACCAACGGAACCGAGGATCGCGAGGAGGATGATGCCGCCATCGAAGATCAGCGCCTTCGGCATCCCGATCACCGCCAGGTGAACGGTCGCCCACAATGCGAATCCCCACATCATGGGATGGCGAGTAATCGCGAAGACTCCGTGCGGCCGGGCTCCTCGCTGAACTCGCGCGCCTGGAAGCGCCGGATTCTTGAGGAACGAACCGACGAAAAGGATCGAGCCGATCCACATCAGGATGCTGGCAAGAAGCCAGATTCCGTCACCTGCGATCCACAATTGAGGCTCGCGTCCAAGGATTCGATAGAAATAGATCGCAAGGCCGAAAGTGATGAGCGAGATAACCGAATAGATGCCCTGGAATGCGCGCTCGCCCACGCGGCGGACGAGCGGGCCCCTCAGAGGATGCGACAACAGAAAATGCAGCCCGACAAAGGCGATGACCGAGAAGAAAAGGCCCATCTGAGGCGTCAATGCCGGTACGCCTCCGGAAGGTCGCGGCGCGGCAGATACCGATACCGATCGCGAAGCCTGGTCTGGTGATCCTCAAGCGGCTGACGCACGCCATCGATATACACTTGTTCCGCCGCACTGGAACCTTCGAGCGGATCGCCTGACCAGATGACCACGTCGGCCCGGCGTCCAGGCGTCAGGCTTCCGATTTCACCCCCCATGCCGAGTGCCTGCGCGGGCTTGGAAGTAATCATGGCGAGCGCTTCGCCCCAGCCGATCCCTGTCGCTCCAGGCACTTTCTGAAGAGCCACGAGATTGCCGGCGTACTGGCGTTCCATGAACAGGTAGCGTGTATCGTTGTCATCGATCATCCCGATCGAGACATTGACCCCCGCCGAGCGCATCCTTCCGACGTTGGATTGGGTCGCCGCGAGCTGCTCGAACGACGCCGGAAGATCATTCACGGCGGAAGCAATCACGGGAATTCCCGCGCGCGCGATCCGGTCGGCGACGGTCCATCCCTCGCTCGCGCCGACGAGCACGATCTTGAGCAAAGGAAATTCGCGCTTGAGTTCGATCACCTGAAGGATGTCGCTCGCGCGCTCGACATGAACGAGCAAATACTGGCGACCTTGAAGCACCGGGACCAACGCCGCGGCGTCGAAGCGCGTGAGGAGCACATCCTCGCTGCGCCTTGCCTCGATCCCGTAGAGCCGCGACTCGTTCGGGTTCGCGACGATCGGGCGCTCTCCTTCGTTCGGAATCCTTCCGCGAGAGGCCTGGATCGGCTGAGCATAGCGGCGGAGTTCCGCGGCCTCACGAAGCGCATTCCGGAAGAGGAGATGCGCTGAGGAGCGGGAACCGCCCGCCTTGTCCTTGCCGGTCTCTCCGAGTTCGACGAACTGGAATTTCCGGGCGGCGGTGACAGGATCCATATCCGCGCCGGTGTCGATCACGGCACCCTGCCCCGCGAAAATGCCCTTTGCAGCCTGCGGTGCGACGACCGCGCGTGTTACGCCATCCGCGCGATTGACCGCGACGGTCGTGTCCAGCGGGTTGATCGAGGGGACCACGTCGATCGCCGCGCTGAATGGTCCGCTCGCGCTCGTATCGTTCGAGCCGTCTGCCGACAGGTCGACTTCGCTGAGGCCCAGGCGCGAAAATCCCGAGACGATGCCTGGGGTCACCCATTTGCCGGTCGCATCGATGACTTGCGTGCCGGCGGGGAGCTTCATGCGAATATTGCCGGCGGCGACCACTTTTCCGTCGCGGATCACCACGGTCCCGTTCGGAACTGGCTCCGACCCATCGCCGAGCGCCACCGTGCCGCCAGTAATCGCGAAGGTCTGTGCGCTGATGGGCGAGGCGCATAGCAACGACATTCCCGCGAAAGCGACCGTAAATCCTCCCCGAAACGGGGAGGTGGCACGCCACAGGCGTGACGGTGGGGTCGATCCCGGAGTCTTCGGCCTCTCCACCAGCTTCGCTGGTCCCCCTCCCCGTCCCGGGGAGGATTTGAGGAAGCACGTCACTTCACGTCCCCCTCGCCTGGCTGGCCGAGCTCGAAATCGCTCACCGGCCGCTTCGCGGGGTTGTTCGCGTCATACATTTCGGCACCGTCGATCCATACTCGCTCGGGCCGCGTGTAATCGCTGAACGGATCGCCGTTCCACATGACGACGTCAGCCATTTTGCCAGGCGCCAGGGTTCCGGTCTTGTCGAGGATTCCGAGCGCCTTCGCGGGATTGCGGCTCAGCCATTCCCACGCCACCGCTTCGGACAGGTTGGGAATGCCTGCGCGAATTCCGTCGGCGAGCGCCTTGGCCGCCTCCTGGTTCAAGCGCTGGATGTAGTTCGGGTCGTCCGAGTGCACGATCGCGCAGGCCCCCGCATTGTGGACCAAGGGGATATTCTCCTTGATCGCGTCATAGGCTTCCATCTTGAAGCCGTACCAGTCGGCCCACATCACGGCACAAATCCCGTTCTGCGCGAGAAGGTCGGCGATTTTGTAAGCCTCGACCGCGTGGTGGAAGGCCGTGATGTGATAGCCGAACTCCTTCGACATATCGATCATGTTGGCCATTTCGTCGGCGCGATAGCAGTGGTTCTGGACGAGGATCTTGCCGTCGAGAACGCCCTTCAGCGTGTCCATGGCGAGATCGCGCTCGGGCATTTCGCCGCCGGTCCGATAATATTTGTCCCACTTGCGCTTATACGCCTGCGCCTTGATCCACACCGATCTCGCGAGCGCGATATTGCCCATCCGGGTTTGGGGCATCTGGCCTTTCGAGCCGTAGACGCGCTTCGGGTTCTCGCCGCAGGCCATCTTCAAGCCATAGGGCGCGCCGGGGAACTTCATTTCCTGGACGGTGCGGCCCGGCACGTTCTTCAGAACCACGGACCGGCCACCGAACAGATTGGCCGAGCCCGGAAGGATCTGCAGCGTCGTCACGCCGCCATTCATCAAAGCGCGCGAAAAGCCGGGGTCTTGCGGCCAGACGCTATGTTCGGCCCAGACCTCCGGACGAACGGGCGAAGTCGCCTCATTCCCATCCGACAGAGCCGGAACCCCCGGCGACGGATAGTCACCAAGGTGGCTGTGAACGTCGATGATGCCGGGCGTTACGAATTTGCCCGTACCGTCGACCTCGGCAGCTCCGGCCGGCGAGGCCAGGTCCGCCCCGCCGATCGCCTTGATGACTCCGTCGCCGAAGACGACAGTGCCGTCGTTGATCTGATGACCCTCTCCATCGAGCACGGTCGCGTGACGGATGACCGTCAGGACGCCGGGATAGCGCGCATAGGTCGAAGGGTACGGATCCTCGTTGATCCGGATCGGCGGAACCTTGGGAGGCGGCGTCTGGGCGCAACCGCCCACCGCCACCGCCAGCGAAACGACAGCGGCCAGCCAGCGGATCATTTAACTCCGTGCATCCACCGCTGAAGCGGCCAGGAAAGAAGGAAGAGCACGACACCTGCGCCGATCGCAATCCACGCGATGGTCGTGAACGTCGCGAGATAGGTGTCGAGGCTGACCTTGAGGTTGGTCACCTGGCCCCCGACCGTCTCGACGCTGGCGAATTGCGCGACGAGGCCGGCGACATATTGCGCGACCGAGATCGACAAGAACCATACCCCCATCATCAGGCCGACGACCCTGGCGATCGATAGCTTGGTGATCATGCTCAATCCGACAGGAGAGATGCATAATTCTGCCAACGAATGGATCAGGTAGAGTCCGGCGAGCCACCAAAGGCCGACCTGGAAATTGGGTCCGGCGAACTCAGAGCCGAAGACCAGGAAGAGGAAGCCTAATCCGACGCCCACCAAAGCGACGGAAAACTTGACGGGGATCGAGGGCTCGAGACCGCGCTTCGCCAGACCCGTCCAAAGCATGCTCATCAGCGGCGCGAACAGGACGATGCAGATTGGGTTGAAATTCTGCGTTTGCGGCGCCGAGATACTGAACAGCCCAAAGACGCTTCGGTCAGTATTGCGGTCGGCGAACAGGGTCAGCGACGACCCGGCCTGTTCGAACAGCGTCCAGAAGAAAACGTTGAAGATGATGAGGATCATCGCCGCCGTCATCATCTGGCCTTCCTGCCGCGTGCCTTTGAGAAAGGACCAGATGAGGAT
>DATLOY010000025.1:0-6718 GCA_035536015.1 Sphingomicrobium sp.
GTCGCCCTGCCGGATTTTCGCGGTCATTTCAGACTGATTCATGATGATCCCTGTTGCTCCAAAGCGGCGACGCCCGGAAGCGTACGCCCTTCCATCCATTCGAGAAACGCTCCGCCCGCGGTCGAGACGAAGGTGAAATCCTGGCTGACACCCGCATGGTTCAGCGCTGCGACCGTGTCGCCGCCTCCCGCCACCGAAACGAGCGACCCTTCCTTCGTCAGCGCCGCCGCGGTCTTGGCGAGCGCGACAGTAGCTTCGTCGAAAGGTGGGGTCTCGAAAGCGCCGAGCGGTCCGTTCCACACGAGCGTCCGGCAGGTTTTCAGCACATCGGCAAGCGCGTCCACCGCGGCCGGGCCGATGTCGAGAATCATCTCGTCCGCCGCGACTTCATGCACGTTGCAGGTGCGGACGGAGGGTGGATTCGGCGCGAATTCCTTCGCGACAACCACATCGTAAGGGAGGTGGATCGTGCAACCGGCCTCATCCGCGCGATCGAAAATCCCATTGGCCTCGCCCGTCAGCTCATGTTCGCATAGCGATTTGCCGACATTGACTCCCCGCGCGGCGAGAAAGGTGTTCGCCATCCCTCCGCCGATGATCAAATGATCGACCTTGCCCACGAGATGGCCAAGCACCGCGAGCTTGGTCGAAACCTTCGCCCCGCCGACCACAGCAGCCACCGGACGCTCCGGATTGCCGAGCGCTCGCTCGAGCGCTTTCAGCTCGGCTTCCATCGCCCGGCCGGCATAGCTCGGAAGGAAATGGGTGATGCCCTCGGTCGAAGCGTGCGCCCGGTGCGCCGTCGAGAAGGCATCATCGACATAATAATCGCCGAGCCCCGCCATCGCCTTGGCGAGGGCAGGATCGTTCTTTTCTTCGCCTGCGTGAAAGCGCGTGTTCTCGAGGATGCCGATATTGCCCGGAAGCATCGTCGTGATCGCCCGCTCGGCTTCGGGACCCTGGCAATCCTCGATGAACCTCACCGAACGTCCCGTCAGCCGGTGCAGCGGGAGAACCAGCTGGGCGGTCGACATGTCGGGGCGCGTTTCGCCCTTCGGTCGGCCGAAATGCGAAAGCAGGAGCACGATCGCTCTGCGGTCGCTGAGCTCCAATACGGTCGGGAGCATCGCCCGGAGCCGCGTGTCGTCGGTAACCGTCGCGCCGTCCATCGGCACGTTGAGGTCGACGCGCACCAGCACGGTCTTGCCGGTCAGATCCTCCGGCAGGTCATCGAGGGTCCTGAATGCGCTCACTCAACGGCTCGGAAGTTGCCGAAGTTGGCAGCGACACGCGCGCGGGCACGCGTGAGGACACCAACATCATCTGGATCACCCTTGATCATGAAGGGAGCCATAAGCGCAAAAACGACGTGTAGGACACATGCTGGTGGCTCAACCCAGCTTCGCCATCGCGCACGCGGTGTCGACCATCCGGTTCGAAAAGCCCCATTCATTGTCGTACCAGCTGACGACGCGGACCAGCTTGCCGTCGAGAACCGCGGTTTCGAGGCTGTCGACCGTCGAGCTGGCGCTCGAATGCATGAGGTCGATCGAGACCAGGGGCTCGTCCGTATAATCCAGGATGCCCTTGAGCCGCTGAGTGCCCGAAGCGGCCTTCAGAATCTGGTTGACCTCGTCGCGGCTCGTCTCGCGGCCCGGAGTGAAGGTCAGGTCGATGAGGCTGACATCGGGCACCGGAACGCGGATCGCCGAGCCGTCGAGCTTGCCCTTGAGCTCAGGAAGCACTTCGCCAACCGCTCGCGCCGCGCCGGTGGTGGTCGGAATCATCGACATCGCGGCGGCTCTCGCCCTGCGAAGATCGGGGTGGATCTGGTCGAGGATTTTCTGGTCGTTGGTATAGGCATGGACCGTCGTCATCAGCCCGCGCTCAATGCCAAGTGCGTCGTTAAGCACCTTCGCGACTGGAGCAAGGCAGTTGGTCGTGCACGACGCGTTCGAAACGATCCTGTGCTCGGCGGTGAGCTTGTCCTCATTGACGCCATAGACGACCGTCAGGTCGACGCCCTTGGCTGGAGCCGAGATCAGAACCTTTTTCGCGCCGGCCTCGATGTGCTTTTGGGCGCTGTCGCGGTCGGTGAAGAAACCCGTGCACTCCAGGGCGATGTCCACATTATTGGCGGCGTGCGGGAGGTTCGCAGGATCTTTTTCGGCGGTCACATGGATACGCTTGCCGTTGACGACGATGTCATTGCCGTCGGTCGTCACCTCACCGGGGAATTTGCCGTGAACGCTGTCATGCTTGAACAACCAGGCATTCGACTTGGCGTCGGCAAGGTCGTTGACGCTGACAAGCTCCAGCCCGCAATCGGGGCGCTCGAGGATCGCTCGAGCCACCAGACGGCCGATCCGGCCGAAGCCGTTGATTGCAACCTTGGTCATTCCAAAACTCCGTTCGGGCTGAGCTTGTCGAAGCCCTGTCTTTTCTGAATTTCCGTCCCTTCAAGAATGAAGTGCAGCCCTTCGACAAGCTCAGGGCGAACGGGAGGCTAAATCTTCAATCGCTCCAGGATTTTTGACGCGACCTTTTCCGGCGTGATCCCGAAAAACTCGTAGGCGTCGCTGGCCGGAGCCGAGACGCCGAAGCGATCAATTCCGATGCGCAGGCCGTGGAGGCCCGTGTAGCGTTCCCAGCCGAAAGTCGTCCCGGCCTCGACCGAGACACGCAGGATCTCGCGATTGCTGACGTCCGGCAGGATATCCTCACGATATTCGGCGGACTGTGCATCGAACCGTTCCGTTGAAGGCATGGACACCACGTCGGCCCCGACACCCTGTTGTTCAAGGCGATCGGCCGCTCCGAGCGCGATTTCGACTTCGGACCCCGTAGCGAGAAGGATGACTTTTCGGGCGTTCCCGGCCGACTTCAGGCGGTAAGCGCCGCGTGCGCAGAGATTCTCGTTCGAGGCCTTCGTGCGTAACGGTGTGAGGTTCTGGCGGGTTAGCGCGAGGATCGACGGCTCCTGACTTTGCAGCGCAAGCGCCCAGCACTCCGCCGTCTCGACCGCATCGCACGGGCGATAAACCTCGATTTGGGGCATGGCGCGAAGCGATTGCAGATGCTCGATCGGTTGATGGGTCGGTCCGTCCTCGCCAAGTCCGATACTGTCATGGGTCATCACATAAATGACCCTTGCGCGTTGCAGCGCCGACAGGCGGATCGCGGGCCGGGCATAATCGGTGAAGACGAGGAATGTGCCGCCGTACGGGATCACCCCACCATGCAGCGCCATTCCGTTCATCGCCGCGGACATGCCGAATTCACGGATGCCGTAATAGATATAGCGGCCGCCGTAATTGTCCGGCGTAAGCGGCTCCAAAGTCTTGGTTTTCGTGTTGTTCGAACCGGTGAGGTCGGCGGAACCGCCGATCGTCGAGGGAATAGCGGCATTGATGGCCTCAAGCGCCATCTCCGAAGCCTTGCGCGTAGCGACCGGCTTCAGTTCGCCCAGCAGCTTGTCGAGATAGGGCTTGAGCCAGGAATCATCGGCCTGGCCCGCAATGCGCGCGAGGAATTCGTCTTTCTTCCCACTTGCATCGAGCCGCTTCTGCCACTCGGCGCGAGCGCCCGCTCCGCGAGAACCAAAGTTGCGCCAGGCCGAAAGGAGGTCGTTCGGGATCACGAACGGCGGATCGGTCCAGCCAAGCTCCTTACGCGCAGCGGCGACCTCTTCGGCTCCAAGGGGCGATCCATGCGTCGCGGCTGTCCCCTGCTTGTGAGGAGCGCCGTAGCCGATGATGGTCTTGCAACGAATAAGGCTCGGACGCGGATCAGCCGTCGCCTGGACGATGGCCTTGCTGACCTTGCCTGCGTCGAGGCCGTCGCATTCGACCGTATGCCATTGCGCAGCGCGGAAACGCGCGACGACATCCTCGTTTCGCGACAATTCGGTCGATCCATCGATCGTGATGTTGTTGTCATCCCACAGCACGATCAGCCGCCCGAGCTTCAAATGGCCCGCCAGGCCGACGGCTTCGTGGTTGATGCCTTCCATCAGGCATCCATCGCCGGCGACGACGAACGTGCGGTGATCGACCAGCTCGTCGCCATAGACCGCGTTGAGATGCCGCTCGGCGATCGCCATCCCGACCGCCATCGCGAGGCCCTGGCCCAAAGGCCCGGTCGTAACCTCCACTCCGGGCATTTCGAAATTCTCAGGGTGTCCCGCGCAGGGGCTGCCCAGCTGACGGAAGCGTTTGATGTCGTCGAGCGTCGGCTGCGCGTACCCTGTCAGGTAAAGCAAGGCGTACAGCAGCATCGATCCGTGACCAGCCGAAAGCACGAACCGGTCGCGGTCGGGCCAACGGGGATCTGACGGATCGAACTTCAGATGCTTTGTGAAAAGCGCGGTCGCTGCGTCCGCCATGCCCATCGGCATGCCCGGATGGCCGCTGTTGGCGGCCTCAACCGCATCCATCGCAAGAGCGCGAATGGCGTTAGCGAGACGGCGTTGGGTCGGCTGCATGGGTCTCCGGCGGCGGGGTTGTCGGCCGAAGGACTCAGGCCGATCGCACGCGCCCTTTGGAAGGTGAGCCGTTAGGCGTCAATGCTTGCGGGGAATCGTCATCTCGCATAGTCGGATAGGATGGACGACGGAGGGCTTTCCGCAGCTATGGAGCGCGCCGAACGAGCGCTTGAACGGGTCGAGCGCGCGCTCGCCACTCGCCGCGACGACACTCGACGCGATGAGCAGCTGCGTGCCAAGGTCCGCGAAGCGGTCGCGGAGCTCGACCAGTTGATCCGGGAAGCTGCGCACTGATGGCCGCGCTCATCGACATTTCGATCGCGGGCCGCACCTACCAGGTCGCGTGCCGTGAGGGTGAAGAAGAGAATCTCCGTGCCGCCGCGCGCCTGGTCGATTCGAAGAGCCGCGAGGCGCTGTCAGGCCTCGGTACGCTGTCCGAGGCCCGCCAATTTCTTTTCGCGTCGCTGCTGCTGGCCGACCAGATGATCGAGAATCGGCCGGAGGCGGCTCCACCACCGCCATCGGAACCGGACCCGGAAGCCACGCGCCGTACGGAAGCGCTGGCGTCGCGGCTCGAATCGCTCGCCGATGCCCTTGAGCGTCAAGCCGCGAACCCCTAAGTTGGTCGTGACGGGTACTGCCCGGTGCGAGCCTTCGGAAAATCCCTGAGGCTTAGAATCCAAAAGGGAGCTGTCCCTGCCTGGACCCTGGTCTGGATCATACGGCGCCCACCTGACGTTTGTGGCGTCAGAGGATTTTAGGGCAAACGGCCAAGGTGGTCCCGTCACCTCCCCATCCCCCGGGCTTCCAGCCTGAGATGGCGCCTCTTTCGAAAGAGTCGTTGCGTCAGGCGGCGCTGGACGCACGCAAGGCCTTTGTGCGCACGCTCTCGGATGCCGAAAGAGCCCTGCTGGAACAGCGCCTCGCCGAAAAACTCACTTCCCTCTTCGCCGGCGTGACGGTCGTCGGCGGCTATTGCCCGCTCGGATCCGAGATCAGCCCCCTTCCCGCCACCGAGGAAGCTCGCGCGGTCGGCGCCATCGTCGCTTACCCCTGTTTCCATAATCCGGCCAAGGCGTTCCGTTTCCTTGCCGGCGACCCGCTCGAGCCGGGCCCATTCGGGATGATGCAGCCGGCCAAGCGGCACCCCGTCGTCCAGCCCGATCTTGTTCTGGTCCCGCTAATCGCGATCGATTCTGAAGGCACTCGGCTTGGCCGCGGCAAGGGGCATTATGACAGGGCGCTGATCGGCCTGAAAAAGAATGGCGCGCGCCTCATTGGCGTAGGCTGGCAACTCCAGCGTCTCGCGGACACCATTCCTGCCGACGAATGGGACGTCCCGCTTGACGCCTTCGCGTCGCCGGACAGCCTCGAATGGTTTGGCAAATGAGTGACCCAAGCCCCCGAAAACTCATCGGAATAGGGCTGATTCTGCTGTTGATCGTGGTCTGGGCGACATTCGTCGCAAGCCTGGCGCAGATCGTCGGGCGCTGGCCTATTCTCCTGCAGGCGCCATTCTATCTTGCCATGGGACTATTGTGGATCGTTCCGCTCAGGCCTTTGATCCGATGGATCGAAACCGGCAGGTGGAAACTGCCCACGGAGTGAGTGCAGGCGTCCGAAGTTGAAATTAGTGTATTAGCCGACTATATCAGCGTCGAAATTGATGGCCGAAGCATTGACCCTTTTCCGCCCGTCTCGGGGCCTGAAACTTCGTGCGGCCAAGTGGCGCCGGCGCGCAGAGAAGCTGTGGCGCACCTATCCGCGCGAAACGGTCGGCCTGGCTGTGTTCGGCGTGATCGGCTTTGCGGCCATTACGGGCGTCGCCAATTCGATGCCGGAATTGCCGGCGCCGCGATCGGCGGCCCCTCCGGCGCCACCGCCGCTGATCCTCAAGCAAGTCGCGCCGGAGCAGGCGCTTCAGATCAACAGCACGATCCCGGTCGCGTCGGGGCCAAATCCTGCGGCTCAGCCGTTCGTCTTCAAGGGCGACCGCGTGGCCCGCACCCAGGCACTCGAATGCCTCGCGAGCGCGGTCTATTACGAAGCCGGCAACCAGGACGAAAATGGCGAGCGTGCCGTCGCTCAAGTCGTGCTCAATCGAGTTCGTCATCCCGCCTTTCCGGCGAGCGTCTGCTCGGTCGTCTATCAGGGCTCGACACGCGCGACCGGATGTCAGTTCACCTTTACCTGTGACGGTTCGCTTTACCGTGCGCCCGATCTGGACGGCTGGCG
>DATLOY010000026.1:0-16419 GCA_035536015.1 Sphingomicrobium sp.
GGTCGCGAGGCTCCAGTCCTCGCCGTGATGCTGCCGCACAAGGTCGAAACATTTGCGGATGCAGGTCAGCATGCCCAATGCGAGCACGTCGATCTTCAGGATCCCCAGCTCGTCAATGTCGTCCTTGTCCCATTCGATGAAGGTGCGATCGTCCATCGCGCCATTGCCGATGGGTACTGTTTCGGTCAGCAGCCGCTCGGTCAGGATGAACCCGCCGACATGTTGCGACAGGTGTCGCGGCATTCCGACGAGCTGCTCGGCGAGCTTCATCGTGCGCTTGAAATAGGGGTCGTTGAGGTCGAGCCCGGCGTCGTTGGCGCGCTCCTCCTCCAGCTCGCTGTCCATGCTTCCCCAGACGGTCGAGGCGAGCGCTCCGCAGACGTCTTCCGACAGGCCCATCACCTTGCCCACCTCGCGGATCGCCGAGCGCGGACGGTAATGGATCACGGTCGCGGCGATGCCGGCGCGATCGCGGCCATATTTCGCGTAAATGTGCTGGATCACCTCCTCCCGCCGCTCATGTTCGAAATCGACGTCGATGTCGGGCGGCTCACGCCGCTCCTCGGAGATGAAGCGCTCGAAGAGGAGGTCGCTGGTCGCGGGGTCGACCGCGGTGATCCCCAGGCAATAGCAGACGGCGCTGTTCGCCGCCGATCCACGACCCTGGCAGAGGATCGGCGGGTCCAGCCCGCGGGCATAAGCGACGATGTCGTGGACGGTCAGGAAATAGCGCGCGAAATCGAGCTTCTCGATCAGGGGAAGCTCGTAATTCAGCTGCTTCAGCACCTTTTCGGGAATGCCGTCGGGCCAGCGTTCTGCCGCGCCCTTCCACGTCAAATGTTCGAGATATTGTTGCGGAGACCGCCCCTCCGGCACGGTTTCTTTCGGATATTCGTAGCGAAGTTCGTCGAGACTGAAGTTCAGCGCATCCGCGAACTCGCGCGTTGCCGAAATCGCGTGCGGCCAACGATCGAACAGCCGCTCCATCTCGGCCGGCGATTTCAAATGCCGCTCGGCGTTGGGATTGAGCAAATAGCCGGCGGTCGCGATCGTCACTTTCTCGCGAATGCAGGTGACGACGTCCTGCAGCGGACGGCGATCGGGTGCATGATAATGGACATCGTTGGTCGCGATGATCGTGCAGCCGTGCGCCTTCGCGATCCGGTCCAGCCGCTCGATCCGCGCGGCGTCGCCGCCGCGATACAGCCAGCTCGCGGCAACATGACGCAGTGGCGTCAAAGCCTTCCTGAGCTTCGGCAGATCGGCTTCGAAGACGTCGAGGTCGTCGTTGGGCCAGGCGATGAAGGCGATGCCGTCAGAATGGTCGGCGACGTCTTGCAATGTCAGCTCGCACTCGCCTTTCTCGGCCCGCATCTTGCCGAGGGAGAGGAGCCGCGACAGTCGCCCATAACCTTCGCGGTCGATCGGGTAAGCGAGCAGACTTGGCGCGTCGTTCAGATCGAGCCGGCAGCCGATCAGCGGCCTTAGTCCCGCGGCCTTGCAGGCGCTGTGCATGCGCACGACTCCAGCAAGCGTGTTGCGGTCGGCAATCCCGATCGAATCCATGCCGATCTCGAGCGTTCGAAGCACCAGCTCGATTGCATCCGATGCCCCGCGCAGGAAGGAAAAAGGCGAAGTCACGCCGAGCTCGACGAAGGAAGCGCGAGTGGTTGGCGGCGGCGGCATGTCCGCTCGCCGCACCAGCTTCATCCGCGAGAATGCGGTCTTCTCAGGCATCAGCCGAACAGCCCGTGCATGAACCAGGCGGGAAGGCCGCCGCGGCCGTCGTCGATCAAGCCTTCGCGGTAGATCCAGTAACGGCGGCCAAGCTGATCCTCGACGCGATAATAATCTCGCAGGCGCGCTGACGACGGCTGGCGCCACCATTCGGGCGCGATCCGTTCCGGTCCCTCGACCCGCGCGATGTCATGAACGGCACGCCGCCACACGAACCGGCGCGGCATGCCTTCGGGCGTGGCATAAATGACGTCGATGGCTTCGGGGCGGTCGAGCAGGCGTTGGGGGCGATTTAACTCCTCCCCCTCCCCATCCCTGCGCGACATGGAGGAGCCAATCGCCGCCACCCACCCGCTCGCCCGCTCGGGCAAATGGCTTTCCTCCACCTTCGGCCGCCGCACGCGGTTCGGCCCAAGCTTCACCGTCAGCCGGTCGACCAACCGCGCGATCTCACGCTCGCCCGACGGCTCCTCAACGAGACTGTCCTGCGCTGCGATAAGCTCCTCGGTCCAATCAGCAGTCAAAGCGAAGGCATCGAATCCGAACTCCGGATTCAGTGCTGCCGCCTTGTCACCCAGCAACCGCTGGAGGTGCTTCGGTTCGCGGCTGGAGATGGCCGTTGCGACGCTTGCAACCGCGACGCTGCCATCAACCCGAAAACCTGTGAGCGAGAGCCGCCGGGCGCCGAGGTGCCGTTCCTGCAGCTGTCGGACGAGGTCCGGGATCAGACGTTCCAGCGCCTGGACCGGCGCTTCGGGATGCGTTGCCGGCTCCTCCAGTCGCAGGCTGGCGCGAGGCGGAGGTTCGACGGGCGCGGCCGTCAGCGGCTCGGGCTTGCGGCCTAGCGCCCGGTCAAGCGCATCGACGACATTGTCGCCATCCTTGAAGCGCCTGGCCAACGCGAGCCGGGGCATGTCCATGAGCGCGCCGATGGTCTTCAAGCCCAGCCGCTCGAGCGTGCGCACGGTTTCGGGCTCCAGGCGGAGGGCGGAGACGGGAAGGGGGGAAAGCGTCCGAACTAGCCCCTCTCCCCGCTCGTGCTGCGCACGAGTCGACCCTCCCCCGCGAAGGGGGGAGGGTGAATATCGCGCCAGCGCCCAGGCTGCAGCGGCAGTAGGGGCGATCGCCATTCGGGCGGTGAGGCCGAGCCGGGCAAAGGAACGCTGGACATCCTTCACCAGTCCCGGCTCCCCGCCGAACAAATGCGCGACTCCGGTCACGTCGAGCCTGAGCCCGTCCCCATCGACCTCGACCAAAGGCGACCAGCGGCCGGCCCATCTGGCGAGCTGTTGAACGAACATCCGATCGTCGTTCGGATCGGCCGGCATGGCGATCAGTGTCGGATCGAGCGCCCGAGCGTCGGTCAGCCGGACTCCTGGCCTCGCGCCGCTTTCGGCGGCGGCTTTCGTGACCGCATGGATGATGAGGCCGTGCGTGCCTTCGATCGTCAGGACGATCGGACAATCACGCGCGAAGTCGTTCGCCTTCGCCCAGCGCTCGATCGCCAGATGCGGCAACCAGATGGAAGCGATCCGCTTCATAAGCGATGGTCCAGCGGCCCGGCGGCGAACCGCGAGCGCGAAACAGATCTGCGTCCCATGCGGACGAACCCGGAGCTCGGGCATCGAACGGATTGAGCAGGGAGGGCGCGCTTGCAACCCGCCAGCGCATTCGCGCTCCGCCGAGATTCGCCGAGCCTGCGAGCCGCACCAGCCAGCAAGGCACTCCCGACCGTTCTGCAGCGACCGCGAGCCGGCGTGTCGCGGTGAAATCGAGCGCTCGTGGGTCGCCCCAGATCTCGCCGATCACACAAGACAAGGCGGAACATCTTACGCCTTCCTCCATCGCCCACAGCGCATCGCGCGCATCGCGCGTTTCGACATGGATGAGGCTGGGCGTCGGAAGCCCGGGGGGATGGATCCGGCCGGACTCGAGGATCGCCATTCGGTCCTGCACCCAAAGCCACGGTTTCGAAGTGTCGACCTGGGCGAGCAGGAACCCTGTCCAGCCCCCGTCGCGGGGATGCGCGGCGAACAGTTCCGAAAGGGTGGGGCTGGGCGGTGCAGGCAGAAGAATCCTCCCCTGCATTTGCAGGGGAGGGGGACCACTCTTCGAGTGGTTGAGGGGCCTTGGAAAAGCGTGCCCGACCCCTCCACCATGCTGCGGATGGTCCCCCTCCTCCAGAAATCCGGGGGAGGATTTTGGCCGTGCGGAGGCAGCTCCGCCGGTGACCAGGGAAAGGCCTGCAGCCACACGACTCACAACGTTTTTGTTCTACTTTTGTTCTTATCCGGCGAGTCCGGATCCAGAGTCAATCCCGCGACTCGGGCTCGACCTTCTGCTCTTTGAGAAAGCGTCCAATTTCGTGGACGGCTTCACGCACTGCCCGACCGGACACACCCATACCCATATGCGTGCACTTGAGTTCGACCGCCTTGTCCCGCTCATGCTCGAGGCCGCGCGCCGATCGGGGCGCGACAATGCCATCGCGCCTTGACCAAAAGGCCAAATGCGGCACCGGCGGCTTGTCCGTTATCCTCGGCACTGGCGGTTCATCGACCTTATGTCCCGCGATCCGCTCGTACATTCGCCAGACGTTATTTTGCCTGGGATCGCCCGAAAAAGGAGAGCCGAGCGTTACAACCGCGAGAACCTGATCGGGCGCTGCTCGTGCAACCTCGCGCGCATAGAGGCCGCCGAGACTCCATCCAACCAGCAAGATCTTGCGTCCATCACCGACCTCATCGAGCCTCGATCTCAGCCGGTCGACGGTATCGGGCCGTGCGCCCCAATTGAAACCTAGCTCCCATCCGTGGACTCGCCATCCCGCCTCCGCGAGCGCCCTGCGCAGGGCGAGGGTCGTTCGGTCGCTCGCCACCCAGCCTGGAATGACGAGAGCCGGTGGGCCATCCACCGGTCCACGCGGCTGCAAATGGCCGAATGCGTGCCAGAAACGCGCAAGCAACGCGCCGGCCTCGTGCAGCCTGCGCCAGTTCGGCGGCGGACGATCGTCCCCTTCCCACTCCACGTTAGAGATAATCTCCGCCCATCAATTCCTGTAGCGCCTTGGGCAGGCGAACGCGCCCGTCCTCGGTCTGATGATTCTCGAGCAGGGGCACGAGGATGCGCGGAGACGCCAGCGCGGTGTTGTTGAGCGTGTGCGCGAACCGCACCTTACCGTCGGCGCCGCGGTAGCGGATGTTTGCTCGCCGCGCCTGCCAGTCGTGCAGAGTGGAGCAGCTGTGCGTCTCACGATATTTGCCGAGCGACGGCACCCAGCTCTCGATGTCGTTCATGCGATATTTGCCGAGGCCCATGTCGCCGGTTGACGTCTCGATCACCTGGTACGGGATCTCCATCGCCTTCAGCAGTTCCTCGGCGAGGCGGAGCAATGTCGCATGCCACTCGGCCGACTGAGCCTCGTCCGCCTCGCAGATCACATATTGCTCGACTTTCACGAACTGGTGGACGCGAAGCAGGCCGCGCACGTCCTTGCCTGCGCTTCCCGCCTCGCGGCGGAAGCAGGGCGAGTAGCCCGCGTAGAGGATCGGCAGCTTGTCGGCTTCGACGATCTCGCCCGAATGCAGCGAGGTGAGCACGACCTCCGCGGTGCCGGCGAGCCACAGATCGTCATTCGGAAGCTCGTAAGTCTCCTCGCGATGGCCGGGAAACTGGCCCTGGTTGAGGAAGGCCTGTTCGCGCGCGATTGCCGGGACCGTGATGGGCGTGAAGTTCGCGGCCGCGATCCTTTCGAGAGCCCAGGCCATGAGCTTGGTTTCGAGCAACGCCAGCCGGCCCTTGAGACAATAAGTCCGTGAACCCGAAACCTGCGTCACTCGGGACAGGTCACCCCAGCCGTTCCTTTCGATCAGCGCGACGTGATCGAGGGGCTCGAAGCCGAACTTCGGCGGATCGCCTTCCGTCCTGATGACCTGATTGTACGTCTCGTCCGGCCCGACCGGCGCGCCCGCGTACGGAATTCCGGGAAGCTTCAGCATCAGGGCGCCGAGTTCATCTTCCTTGCCGACAAGATCGTTCTCGAGCGCTGACGCGCGCGCCCCGGCCTCCTTGGCCTGCCGGCCAAGCTCAGCTTTTTCCTCGGGCGTCGCGTCCTTGAACTTGGCGCTCACCGCATTGCGTTCGGCGCGCAGCTTCTCGATTTCGGTCTTGAGGCCACGCACCTCGGTGTCGAGCGTCAGGAGGGTATCGAGATCCAGCCCCACGCCCTTGTCGCGAATGGCGCGCTCCACCGTGTCACGGTTCGCCTTGACGAAATCCATTGCCAGCATCGGCGTGTGCCTAGCGCAAGCTAGTCGAAGTGCAACCTGCGGTACTTGCCGCGGAAGTAGAGCAGGGGGTCGAGGCCGGCGTCGAAGCTCGCCTTCGCTACCCGGCCAACCAGGATGTGATGATCGCCTCCGTCATAGGAGGCGAATCGTTCGCATTCGAATACGCAAAGGGAATCCTTGAGGATCGGTGCGCCGGCCTCCCCGCAGGACCAGGACATGTTCCCGAACCGGTCGTCCACCCGCGTCGAGAAGGTGATCGATGCAGGCTGTTGCCCGGTTTGAAGCACGTTGATCGCGAAATGCGATGCCCCGGTGAGGGCGTCCGCGCTCGCCGCCTGCCGGTGCACGCAGACCAGGAGCAGCGGAGGATCGAGCGACACCGACGTGAAGCTGTTGACGGTAAGGCCGGCCGGCTCGCCTTTGTCGTCAAGACAGGTGACGACCGTCACTCCAGTCGCAAAGCAGCCGAGCGCATCGCGCAGGGTGCGCGAATCATGCCCGCTGCGATATTCGCGCCTCGTCGACGTTTCAGCCATGGAAGGGGGTATAACGCGCCCGCCCGTCTTTGCGAGCGACGCGAGACAATCCATCAAAGCGCCAGCATTTCCTCAGCCGTTAGCGCCAGCACGTCCTCGATCGTCCGCGCCAACGATTCCGAAACGAGATAACGGGGCTGGAAGGCGTCATGTTTGTAGGGTGTGTTGACCGCCTTCACGACCGAGAAGGGCAACCGCTCGACCGCGTCGCTCTCCAGGCTGAAATGCGCTTCGCCGAAGCTCGAGGCGAGACCGGCGCCGAGGATCTTCAGCTCGGCATTTTCGAGCGCGAGCCCGAACTCGACGCTGTGCCAGTAAAGCCGGGCGGCCTTGTGACCCTGGTCTGCCGCGATCGCCGCGACGCCGAGCTCGCCGACGTGGCGTGTCATTTCGGCATAATCATGGTGCGCCAGCATCGGGATATGACCGAACATGTCATGGAAGCAGTCCGGCGCCTCGAGATAGTCCAGCTCCGCGCGTGAGCGGATGAAATTGCCGACCGGGAATACGCGCTCGCTCAGCATCGCGAAGAAAATCTCGTCCGGCACAAGGCCCGGGACCGCAACGGTGCGCCAGCCCGTTCGAGGCTCGAGGATCGCGTTCAGGCCTTCGACATCCGGCACGCCAGGATGTGACAGCCGGAGCAGGTCGATTCCATCGAGGAAGGGAGACACGACGCGCGTGCCGAGAAGTTCGACCTGCCTTTCGAACAGCAGGTCCCACACCGCATGATCCTCCTCGGTGAAGGATTCCCAGCGCTGCGGCACGACATAATCCTGCCAGCGCTCGCCGGTTCGGTCCCTTGTGATCGTGTCCTGCAGCATGAATCTTCCTCTTCGAAACAACAAAAAACCCGCCGAGCGAGGCTTGGCGGGTTGGAGGCCGGTCAACTGAAGCTCTAGTCGCGCGTCAGCTCGTCCCAACCTCCATCGGATAATAATAGATCGCCGGCGCGGCCGAGGCGGCGCGGATCGGGTCGATCGGGGTGAACGTACGGATCATCGAAATCGTCTTATCTCAATCGCGACATGAACGTCTACTGGCCGCTGCCGTTCCCTATTCCACTTCCGTAATGACGATGGAAACATTGTCGGGCGCGCCGCGCGACAGCACCATTTCGAGCAGCGCGTCCGCGGCCCCGTCGAGGCTGTTGGAAGCGAGCTCCTCGGCGATCTCATGGTCTTCGACCAGTCGCGTCAGCCCGTCGCTGGCGAGAAGAAACTGGTCCCCGGGCCGGACGTCGCCGCTGACCGTCTCGACCTTGAGCTCGGCGACGACTCCCACTGCCCTCGTGATCACATTGGCGTTGGGATGGCCCTCGGCATCCTCGGCGCTCAGCATTCCGGCATCGACGAGATCCTGGACGAGGCTGTGGTCGCGGCTCACGCGCTCGATCTTCCCTCCCCGAACCCGATAGGCCCGGCTGTCGCCCGCCCAGAAGCAGCGGAATTCGTCGTCGGCTATGGCCAGGCCAACCACCGTGCTTCCGATGGTGCGCTCGCTGTCGACCGAACGGGCAAGTTCAATCAGCTCGCCGTTGACGGCTTTCAATGCCGTGATCGCCGCTTCGGTCAGTTCATCGAGGCTATAGACGATCGGCAAAGCCTGCAGCGCATCCGTCACCTTCGCGCTGGCGACGTCTCCCGCTTCATGTCCGCCCATCCCGTCCGCCACCGCCCAGAGGCCGCGTTCGGTACGAACCATCACCGAATCCTCGTTGACCTTGCGACGCAGGCCCACGTCCGATCGGCTTACGCATTTGAACGGCACGGTCCGCCACCTCCCCCTGTAGTGACGCAGCAGACTAGCAATTGTACATGCTTCGTGCGATTAACTTTTGCATAGCGATACCCGGGGGAATCGCCGATGAATAAAGCGTACAGCAACAAGGCGTTACCGGCCGGGACTGTGCTCCGCGAATGGCGGCTCGAGGATGTCCTCGGCGTCGGCGGGTTCGGTATCGTCTACAAGGCTCGCGGGATTTATTTCGACGAGCTCGTTGCCATTAAGGAATATTTCCCGAGCTCGATCAGCGAGCGCGACGCGGAAGATACGGTCGTTCCGATCGATTCCGACGCCGAGGAAGTGCACGCGCTCGGACTCAAGAAGTTCGTCGAGGAAGCCAAGCTCCTGTGGAATCTTTCCACGCCGACGCGGCATCCGAACATCGTCAGCGTCCGCAGCCTCTTCGAGATCCACGGCACGGCCTACATGGTCATGGATTTCGAGGACGGAACGTCGCTCTCGAAGATGCTGAAGCAGGGCCGCAAGTTCAACGAGCGCAGCCTGTGGAGCATCGTCCAGCCCGTCGCCGAGGGTCTCGAGCGCGCACATCGCGTGGGAGTGCTCCACCGCGACATCAAGCCGCCCAACATCCTCATCAATGAGGACGGCCGCCCCGTGCTGATCGACTTCGGATCGGCCCGGTTCGAAGCTGCGGAGGCGACGAGCACCAAGGTCACGTTCCACACGCCGCCCTACGCCGCCCTCGAACAATATGTGAAGACCTACCCGCAGGGGCCGTGGACGGACATCTACGCGCTCGGCGTCGTCCTTCATGAATGCATCACCGGAGAGAAACCGCCGGAGGTCCTGGAGCGGCTGCACGGGGGCCTTGGAACGCCACTGTCCGCGGGCAAATGGCCGGGCTACGGCAAGACGTTCCTCGCCGCCGTCGATGCTGCGATGACGGTCAAGCCGGACGACCGTCCGCAGTCCATTTCCGAATGGCTGGACATGTTCGGCAAGTCCGACAAGCCGCGTGTTGTCGCCGGCGCCGACCAGGATGCGACGCGCTTCTATACAAAGAACGAGGTCGCGACCGAGGAGATCGTTCCGATCGCCGCTCCGGAGGGCGTCGAGGAACTCCTCGAGACGGGAGTTCCCGCCGACCCGAGCGAGGTCCAGTTCAAGCGCGCGGGTGAGGAAACCGGGGCAAAGAAGCGCAAGGAAGCCGCGAAGAAGAAGGAAGCGGCCGCTGCTGTCGCGGAGGAAGAACAGACAACGGGCGAAGAGCCCCCTCCTCCCCCTCCCGGGCGCCGCGATGTCGCAAGAGACGCGTCAAAGGAGCCTTCGAAGCCCAAACCCGCGGTGATCGCGGCGGGCGTCGCAGCTTTGCTCGTCGCCGGAGTCGGCGGCTGGGCAATGCTCGGCCGAGGCGGGCCCGAATCGACCCAGAACATCGCTCAGCCCGCACCGGCTGTGGACACCAGCGTACTTCAGGCTCCCGCAACCCCGGACGTCAACGCCGCCGCTGCCACCGAGCAGCCGGCGACGAATGAGGCCCAGCCGACTGCGACGCCTGCCACCCCCGCGCCTCCGTCGGATCAGACGAAGGAGCTCGACAAGCTGCGGAAGGAGGCCGCCAAGACCGCGGCAGTCCAGGCGCGGCTCGATGCGCTCAAGAAAGCGCAGGCCAAGGCGGCACAGCAAGCGAATACGCAGATCGTGGCCACGCCCAAGCCGGCCAAGTCCGCGGTCTCATCGGCCGCGAGCTCATCCGGTGGCGTCTCTGGTGCCAAGCTCGCCCAGCTCGACAGCATCGTCGATGATGCGCGCTCGATGGCGAAGCGGGTCATGAAGTCGAGCAACAGCGCCAACGCCGCGCTGGCGAGGAATTACGACGCCAACCTCAAGACTCTGAAGGCGTCCGCGCGCGGCGTGTCGTCAGACAAGGACCTCGACCGGCTGATCAAGCAGGCGAACCAGACGCGCGCCTACGTGCAGTTCCTCGCAAGACAGGAATAGATCAGGCGCGGCGGCGCGGCGGCAGCGTCTGCTTGAGGAGCGCGCGATAGGCTTTGGATCCCGATAAGGGCTGGACGACGGGTTCGCTTGCATCGCCGCCGACAAGCAGGCGGGTCGTCACGCTTTCGGCGTCGCGATCGATAGCGATATGGATGACCGGCATTGCGCTCTCCAATGCCAATCCGACGACATGGGCAGTGCCTCCCGGGCCTTTACCTTCACCGCCGTCCCACACCGCAATGAGGATGTCGGCCTCGTCGATCACCGCTTTCCCGACGCTGACATATGCGCCAATTTCGTCGGAGCGCTCACCGGGGATCGCGCGGACTTCGTGCGCCGCCTGTAGCGCATCCTCGAAATCCTCGAGCTCACGGCCGGAAAAATCGTTGCGATATTCGTCCGCTTCGAACGGCAGAAGCGCGTGCACGCGATAGCCGGTCGCGTGGGCAGACTTTGCCGCGATCTGATCGGCGCCCGACGCGAGCGCGGAATGGAGGCGAAGCTGAACTCGGCGCTTGAACATCCTGCCCGGACCGACGCTTAGCGCGGCTTCGCGCAGGCTTCCGAATACGTCCTCCAGCACCGGCTCGAGGGCAGCGATGACGGCGGGCGTCAGCAGGCAGGCTCGATGTCCGGTTATGCCGACATTCACCGTGGTGCTGCGCGCCCAGCGCGGCGCTACCCGGCTCAGGGCACGTCGAAGCTTCCAGCGAAAACCCTGGTTCGATCCGTTGAGTTTCAGCGCCACTTCTGTGGCATTCAGGCGGCTAGGTTGGCGCGCGTCCGAAGCTCGTGCCGCAAAGAGACGTTGCCCACTCGAAGGACCTGGCCGACGTCGAGGAGGGCCTCTCTCTCGATCCTCTTGTCTTGGACGTAGGTGCCGTTGGTCGAATTGAGGTCGGTGATCAGCAGCTTGTCGCCGGCGAGATCGACCTTGCAGTGCAAGCGCGAAACACCGGGATCAGGAATGATTATGTCCGCGGGCGCAGTCCGGCCGATCTTCAGGCCGATCGGGCTGACGACATAACGTTTCTGGCCGTCGGTCAGCTCGAGACAATGGAATTCGTCCTGCAGCTCCGAACCCAGGTCCGGTCCGCGGTAAAATTGCGTCCGGTCATCCTCGTCGCTGCCGGCAAGCTCGGCGACGTCGCGCGGAGAGGGACGCGACCGGGCTGGTTTGACCGATTCTTCGTCTTCGGTCCCGGCGTTGGCTCGTCCACCGAAACTCCGGAAGGCAGGCCGTTTGGCCGCTTTCGGCGGGGGAGCCGCTTCCGGCTCTGGCTCGGCAGCTTTGTCGCGGCCAACCAGATCATGGATATCGTCGACGTAGGTGCGCCAGCGCGTGTCGGAACGGTCACCCGTCCAATCGGCGAGATCGGCCGTATGCGTGAGTTCGAAGATGATCGGCCGGTCGCAGGCTTCGATGATGGCCGGGACGAGCTTGTTGCTGCGGTCGGCAAGTGTCGCCTCCGCGCGCACCCAGCGCGACCGCACGGATCGAGGCGACCACAGGACGACGACGGCCCTGGCACTCTTCAGCTCGCGCTCGATGACCTCGTCGAACGTCTGGCCGGCCTGGAGGGTCGCGTCCCACCACACGCTGAACCCTTCCTCGGCGAAGCATTTCGCGAAATGCCGCGCCGCGGACCGGTCCTCCCGGCTGTAGGAAATGAAGATGTCCCTTCCCGGCACTCAAATCCCCCAACAAACCAAAATCGCCTAAGGGAAAGGGACCGCACACCCTGGGGTGGCGATCCGTCAGACGCGGAAACAGCCTCAGGCGCGTCGAAATTTATCAGGGTTTATTGTCGATTAACTTTCGTTCGATGTCGAGAGAGAAGTTATCATATCTGTCCCATTAGGGGGCAGCGGGCGCGGTCTCGCGCATCCTCAGCAGAACCGGCAAAACGAAGATCGCGACCAGGGCGATCATCAGGCCGGGGACCGGCGGCCATCCGGTGCGGTGCAGCAGCAGCTGCGAAACATAGGGGGTAAGGCCCCCGAAGATCGCGGTCGCCATGGTCGCTCCGAGCGCGAGGCCGCTCAGCCGTCCTTCGCCGCCGAATTGCTCGGCGGTGGCGACGGCGCCCACCGCGCTGACTCCGCCAGCGACCATCGCCAGGACGATTGCGCCGGCGAGCGCTTCCGCGCGCGATCCGCTCGCCATCAGGGCGAACATCGTGATCGGAAGAATCGCGCTGAGCAGGCACAATCCGATCAGCACCTTCCGTCGGCCGAAGCGATCTGACGTGGCCCCGACGAAGGGCGTGACGAGGATCACCATCACCGCGGCACCAGTCGAGAGCCACAGCGAATCGCGCTCGGAAAAGGCCCCCGCGGTGTTGAGGAATGCAGGCACGTAGGTGATCCCGACATAATAAGTGATCGATCCCAGCGCCGAGATTGCGAATGCGCGAGCGATCCCGCCCGGATGCGTCCTGATGGTGTGCCGCAATGGATTGTCCGGGACGGTCCCCTCGCGCCTTTGGCGATCGAAATCGGGCGATTCATGCATGGCAGAGCGCGCTATCCATACCGTCGCCGCGAGTCCCGCACCGAAGAGGAAGGGGATTCGCCATCCCCACGCGTCGAGATCGGTATTGCTCATCAGGCTGACGGTCAAAGCCGAGATTCCGACCGCGAGGAGGCCCCCGACCTCGCTGGCAGCCGCGGCCAGCGAGGTGATCAGTCCCCGGCGCTCGGGCCGGGCGCCCTCGAGCAGATAGGCGACGACTCCGGTATATTCTCCACCGACGGCGAACCCCATCACGCAGCGCAAGAGGAGGAGCATCATTCCAGCTGCGGGGCCGATCTGCACGCGCGTCGGAATGAGGCCGAGTGCAAGCATTGCCGCGGTCATCAGCGCAACGGACATCAACAGCGAAGTCCGCCGGCCATAACGATCGCCGATATGGCCGAAGAAGATCGCTCCCAGCGGCCGCATGAGATAGGCGACGGCAAATCCTGCCAACGTCGTGATCAGCGAGGCTTCGCCCGGCCCGAAGAACACGCGCGAGAGGACGGTCGCGAAATAAAGATAGAGCGTGAAGTCGTACCATTCGACGATGGTCGAGAAAGCGGCAATCACGGTCGAGCCGCGCGACACGACCGTTCGCTCAGCCAAGTGCAAGCATCCAGTCCGCCATCGCATCGAGCGCATCCGCCTCCGCGTCCGACGGCGTCCGTCCGCTCTTCGCAGCGACTTTGAAGCTGTGATCGGCGTCCATGACGAGATGAAGCGTCGCTTGTTCGCCGAGGGAGCGGACGACGGAATTGAGCAGGTCCAGTTCGGCCAGCGCGTCGCGCGACCCGGACACGAACAGCATCGGTACCTGCACGCGCGAAAGATGCTCGGCGCGCTCGATCCCAGGTTTCCCGGCCGGGTGCAGCGGGAAGCCGAGAAAGGCGAGGCCGCGCACGCCGGCTAGCGGCGCTTCCGTCTGGGTCTGCGAGGTCATCCGCCCGCCAAACGAACGCCCGCCGGCGAACAGCGGCAAATCCGGCGCGAGCTCGCGGGCTTTCTCGGCCGCTGCGCGGACGGCGGCATGCGCGATCTTCGGCGGATCGGGCCGCCTCGATCCCTTCTCCATGTAGGGAAATTGGTAGCGCAGCGTCGCGATGCCGCGCTCCGCGAGACCCTGCGCGTTCGATTCCATGGCCCTGTGGGTCATCCCGGCGCCGGCGCCATGTGCGAAGAGATAAAGCGCTTTCGCGCGCGAAGGCCGCAGCAGCAGGCCGGAGACCTGCCCGGCGCCGACATTGACGATAACCGGCTCGGCGTCGCCCACATCATTCCCCTGCGAGGCGATTGATCGTCTCGGCGAGCTCACGATCCTTGCCGGTTACTCCGCCGGCGCTGTGCGTCGTCAGTCGGAAATCGACGCGGTTCCAGACGCTCGTGAACTCCGGGTGATGGTCGACCTTCTCCGCGTGAAGCGCGACACGGGTCAGGAATCCGAACGCCTCGCTGAAATCCTTGAACTTGAAGCTGCGGACCAATGCCTGGTCCTCGTCTTCAAGCGTCCAGCCGTCGGGAGCGTCCATTGCGAATCTCCTGTCCTACAGGCGCTGGTTCGACTTAGCTTATCGCATGCGTGGCTGTCATTCGGGCCTGGTCGAGGTTGCACCGAGCGCCCACGCTCCATGAAATAGCGCTTCATCGCGTGACTTTAGTGAACGTAAGACCGCCGTACGCCTTGAAATCGGTTCGACGCCAGCGCAGGTGAGCCGCGAAAAGGAGTCGAAAATGGCTACGCAGGTCGCCGAAACGGGCCCGCTGGGCTTCGAAAACCCGATGGGCACCGACGGCTTCGAGTTCGTCGAATATACGGCGCCGGACATCGAGCTGTTGCGCTCTTTGTTCACGAAGATGGGCTTTCCCGAGGTGGCCCGGCACAAGAGCAAGAACGTCACGCTGCACAAGCAGGGCGACTGCAACTTCATCATCAACGCGGAGCCCGGCAGCTATGCCGAGGAATATGCCCGCGATCACGGCCCCAGCGCCTGCGCCATGGCCTTCCGGGTCAAGGACGCCAAGGCAGCGCATGAGCGCGCGATCCGGCTGGGTGCGACCAATGTCGAAGTAAAGGTCGGCGACGGCGAGCTCGACATACCGGCGATCGAAGGGATCGGAGGATCCCGCCTCTTCTTCGTCGATCGCTACGGCGCGAATGGCTCGATCTACGATGTCGACTTCGACTTTCATCCCGACTGGCGGCAAAGGATGGCGGAGGCTGACTCCAAGCTGACCTATGTCGATCACCTCACGCACAACGTGCACCGTGGCCGGATGAGCGTCTGGGCCGAGTTCTACGAAAAGCTCTTCAACTTCCGTGAGATTCGCTACTTCGACATCGAAGGGAAGGTCACCGGCCTCTTCTCGAAGGCAATGACTTCGCCGTGCGGCAAGATCCGAATCCCGCTCAACGAGAGCCAGGACGACAAGAGCCAGATCGAGGAGTTCCTCCGCGAATATAAGGGCGAGGGCATCCAGCACATCGCGCTTGGGACGACGGATATTTATTCGAGCGTCGATATCCTGCGCGGCCGCGGCATTCCCTTCCAGGACACGCCCGACACTTATTACGAGATGCTCCCCGATCGCATCCAGGGGCACGGCGAAGATCTGAAGCGGCTCGAAGAACGCCGAATCCTGATGGATGGGGCTCCGACCGAAGGGCAGGGCCTGTTGCTGCAGATCTTCACCCAGAATGTGATCGGGCCGATCTTCTTCGAGATCATCCAGCGCAAGGGAAACGAGGGCTTCGGCGAGGGCAATTTCAAGGCGCTGTTCGAGAGCATAGAGCTCGATCAGATGCGCCGCGGTGTGATCTAGGCCGCGACATGACCGAAGCTTATATTTGCGATTACGTCCGAACGCCGATCGGACGCTATGCCGGAGCGCTGAGCAGCGTCCGCGCGGACGATCTCGCGGCGATTCCAATCAAGGCGCTGATCGACCGCAACTCCGGCGTCGACTGGTCCGAACTCGACGATGTGATCCTCGGCTGCGCCAACCAGGCGGGAGAGGACAACCGAAACCTCGCCCGCATGGCGGGGCTTCTGGCTGGCCTTCCGGACAGCTCGGGCGGGGTGACCCTCAATCGCCTGTGCGGATCGGGGCTCGACGCAGTGGCGATGGCCTCGCGGGCAATCCGCGGCGGCGAATCGGAGATGATCATCGCGGGCGGCTCCGAAAGCATGAGCCGCGCGCCCTTCGTCATGGCGAAGGCGACGAGCGCGTTCGACCGGAACGCCGAGATGTACGACACGACGATCGGATGGCGCTTCGTCAATCCGAAGATGAAAGCGGCCTACGGCGACGACACGATGCCGAGCACCGGCGAGAATGTCGCCCAGGAATTCCAGGTCAGCCGCGAGGACCAGGATGCCTTCGCTTTGAGGAGCCAGGAGAAGGCCTCGAACGCTCAGGCTAACGGCCGGCTGGCGGCGGAAATCGTCGCCGTGGAAATCCCGCAGCGAAAGGGCGATCCCGTCGTCGTCGACAAGGATGAGCATCCGCGCCAGACAACGCTTGAAGCCCTTGCAAAGCTAAAGCCGATCGTCCGCCCGGACGGCACGGTGACCGCCGGCAATGCGTCCGGAGTCAA
>DATLOY010000027.1:0-22362 GCA_035536015.1 Sphingomicrobium sp.
CGGGTGATCGAGATTTACGGCCCGGAGAGCTCGGGCAAGACGACGCTGGCGCTGCACGCGATTGCCGAGGCCCAGAAGACCGGCGGCTCGGCCGCCTTCGTCGATGCCGAGCATGCGCTCGATCCGATTTATGCGAAGAAGCTGGGCGTCGATATCGACGAGCTGATCGTGTCGCAGCCCGACACGGGCGAGCAGGCGCTGGAGATTGTCGATACTCTGGTGCGGTCGAACGCGATCGATGTCCTCGTAGTGGACTCGGTTGCCGCGCTCGTTCCCCGCGCCGAGATCGAGGGTGAGATGGGCGACAGCCATGTCGGCCTTCAGGCCCGGTTGATGAGCCAGGCGCTGCGCAAGCTCACCGGCTCGATCAGCAGGTCGCGTTGCACCGTCATCTTCATCAACCAGGTGCGGATGAAGATCGGCGTCATGTACGGCAATCCCGAGACGACGACCGGCGGCAATGCGCTGAAGTTCTACGCGTCGGTCCGCCTCGACATCCGCCGCACCGGCCAGATCAAGGACCGCGACGATATCGTCGGCAACACGACGCGGGTGAAGGTCGTCAAGAACAAGGTCGCTCCGCCTTTCAAGCAAGTCGAATTCGACATCATGTATGGCGAGGGCATCTCCAAGATGGGCGAGATCCTGGACCTCGGCGTCAAGGCCGGGCTCATCGAGAAATCGGGCGCCTGGTTCAGCTACGACAGCATCCGCATCGGCCAGGGCCGCGAGAACGCCAAAATCTACCTCAAGGAGAATCCCGACGTCGCGCAGCGGATCGAGAACGCGATCCGTGGGCGCACCGAAGAGGTCGGCGAGGCCTTGATGGCGGGCCCTGAAGCCGACGACGATACGGAATCCGTCGAAGCCTGACGCTCCCCGGCAGCCCCTCCGTTCGCGGAGGGGCTATTCACATGAAGTCTTCGGGAACTGCGGTCGACTCCATCGCCGCTTCTTGCTCTTCGGGGTCCGCCTGCATTGGTGCGAAGAGTCGATGGGGCTCGGTGAGGACGATCACGACGAAGCCGGCGACGGTGCAAGCCGCAGTACCTAGGACATAGGGCGTCGCGGTTCCGTCGAACGCCTGCCCGATCAGAAAGCCGAGGATCGCGGCCCCGAGCGTTCCGGTGACCCCCTGGACGGAGGAGGCGGTGCCCGCGATCGGCGCCATATGCTCCATGGCCAGCGTGCCGAGGTTCGACGACGTCAGCGCGAAGCAGCACATCGTCAGCCCCTGCATGACAATGAAGGTCACCAGCGTTTCATGGCCGCTCAGCGCGATCGCGGCATGGATGATCGTCACGAACGCGAGGGCAAGCGCTGCGCTATGACCGACCCGCCTCAGTCCGAAACGCTCGACGATCCGGCTGTTGAACCAGGAGGCGAGGGCCATCGGCGCGGCGATCGCGGCGAAGACCAGGCCGATGAAGCGGCCTTCGTGAAATGCGTCGAACACGATCTGTTGGACCGAGGAAATGTAGGCGACGAGGGCCGCGAAGATGATCGTGACCGCCAGGGTATAGCCGCGCGATTGCGGCTCGCGGACTGTCTCGAGGATCGCCTTGCGCATCTCGCTCCACTTGAGCGACCGGCGATATTCCGGGTGCAGTGTCTCAGGCAGGCGGAGCGACGCCCATGTCAGCATGATCAAGGCGTATCCCGCCAGCACGAGGAAGATCGCCCGCCATGATGCCACCAGCAATATCGCCTGGCCGATATTGGGCGCGAGCACCGGCACCAGCATGAAGGTCATGAAGACAAGGCTCATCACCCGCGCCATGGCCTCCGCCTCGAACAGGTCGCGCACCATTGCGACGACCAGTACCCTCGTCACGGCGGCGGACGCACCCATGGCAACGCGTCCGGCGATGAGCAGCGGAAAGCTGCCGGCGAAGGCACAGAGCGCAGCAAAGATGCCGTACAGGATGATCCCGGTCGCGAGGATCGGCTTGCGCCCGACACGGTCGGCGAGCGGCCCCCAGAGCAGCTGAGTAGAGGCGAAGCCGACGAAATAGGCCACGACGACAAGCTGCCGGTCGTTCTCCTGCACCACATTGAGCGACTGCCCGATGTTCGGAAGCGCGGGCACCATTGCGTCGATGGCAAAGGCGTTGAGCGCCATCAGGCCTGCAAGCATCGCGGTCATCTCACGCGTGCCCGGGCGCTTTACGCCGTCCTGGAATGCCGATTCGAACATGGGAGCCCTGTGTTCAGCCTGCTGGCCGATTGCATCGAGCCGTGCAACAGTGGCTGTCCGCCATGCAGGACGCGCGACCCACAATTCGGCTGATCGGCTTGCCGACCGACAGTCACTCTTCCTTCCTTCGCGGACCGGCGGAGGCGCCCGCTGCCATCAGAGCCGCACTCGCTTCGGACCATGCCAATAACGCGTGCGAGTCCGGCCTGGAGATCGGCAGCGACATTGCGGTGGAGGATGTCGGCGACCTCCCGCTCACCGAAGGCGCGGGCGATTTCGATCTTGTCCGGGTTGCCGCAGGCGAAACTGGAGGCCGCACTCCCATCTTTCTCGGCGGCGACCATATGGTGAGTTATCCCATCGTGGCCGGTCTCGCCTCGGTGCACGGTCCGCTGAACATCCTGCATTTCGATGCACATCCGGATCTCTATGACGATTTCGGCGGAGATCCGTTGAGCCATGCGTCGCCCTTTGCGCGGATCATGGAGCAAGGGCTTGCGAACCGCCTGGTCCAGGTTGGCATCAGGACGATGAACCGCCATTGCCGCGAACAGGTGCAAAGGTTCGGAGTGGAGGTCATCGAGATGCGCGAATTCGCCGCCGACAGAGTCCCGATTCCCGATGGTCCGCTTTACATCAGCATCGACATGGACGCCCTCGATCCCGCGTTCGCGCCCGGCGTTTCGCACCATGAGCCGGGTGGACTGAGTGTACGCGACATCTTGTCGGTTCTTCATCGCGTACGTTCGCCGATCGTCGGCGCGGATGTCGTCGAATATAATCCATCGCGTGACATCAACGGAATGACCGCCGTCGTCGCGGCGAAACTGGTCAAGGAGCTCGCGTCCTTGGCGGGGAGGGGATGATGAGGATGAATGTTACACGTCGCGCGCTTCTGGCCGGCACGGGGGCAGCTGCGGCCGCGCTGGCGATTCCCGCAAGCCGCTTGCTCGCGGCCGCAAAGGACGAGTTGAAGCCGATACCTCTACCTCCCCCGATCAGCAGCGCCGAACGCGTGCAGCGCCTTGCTCGCGCCAGGGAGTTGATGCGGGCGTCAGGCATTGGCGCGGTGCTGGTCGAATCCGGGCCAAGCCTCGATTATTATACCGGCGTCCAATGGTGGCGTAGCGAACGCCTCACTGCCGTCGTCATCCCGGCCGAGGGCGATCCGATCATCGTGACGCCGTTCTTCGAGCGCCCGAGCATTGCCGAAATGGTACAGATACCGGCGGAGATCCGGACGTGGCAGGAGGATGAGCAGCCGCTGAAGCTGGTGGCGGACTTCCTTCGCGAGCGAAAAGTCGCCGCGCAGCCCGTCGCATTCGAGGAAACCGACCGCTTCTGGATCATGGATCGGCTAAAACAACAGCTGCCGGGCATCTCGATCGTCAGCGCCAATCCGATCGTGCGTGCGCAGCGGCTGATCAAGTCGCCGGCCGAGCTGGCGCTGATGCAGGCGGCCAACGACATCATGGCGGCGTCCCTGCGCTACGCCGGTGAAAGGACCCGCGTGGGGATGAGCCCACCACAGATCGGCGCGCTTATCTCTGCCGCGCACAAACGGCTTGGTGGTGCATACGAGGACGACGGGCTGATTCTCATCGGCGAGGCGTCGGCCTATCCGCATGGCAGCAAGAAGCCGCACGTCGTTCAACGCAATGATGTCGTGCTTCTCGACTGCACCAGCTCGGTCCACGGCTATCAGGCAGACATCAGCCGAACGTTCGTCGTCGGCACGCCGTCCCCCGAGGTTCGCAAGCTCTGGGATCAGGTGCACCGCGGACAGCAGATCGCAATCGAGACCGCGAAGGCAGGATTGCCTGCAGGAGCGGTCGATGATGCGGTGCGGCGCACGTACGAAAGCTGGGGCTTTGGGCCCGGCTATCGGCTGCCAGGCCTTTCGCACCGCACGGGGCACGGCATCGGCATGGAAGTGCACGAACCGGTCTACCTCGTCCATGGTGAGACAACACCTCTCGCGCCGGGCATGTGCTTTTCCGACGAGCCCGGGCTCTACATCCCGGGCAAATTCGGCGTCCGTATCGAGGATTGCTGGCACATGACCGAGAGCGGGCCGAAATTCTTCACCAACCCACCCCCCAGCATCGACCAGCCGTTCGGCGGTACCTCCTCCGGAGGCGAAAGAGGCTAGGCGGCTCCTTCGTCAGAAGTGGTCGTGCACCCTGCCTTCGCGAGCAACGTGGGCGGGTGTGGGCCGCGGCTCGATATCCGGCGAGCGTTCATCGCCCAGAACATTCTCCCACCGCGCGACGACGCTCGAGGCAACGGCATTGCCGACCACGTTGGTCGCCGATCGGCCCATGTCGAGGAAATGGTCGACCGCGAGGATCAGCAATAGCCCGGCCTCGGGTATCCGGAACATCGACATCGTTGCCGCGATCACCACTAGGCTGGCGCGCGGGACTCCGGCCATGCCCTTGGACGTGATCATCAGCACCAGGAGCATGACGATCTCCTGCCCGATGCTGAGGTCGATGCCGTAAGCCTGCGCGATGAAGATCGTCGCGAAGGTCATGTACATCATCGACCCGTCGAGGTTGAATGAATAGCCAAGCGGAAGGACGAAGCTGGCGATGCGCGGCGGAACACCGAAGCGGTCAAGGGCCTCGAGCGTGCGCGGATATGCGGCCTCGCTCGACGCGGTCGAGAATGCCAGGACCACGGGATCGCGAATGTAGCGGACCAGATGCCGCGTTCTCGGGCCGACGATCACGAAGGCCGCGCCGATCAGCAACGCCCAGAGGATGAAGAGGCCGAGGTAGAAGCTGCCGACGAACTTGCCGAGCGTGGCGATAATCTGGGGGCCGCGCTCCGCGAGCGCGCTCGCAACAGCGGTGAACACCGCGAATGGCGCGAAACGCATCACATAATCGGTGACCTGAAGCATCACGCGCACCAAGGATTCGACGCCATGGACGATCGGCTTGCCCTTCTCGCCGACGGCCGTGAGTGCGATCCCGAAGAACAGGGAAAAGATGACGATGGGCAGGATTTCGTTGTTCGCCATCGCTTCGAAGATCGACTGCGGGACCAGGTGGGAGACGAAGTCCTTGAGGTTGAATACCGCTGTTTCGACGCCACTGGCGGCGGTCGCCGGAGGGAGCGGGAGGTTCAGCCCGACACCTGGATGGAGCAGGTTCACCAACAGGAGTCCGAGCGAGAGGGAAACCAGGCTCGCAAGAATGAACCATCCTAGCGAGCGCACGCCGACGCGGCCCAATGCAGCGATATCGCCCATGTGCGCGATGCCCGCGACGAGGGTCGAGAAGACCAAAGGCGCGATGATCATCTTGATGAGGCGAAGGAACAGGGTCGTGACGATACTCAGGTAGTCGGCGATCGACTTCAGCCTTTCGGCGCTGGCGGGCGTGCCGTCGTCGATCGCAGCGTTGATCGACCAGCCGGCGATGAGTCCGAGCACCAGCGCGAGCAGAATGAACCTGGTCAGTTTCTTGGCCATGAAGCTCCCTTATCCTCCCCTCGATTTCGAGGGGAGGGGGACCGCACGAAGCGCGGCGGAGGGAGCCCTCCGTCAGCCTTCGTTTGCCACCTCCCCTGCAAATGCAGGTGGGGAGAAGCAAAGCCGGTGCCTCGAACGCCGTCAAGCTTCACAGCGCGCGGCACGGCAGCTAGGGCCCGGCCATGACCGACGATGTGCTCAATTTTGGCCGTGAAATCCTGCACGATGAGGCGCGCGCCCTCGATGCACTCGCCAACAGCCTCGGCGAGCCTTTCGACCGTGCCGTCGGCCTAATTCTCGAATGCGGGGGCAAGCTAATCGTTAGCGGCCTCGGCAAGTCCGGCCACGTCGGGCGCAAGATCGCGGCGACTTTCGCATCGACCGGGACCACCGCAAGCTTCCTGCACCTCGCCGAAGCCATCCACGGCGACCTCGGCATGGCGGCGAAGGGCGACGTCGCCATCCTCATCTCGCAGAGCGGCGAAACCGCCGAGCTCGAGCCTGTGATCGACCATTTCCGCAATGTCGGCATTCCGATCATCGCGATAACCGGCAATTCAACGTCGATGCTTGCCGAGGCAGCTACCGCGCCATTGGTGCTTCCGCATTGGCCGGAGGTTGGGCCTGAAGCAGTTGCGCCGACGACCTCGACCACGATGACGCTTGCTCTCGGCGATGCCCTGGCGATGACGGTAATGAGGCAGAAGGGCTTCACACGCACGGATTTCGGGCGCTTGCACCCGGGTGGGTCGCTTGGCGCACGCCTCAAGCCGGTGACTCGACTGATGCATTCGGGGGACCAGCTCCCGCTCGTCAATCAGCAGACCAACATGCACGATACGGTTCTCGAAATGAGCGCCAAACGGTTGGGCGTGGTCGGAGTGACGGATGAGGCCGGCAACCTCATCGGGGTGATCACCGACGGCGATCTTCGGCGGCATATCGAGCAAGGGCTGGATCACCCGGCGACCGTTTTCATGAGCGCAAACCCGAAGACCATCGGACCGGACGCTCTCATCGATGAGGCCCTGACACTGTTCGACGAGTACAAGATCACCACGCTGTTTGTGGTCGACGAGGGTAGGCCTGTCGGCGTCCTCCACATCCACGATTGTCCGGCAGCCCGATGAATTCGGTCATCCTGATCCCCGCGCGCTATCAGTCGTCGCGGTACCCCGGGAAGCCCCTTGTGGAATTGAAGGGCGCCGGCGGGGCGCCGAAACCCCTCATCCAGCGAAGCGTGGAAGCCGCGCGCAAGGTCGCCGGGATCAGCGGCGTGTTCGTCACGACCGATGATGAACGGATTGCCGATGCCTGCAGCAGGTTCGGCGTTGGCGTCATTATGACTTCGCCCGAATGCAGAAACGGGACGGAGCGATGCGCCGAGGCGCTGTCGCAACTGCACGATCCGGATCTCGTCATCAATTTCCAGGGCGATGCTTTGCTGACTCCACCAGGTTTCGTCGAAGCGCTCATTGCCCGGATGGCAGAAGATTCGGACGCGCTCGTCGCCACTCCGGCCATGCGGCTGCGGAGTCAGGAAGTTCGTGCGCTTCAAGCTGAGGAAGCGGCAGGGCGAGTCGGCGGAACTACCGTTGTCACCGACGCGAACGGCTATGCGCTCTATTTTTCCAAGCGGCTGATCCCGCATTTGCCCGAAGGAGCGCTGGCCGGCGAGATGTCGTCGGTTCGCCTTCACGTGGGCGTCTACGCTTATCGGCCGCAGGCTCTCGAACGTTATGTCGCCACTCCGGTCAGCGAGCTTGAGACCCTGGAAGGCCTGGAGCAGCTGCGCTTCCTCGTCGCGGGCATTCCGGTCGCGGTCGCCGAGGTCGAAACGCCGCCATTTGCCCTGCGCGAGCTCAACAATCCGGAAGACGTCGCGCCGATCGAAGACGCGCTGGCGGAGGCAGGCCTGGAGTGAGCTACTGGGACACGCTCGATCCCAAATACCGCCTGATCCTCTGCGATGTTTGGGGCGTCGTCCACGATGGCGTTCATCTTTATCCGAATGCAGCCCAGCGGCTGAAGAAGTGGCGCGGCGAGGGCCGCTGTGTAATCCTGCTGACAAACGCTCCCCGGACCGGAGAAGCGGTCGAACAGCAACTTGCCCGCATTGGACTGCCTCGCGACTGCTGGGACGGAATCTCGACCAGCGGCGAGGCCGGGATCGAAGCATTGAATGCTTTGGCAAAGCCCGTCGGGTTTGTTGGAACCGCATCCGACCGTGCTGTGCTTGAGGGTCGGGGGGTGCGGATTGCGTGTGACGATGATTTCACCGAGCTCGCCTGTACGGGCCTTCAGGAGGGCCGCCCGCACGTCGACGATTATCGTGCCGATCTCGAGCGTTGGGCGGACCGTGATGTCCAGATGCATTGCCTCAATCCCGACCGCCTAGTGATCCGCGGCGGTATTCCGGAAGCCTGCGCTGGAGCGATCGCCGACGTTTACGAGGGCCTCGGAGGACGGGTAACCTGGTACGGCAAGCCGCATGAGGCGATTTATCGCCACGCTCTTCATCTCGCATCCGATCCGCCAACGAGCGAGGTTCTGGCGATTGGCGATGCTTTGCTGACCGACGCGCTTGGCGCCGCGAACATGGACTTCGACTTCGTTTTCGTTCGGGGCGGAATCCACGCCGGCGAGCCGTTTCCCAAGGATTTCGCCGCACAATATGGCCTTGACGACTGGCACCCGGTGGCGGTCGTCGAAGGCCTCGACTAGATAAGAGCCATGAACCTACTCGGACGCCAGGTCGGACTCGACCAGCCTTTCTTCCTGATCGCCGGACCCTGCGTGGTCGAGAGCGAGGAGCTGCAGCTTTCGACCGCGGAGCGTCTCAAGCGCATTGCCGACAAGCTTGGCATCTTCCTCATCTTCAAGTCGAGCTTCGACAAGGCGAACCGCTCCTCGGACAAGAGCTTCCGCGGCCCCGGCATGGACGAGGGCCTGCGAGTCCTCGCCAAGGTCCGCGACGAGGTCGGAGTGCCGATCCTGACCGACGTGCACGATATCCCTCAGATCGCGCCGGTCGCGGAAGTCGTCGACGTGCTCCAGACTCCCGCCTTCCTCGCTCGCCAGACCGATTTCATCCATGCAGTCGCCGCATCGGGCAGGCCGGTGAACATCAAGAAAGCGCAGTTCATGGCGCCTCACGACATGGTCAATGTTGTCGACAAGGCGCGGAATGCTGCGCAGGCCGCAGGCGTCAATGAAGAGACGATCATGGTGTGCGAAAGAGGAGCCTCGTTCGGATACAACAACCTCGTTTCCGACATGCGCAGCCTCGCGATCATGCGCGAAACCGGATGCCCGGTCGTGTTCGACGCGACGCATTCGGTGCAGCTTCCAGGCGGGCAGGGGACGAGCTCAGGTGGCCAGCGCGAGTTCGTGCCGGTGCTCGCACGAGCGGCGGTCGCGACCGGCGTTTCGGGCCTCTTCATGGAAACCCACCCCGATCCTGCGAACGCCAAATCCGACGGCCCGAATGCCTGGCCGCTCGACCGGATGGAAAGCCTGCTGACGACGCTCGTCGATCTCGACAGGACCGTGAAGGAGCGAGGCTTCGAAGAAGCGACCCTTTAGCGGTCCTCGTCCAACAGGCGAAGAACGGCATCTGCTGCAATAGTGACAGGATCCGCCGCTGCAGAAGCGCGCGGCTTCTCCAACGTTCCCACCATCCCCCTGCTTTTCAGGATCGACCAGACCGCGCGCAAGTCCGGTCGGGGCGGCTTCCTCAGGTGAAGATCGGCGGCGAGATTGAGGGTACGGCCCCGGCGGTTGGTGCGGACTGGAACCATGGCGACGGGCTTGCCGGTAAAAATGGCTTCCGAAAGCATGGAGACGCTATCAGCAGTGACGTAGATTTCGTCAGCCTCGTAGAGCAGAGTTCGATAGCGAGGGACCCGGCCGGAAACGAAGCGATGACGCGTACCTGCGACCGCATTTGCAACAGCGTCCGTGACTTCCTTTGGAGTGCGCGGACTTCCGATTGCGATCGCCGTGCCGCCATGTTTCTCGGACCGCTGGACCAAGGCTTTCATCGAACGCGCCACGTCTTCAGGCGCGATGAACAGATTCTTGTTCGGTCCGCCGATCACGAACAGGCGATGGGGCCGGGGAAGTGCGTCGAAAAATGCAAGCTCTTCCGCGGTCGGCTTTTCCGGCGGATGAGGATTGTTCATGGCGTAGGGCAGGCGAACGACGTTGGGGGAGTCTTCCACGCCATATTGCGGGGTCGTGATGACCAGGTCGAAATGGCGCGGGTGAATGCGCGGGTTTCCCAGCTGCACGACTTTGGTCCTGCCGTGATTGGCGTCACGGATGAAACGGCCAACGGGCACGCTTCGATGGCCGACGCCAAGGATGAGATCGGGCCAAGGCGGCTGCAGCCACTTGCGCGCCTCCGGAAGCACCGAGACGAGCTGTTTCCCGAGAATCTCCTTCGGTAGCTTGCGAAGCAAATTATACCGGATCGTGCGCGTTTCGAACGGGAGCTTCAGCGCCTGCGCGAGCGCCAGAAGCTGATTATTGTCGCCCTTGCGGTGGCCCAGCAGGACCCAGATGCGCGGTTTCATGACTCTACTGGTTTCCGCACGCGACTGTGCTCGCCTCTCAGTTGAATGAGCATGGTGAGGACATTTGCCGCATTGCCGATCACAAGCGCGATGGCTGCTCCGGTTACGCCGAACGTCCAGCATAAGGGTGCGATCGTCCCGAAGAAGGCTGCGCTTCCGATCAGCTTGGCCTTGAGCGGCCCATCCGATCGGCCAAGCGAATAAAGCATCGGCGTCAGCGGGAAGCTGAATATCCCGAGGAGCGGGATGAGCATCAGGATGACCAGCGGTTTATAGGCGCTGACGAATGCCTTGCCGAAGATCAGACCCATTAATGGTTTGCCGCCGATAAGCAGAAGGCCGATCGCGACGACAGCGATGACGCTTGCGAAAACCATGACCCGCAGCATCAGTTTCCACGGCTTTTTCGTGGTGAAGTCCATGCGAATGACTTCGGGGTAGAAAGCTCGGCCCAGCAGGTCGGCGGGCCTCTGCGCACTATCCGCCAGGATCGATGCGATCCGGAACAGAGCTGCGCCGGCCGGGCCGAGAAGGCCACCGACGGCGAGCCGACCTGTTGGCCCCCAAATGGCCTGGACGCTGGCGGCGAGGTTGACGTCGATCGCGAAACGCCAGGCGCCGGGCAGAACCTTCGGTCGAAGCGTCGGGCGAATGCCTTCGAGATGTCCCGTCCGCCGCATCTCACGCCAGGCGAGAAACCAGGTGAACAGGTCGCCGGCGAGGTCGGTGACATACCAGATCGCAACATAGGTCGCGAACGATGCGCCGGATATGTATGCAAGGGCTATCAGCAATGCGCGCGAGATCGGGGTCAACGTGTCGGACCAACCGATGAGGTCGAAGCGGTCCAGGACGCGCATCACGCCGCTGGGCGTCGCGGAGCCCATGGTTGGCAGCAACGTACAATAGAGCATTCCAAGCCACAGATATTGCGGTTGAATGCCGATCCAGCCGGCGATGAACGGGAGGAGCGCAACTCCGACCAGCATGGCGGCGATGCCGCTCACGAGGTCGAGCGAAAAAGCGAAGCCGGTTGCAATCTTGAAATGCTCGGGGTCACCGCGGGCAACGCCGTGACCGCCATAGCGGACGACCACCTGCCACGACTGGAACTTGGCAAGCCCGCTGACAGCCTTGGTGTAGCTGGTGATGAGGATCAGCGTGCCAAGCAGCAACAAGCCGAGTCCGCGGCCAGCGAGTGCAATCGTGGCAATGCCGCATAATGCTGCGACGACGCGCGAAATACCGAGATAGCTGCTATTTTTCAGCAGCGATCGAAAATGCGCGTCTTTGAACCAATGCTTCATCCGCTTCCGCGCTTAGGACACGGAACCGCGATCCGCCAACGGCTATATTCCCTCAGGCGCTAAGCCGGCTCGGGCACCCTTTGAATCACCTTGTCTGCGAGGGGCCCGTTCAATTCCGCCAGATGGTCGAACTCGGCTTCATAAGTCGCCAGTCCCTGGCTTTGCGACCGCAGTTCCGCTTCCAGCCCGGACAGCTCCGCCTCCGGGATCAACGCTTCGATGCGATCCCAGCCGGTCCAGCCGTCGCGCGGCGCAAGGCCGAGCATCTGGCCGCGCCGCCCCGCCACCGCCGAGGTGATGCGGCTCGTCGCGCTCGACGGGCAAACCACGGTGAGCTTGTGCATCGGTTCCAGCAAATGCGGGCCCGCCGCGGCAAGCGCTTCCTGCATCGCGAGACGTCCCGCCAGGCGGAAGGCTAGCTCGGAGCTGTCGACGCTGTGATAGCTGCCGTCGACCAGGGTCACCGCGCAGTCGACGACCTGGAAGCCCAGCGGACCTTTGACCATGGCTTCGATAACACCTTCTTCGACGGCCGGAATCCACTGCTTGGGAACGGAACCGCCGTGGATCTTCTCTTCGAAGCGAAAGCCCTCGCCGCGGCCGAGCGGACGGATCTCGATGATCACGTCGCCGAACTGGCCGTGACCACCGGACTGCTTCTTGTGGCGGCCATGCTGGCGCACCGGTTTCCGGATCGATTCCCGGTAGCCGACGGTCGGTGCGTGCGACTTCACCTCGACGCCGTAGCGACGTTTCAACCGCGCGAGCACCGTGTTCAGATGCTCGTCGTTGATTCCGCGCAGCCGGATTTCATGGTTGGCTTCGTCATGCTCGACGATCAGCCCGGCATCCTCCTCGGACAGCCGCTGAAGTGCGCCTGACAACTTCACGTCATCCTTGCGGTCGGCGGGCTCGATCGCGATCGCGCAATTGCGCGCGGGATAGTTGATGTCGACCGGAGTGGGCAGCTTGCCTGCGCCAAGCCACTCGCCGGCCTTGACCTCGTCGATCTTGGCAACCGCGACGACATCGCCTTCGCGCGCTTCGCTTAGCTTCTGGGTCTTTTCGCCCTGCACTTTGAACAAGGATCCAACGCGCGAATGCTCGCCGTCGGCTGTCTTCAGGTCCGATCCTTCGCGGATCGATCCGCCAAGCGCTCGCGACAATGCCAAGCGGCCGATTGAACCATGCACGACCTTGAACACGTACATCGCCGGATCGGTGACCGAGAGCCGGTCGGCTGCACCCCGCGGGCCCGGAGTTTCGTGCCGCAGGGCTTTCAGCAGCCTGCGAACGCCCCAGGAGCTGCTCGCCGAGCCGAACAGGACGGAGACGCCCAGGCTTTCGCTCGTCTCGCGCGCGAGGTCCTGGAAGACCTTCTCGTTGCTCGGCACCTGGTCCATCAGCAGCTGCTCGAGAAGGTCGTCATCATGATCCGCGAGCTGTTCGAGCATGTGCGTCCGGGCTTCAATCTCGCGGTCCTGAAGTTCTGGCGGGATCTCGATCCGCTCGGACTGCTGCCCGGCGCGATATTTGAACGCTCGCTCGAGCGCCAAATCGACGAAGCCGCTGACCTTCTCTCCGTCCCAGATCGGAACCTGGCGAGCGATCAAGGGCGAAACGCTCATCGGCTGAAGGGCGGACAGGAGGTCGCGAACGCGGCCATGTGCCTGGTCGATACGGTTGACGAAAATGAGGTGCGGTATGCCGAGCTCATCAAGCGCACGAAGGGCAGGGGCTGCGAGTGGCGCTCTCGCCGGGTCGGGGTCCACGACCACAATTGCGACATCCGCGATCGCCAGGGCGCGCGCTCCGTCCGCGGCGAAGCCAACCGATCCGGGCGCGTCCAGGATAGCGAACGAATCGCCGAGATAATCGAAACTGTAGAGGTTGAGTTCGGTCGAGCCTCCTCGCTGGCGAGATTCCGGGCTCGAATCGCCGATGCTGGAGCCGTTGGCCGTCGACCCCAATCGGTCGGTGGTTCCGGCTGCGAACAGCATTGCCTCGGCAAGGCTTGTCTTTCCTGCGCCGGCGGGTCCCACCAGCGCGATCACTCGGGTGCCTTTGGTTGATTCTCCGGCCATGCGACTCTCCCTTCGTGCCTTCACGGCGCCGCGAGTCGCTCACGAGAGGCGCTCTGGCGCCTATGTGAAAGAATCACCGTCCGCCTGTTTTCGGCGGAAGGCAAGAGGGCTTGTCGCGGATGCCGAACGGATCGGCAGGAAGCGTTATGCCGCGGGGAGGAGGCGCCGTTCGCCGGCGAGCCGCAACAGGGCTGCCTGCAGCTTCTCGAAGGCGCGAACCTCGATCTGACGGATACGCTCGCGGCTGACGCCATAGACCTGGCTCAACTCTTCGAGCGTCTTGGGCTCATCCGTGAGCCGGCGCTCCATCAGGATGTGCTTTTCGCGATCGTTCAGGGACTCAAGAGCCGCGATCAGGAGGTCGTGCCGCACGCGGCTTTCCTGGTCCTCGGCGATAATCTCGTCCTGCAGGGGTCCGGAATCGACCAGGAAGTCCTGCCACTGATTCTCGCCCTCGCTGTCCTTCAGCGGAGCGTTGAGGCTGGTATCGCCGCCCATCGCCATCCGGCGGTTCATCGACACGACTTCTTCCTCGGTCACCCCGAGGTCGGTGGCGATCTTCGCTACGTCGGCCGGCTTCAGGTCGCCGTCCTCGAACGCTTCGATCTGGTTCTTCATCCGCCGGAGGTTGAAGAACAATTTTTTCTGGGCGGCCGTGGTGCCCATTTTGACGAGGCTCCAGGAGCGCAGGATGAATTCCTGGATCGAGGCGCGAATCCACCACATTGCGTAGGTCGCAAGTCGGAAGCCCCGATCGGGCTCAAACTTTTTCACGCCCTGCATCAGGCCGATATTGCCTTCGCTGATCAGCTCGCTGACCGGCAGGCCGTAACCCCGGTAGCCCATGGCGATCTTGGCCACGAGCCGGAGGTGCGAATTGACGAGCTTCGCGGCAGCCTCCGTGTCTCCATGCTCGCGCCAGCGCTTTGCGAGCATGTACTCCTCCTCTGGGGAGAGGATCGGAAACTTCTTGATCTCCGCGAGATAGCGGTTGAGTCCGGCCTCCCCACCGGACGAGGGGAGCGAGACAATCCCTTTTCCATTAGCCATTCTTGACGTCTTTCTCCCTTTGGCAAGAGCGCGCTCCGCGCCCTAGCGAGTTAAATCCTATACACCAAGTTGCCGCATCAGTTCCTGCATGTCCGGCGGCATGGGACTTGAGAACGACAGGCGGCTTTTCGTCACCGGATGGGTGAATCCCAGCTCCGCTGCGTGCAGCGCCTGTCGGCGAAAGCCGAGCTCTTTCAATATCTTGTCGTGGGTTTTTCCCGACCGTCCATAGACGGGATCACCAATGAGCGGATGGCCGAGCGATGCCATGTGCACCCGGACCTGGTGGGTGCGACCGGTTTCCAGCCGGCATTCGACCAAGGCGGCATCCCTAAGCGTGCCCCGCCTTTTCCAATGGGTGACCGCGCGTTTGCCGCGGCCATCCTGGACGATCGCGATCTTCTTGCGGTTGGCCGACGAGCGGGCAAGAGGTGCATCAACCTTGCCATCTTTGGCCTTCGGAACACCCGAAACGATCGCCAGATAGCGGCGGTCGATGCTGTGTGCCGCGAATTGCTTCGCCAGGCCCTCGTGAGCGACGTCGGTCTTGGCGACCACCAATAGCCCGGAAGTGTCCTTGTCGATTCGGTGGACGATGCCCGGCCGGGCCACGCCTCCGATACCGGAAAGGCTTCCCCCGCAATGATGCAGAAGTGCGTTGACCAGGGTTCCGTCGCGATTGCCCGCGGCCGGATGGACGACCAGGCCCGCGGGCTTGTCCACAACGAGGAGGTGCTCGTCCTCGAAGACGATCTTGAGCGGGATGTCCTGCGGTTCGTTGTGCGCGGGCTCGGGCTCAGGAACCTCGAGACGGAAGTTCTCGTCGCCGCGGACCTTTGTCGCGGGGTCGCGGACCGCTGGTTCCAGCGCGCCGCTGCGAATCAGGGCTTTGACCCGCTCGCGCGACATTGTGGGCAAAGCCGCGGCGAGCGCACGGTCGAGCCGCCAGCCGGCGTGGGCAGGCTGCAGGCGAACCTCGATCGTCTGATGAGCCCCCACGAATAGGAATATGGGTCGAAACGACGGCGATTCAATGCTGTCGTGCTCCTTGCGCCAGGTTAAACTCTGAGGCACCAATCGGTTATGAACGCTGTCGATCTTGCGAGTTTGCTCTGTTCGCGTTTGTGCCACGACCTCATGTCGCCCGTCGGTGCACTCAATAACGGCATCGAGTTGCTTGCCGACGAGCACGATCCGGGTATGCGCGACAAATGCCTTGAGCTGCTGGCGGACAGCGCCCGCGCATCGGCCAATAAGCTGAAATTCTTCCGCCTGGCATTCGGTGCCGGAGGTGGTTTTGCTGATCAGATCGATACGCACGAGGCCGAGGCCGCGCTCGAAGGAGTGTTCGGTCCGGAGCGGCGGATCGAACTCGGCTGGATGGTTTCCGGCGACAAGCTGCCAAAGGGCGCGGTGAAGCTGCTGCTCAACCTGGCACTATTGGCCGGTGACGCTCTCGTTCGCGGCGGACGCCTCGACGTTGGCGCAGAGCGCAACGATGGTGCGATCGAGCTCGTGATCCGCGCGGAAGGGCCGAGGATCCTTCTCGATCCGGCACTTCGCGAAACGCTTGCGAAGGGCGCAAGCGGCGGATCGGTCGAACCTCGCGCGGCCGGTGCGTGGCTCGCTCATGCGCTGGCTGCGGAGGCAGGCGGGACGATCCAGCTTTCGGACCCGGCGAGCGAGGCACTTTTGATCGGAGTTACACTTCCGGGACAGGGATAACGGCGCGTTAACTCCTCCCCGGCATAAGGGCCGGAAACCGGGGAAAAGCACGCGCGCATGGATGACCTGATTGCCGATTTCGTAGCCGAATGCCGGGACATGCTGGAAGCTCTGGGTGGCGAGATCGTTGCCTGGGAGGCCCAGCCCGATGATCGCGCTCGTCTCGATTCCATTTTCCGCTTCGTTCACACCGTAAAGGGCAATTGCGGCTTCTTCGATTTCCCGCGGCTCGAGGCCCTGAGCCATGCCGCGGAGGACGCCTTGGCCGACGTTCGCGCCGGGCGTCGGCAGCCTGATGGCGCCTTGGTCAGCGCGGTTCTCGCCGTGATCGACCGCATTGGCGAAATGGTCGCGGCCATCGAAGCCGGCGAAGAAATGCCGGCGGGTGACGACAGCCTGCTCATCCATTCGCTCGAGCCGGGCGCCGAGGGCGCTGCTGCTCCCGCCACGAACGCCGTGGAAGCCCAGGGGAAGGCGTCGGCCGCTCCGCGCACGATCCGGCTGTCGGTCGAATTGCTCGACCGAGTGATGAGCACCGTTTCGGACATGGTCCTGGCGCGGAACGAACTCGCCCGCCGCCTTCGCGAATCGTCGACTGAAGTGTCCGTCGACGGCGCCTTCGAGCGCCTGTCATCGATTATCGCAGAGATGCGCGACGCCATCACTCGGACCCGCATGCAGCGGATCGAAAACCTTTTCGTCGCTCTGCCGCGAATGGTCCGAGACCTTTCCGCCGAGCTGGGCAAGCAGGTCCTCGTGGATATCGAGGGCGGGGATGTTGAGCTCGATCGCGAGATGATCGAAATGATCCGCGACCCGCTGACGCACATTGTGCGCAACGCCGTCGATCACGGCATCGAGACTCCGGCGGAGCGCCTGAAGGCCGGCAAACGCGAGATCGGCCTTCTCTCCGTTTCCGCACGCCAGTCCGGCAACCAGATCCTAATCGACATCCACGATGACGGCCGCGGGATCGACGGAAAGAAACTGGTCGAGAAGGCGATCGCGGCCGGCGTCGTAAAGAAAGCGGACGCGGCGCAACTTTCTCCGCGCGAGCAGCTCGCACTGATCTTCGAGGCCGGCCTGTCGACTGCGAAAGCGGTGACGGCAATCTCCGGCAGAGGCGTCGGAATGGACGTCGTCCGCTCCAACGTCGAACGGATCGGCGGCATCGTCGAAGTCGACAGCAAGCCCGGCGATGGCACGCGAATGACCCTTCGCGTCCCGTTGACGCTGACCATCATTCCAGCTCTGACCGTATCCATCGCCGGCCAGCATTTCGCGATCCCGCGTTCGGCGATCGACGAAATTGTCAGGGCGAACGGCGAGTCGGTGACGCTCGAACATCTCGGAGGGGCAGGCGTTGCGACAATCCGCGGCCGCCGCGTGCCGGAAGTTTCGCTCGCAGACATTCTCGGGCTGGAAAGCCATGTCGAGGAAGCCGATCGCCGCCTGATCGTGCTTCGTCCTGCCGGCGGCGATGTCTATGCTCTCTCCGTTGATCGAATCCACGATCACGAGGAGCTGGTGGTGAAGCCTGCCGCTCCGGCGGTGATGGCCACGGGCCTTTACGCAGGAACGACGCTCGCCGACGACGGCAGCCCGATCCTGCTGTTCGATCCGGCTGGTCTCGCTGAGGTGGGCGGCGTGAAGCTGGAGGCGCAGGAGCGCGCCGCGCGGATCGCTGAGGGGAAAACGGCGAACAGCGGGCCCAAGACCGTTCCTGTGCTGCTGTTCCGCGGCCTGGATGGCGCTCGGCGGGCGATCCGGCTGGCGATTGTCGATCGCATCGAAGAAGTCCCCGCCAGCGCAGTCGGTAAGGCCGCAGGCCAGCTGCGAGTCCAGGTCGGTGAAGCCATACTGCCGCTCGCGGGCGTGCAATCCGGTGCGCTCAATGGCGACAAAGTTCGGATATTCCGGCTGAACGATGGTGCGAACGAAATCGGTTACGCTTTCAGTGAAGTGATTGATTTCGCCGAGATCGGAAAAGACGTGATTCAGGCCGAGCACGCCGGAGAGGTCAGCGGAGTGTCTTTGATCAACGGCGAGCCCGCCGAGCTGGTGGACGCGCATTGGCTGTTCGCCAACCACGTTGGACTTTCGGCGCGCTCGACCGAGCAATTGGTCTGCCGCCTGCCGAGCGACGATCCCTGGATGCAGAACATGCTGCGCCCCATCGTCGAAGCGGCGGGATACCGCGTTGTCGACGATGACGACGGCGAGACCCAGGTGGATCTCGTCATTGCGGCTGAGGGTCAAGCGACTGAAAGCGACGCCGAGCAGACCATCTGGCTCCGTTCGGCCCCTGAGGCCGCGGGAAAGAAAGATCAGAGCATCTACCGCTACGATCGCGCCGGTCTTCTGATGGCGCTTAAATCCGCGGGCGCGGGGAGGGTCAAGTGAACGAGCTTCTGCTGATCGTGACCATCGCCGGTGAGCGCGTCGCGCTTCCAGCAGCAGCGGTGGAGTCCGTCGTTGAGCTGGACACGCTCATTCCGGTGCCGCGTGCCGCGCCTCATGTCGCCGGTCTTTCGGCCCTGCGCAGTCGCGTCCTGACGGTGATCGATTGCATGCGCGCGCTGGAGCTGGGCGTAACGGATTGCTCCGACGGCATTCGCGAAGCCGCCTGCGTCGAGCTTGACGGCCACCCCTACGCGCTGATCGTCGACCTGGTCGAAGACGTGGTCGAGGCGCTTTCCGATCCGGCGCCTGTTCGTGCCGCGATGGGGGACGGCTGGGAACGCGTGTCGCTCGGAATGGTCGAAACCGAAGCCGGACCTCTTCTCCTTGTCGATGTGGCCGCACTTATCGCGGGCGCGGAAGCCAAGGCTGCTTAAGCTCTTCGTTACCCTTGCGGATTAATGAGACACCGAACGAACGGGAAAGCCCTATGAAAAGCTGTTTGATCGTCGATGATTCCAAGGTGATCCGGAAGGTTGCGCGGCACATCCTGGAAACTCTCGAATTCGAGGTCGAGGAAGCCGGCGACGGTCAGGAGGCACTTACGCGCTGCGAAGCGAAGATGCCCGACGTCGTCTTGCTCGACTGGAACATGCCCGTCATGAGCGGCATGGAATTCCTGAAGCTGCTCCGTCAGCGCGGCCATGGCGACCAGCCGAAGGTCGTATTCTGCACCACCGAGAACGACATGGCGCACATCCGTGCGGCCCTGGAAGCCGGTGCCGACGAATATGTCATGAAGCCGTTCGACCGCGAGACGCTTCACATCAAATTGCAGCTCGTCGGCGTCGCCTGAGTTTTTGGCATGGAGCGGGCGCTCGCCAGATCGCGGGACCGCTGCCAGGGCTCCCGACCGAATCGTCGCCGAATCAGGCTGATGATCGTCGACGATTCGATGATCGCCAGGGCAGTCCTGTCGCGGATGATCGAAACCGATCGAGATTTCGAAATCGCGGCAGTGGCGGGAACGGCCGAAGATGCCGTCGATGCGCTCAATGAGGTGCGCGTCGACATCATCCTTCTCGACCTCGAAATGCCCGGAGCAGGCGGCCTCAAATCGATTCCGCGGATCATCAAGGCGGGTGCCGGCGCCAAGGTTATGATCGTATCATCGCTGGCCGAGGAGGGCGCCGAGGAAACCGTCGCTGCTCTCGCGCTGGGTGCAGCCGACACTTTGCCCAAACCCGGCACCGGTCGTTTCAACGGCCGATTCTCCGAAGTCTTGCTGGGCAGGCTCAAGGCGTTGGGCTTCGCGGATCATCATAATGACGAGCCGGAGCCCAAGCCGGCGCCCGGAATTCGCGCACCCCTTCGTGCGATGCCCTCCGATCCGATCGAAATCCTTGCGTTGGGGGCTTCGACAGGGGGTATCCACGCACTGAGCGTCTTGTTCCAGACGCTCCCCAAGCGAATTGGGGTGCCGATCCTCGTCACCCAGCATCTGCCGACGCCCTTCATGCCGGTTTTTGCCCGGCAGCTCCGCGCGGCCGCTCACCGCGAGGCCCTCGTCGCCGAAGACGGAATGCCGCTCCTCCCGGACCGGATCATTCTGGCACCTGGCGACGCGCATCTCACCGTGGACAGGTCCGAAGGCGTTGCTCTGGTTCGCCTGGCCCACGATCGCGTCTCGAGCGGTTGCATGCCCTCGGTAGACCCGATGCTGTCATCGATCGCAGCGGCCTACGGATCAGCCGCACTCGGCGTCGTCTTGACCGGCATGGGCCGAGACGGGGTCGAAGGCGCGACGAAATTGGTCGCATGCGGCGGTGCGATCGTCACCCAGGACGAAGAAAGCTGTGCGGTCTGGGGTATGCCTCGCGCCATCCTCGAAGCGGGCCTGGCATGCGCGGTCCTCCCGCCCGAGAAAATCGCTCGCCGGATCGCGTCCCGCACGGAAGAGCCGCCGTGCAGATAAGCGATAGCTCGACACGCATCCTGGCGGGCCTGCTCGAGGCGCGGACCGGCCAGCAACTCACGATGAACCGGCGTTGGCGCATCGAAACCGCGCTTTCCGCGCTGCTGCGCGAGCGGGGAATCGCTTCGCTGGATGAACTGATCACAATTCTCGTCATGGGTCGGGAGCCGAACTTGGCAACACAGGTAGTCGAAGCCTTGCTCAACAACGAAACCTACTTCTTTCGGGATCGTGCACCTTTCGATCTTCTGGCTCGTCACGCGCTTCCCGAACTCGCGAAGCGGCGCGACAAGACGAAGCGGATTCGCATCTGGTCAGCTGGGTGCTCGACCGGTCAGGAAGTCTATTCGCTCGCGATGCTATTTGCCGAAGCTCCCAATGATTGGCGCGGCTGGACGGTGGACATCCTCGGCTCAGACGTTTCCAGCGCCTGCGTCGATCGCGCGCGGAGTGGGACCTACTCCCAATTCGAAGTCCAGCGTGGCCTGGCGATCGGCCAAACGATAAAGTGGTTCGAGGAATGCCCGGACGGCTGGCGCGCGGTCGAGACGTTGCGCAAGTCGGTGCGCTTCCAGGTGCACAATCTTCTCGAGGCACCGCCGCATCCGGGCGGTTTTGACATCGTCCTCTGCCGCAATGTGCTGCTCTACCTTAGTCCTGACAAAAAGGCGTTGGCCTTTGAGCGGCTCGCATCTGCGATGGCCGATGACGGCTGGCTGATGCTCGGTGCCGGCGAGACGGTGATCGGCCAGACGGCCAAGCTCGGAGCCGACGTGAAGGCACGGGGACTCTATCGTCTCATGGGCGACGGTAGCCAGATCGAAAAGCGCGTTGCCGACAGGAGAAACGCCGCGGGGGCTTGACCCGAACGGCCGTCTCATGCGCCATTGCGCGCGTGGATTTCGATTTCGTCGAGCGACCATCCCCGAATTTCGACGAGCGGCAGCTGCCGGTCTCGATGATTGTGCTCCATTACACGGGCATGCCCGACGCAGAGGGAGCGCTCGATCGCCTGACCTCACCGGAAGCAAAGGTGTCTTGCCACTATCTCGTCGACGAGGATGGAACGACGTACCGCCTTGTCGACGAGTCGAAGCGGGCGTGGCACGCTGGCAAATCGCGGTGGCGCGGAATCGCGGACGTAAATTCGGCCAGCGTCGGGATTGAGATCGTCAATCCGGGGCATGAGTTCGGTTATCGGCCGTTTCCCGACGAACAGATCGCTGCACTCATCCCGCTCATCGCAGACATCAAGGATCGCCACGGGATCGGGCGAGGAAATGTCGTCGGCCATTCCTGCGTTGCACCAGCCCGCAAGGAGGACCCCGGCGAGCTCTTCCCCTGGTGGGAGCTGGCGAAGCGCCGCCTGGCTTTGCCGAGCCCTTCTCGCGATCTTATCGATCCGTTCTGGACTGATGCCGGTTTCCTGCTCGCTCTCGAGCGCTTCGGCTATGACGTCACCGACCAGCAGAAAGCCGTGATCGCGTTCCAGCGGCGCTTCCGGCCCGACCTCATCGACGGGATCATCGACGGCGAGTGCCGGGCCAAGCTGCTCGCTCTGTTGCT
>DATLOY010000028.1:0-14438 GCA_035536015.1 Sphingomicrobium sp.
CCTATCAGGCCGGCCTTCGACGCAACGTAATTCGCCTGACCCGGATTGCCGGTGACACCGACCACCGAAGTAATCGAGATAATCCGGCCGAAGCGCGCCTTCATCATCGGTTTCGCGGCTGCGCGCATCAAGCGGAACGCAGCTTCGAGGTTGATACGGATCACCTCCTCGAATTCCTCGTCCTTCATTCGCATCAGGAGGTTGTCGCGCGTGACTCCGGCGTTGTTGATGAGGACGTCGAGCTTTCCGAGCGCTTCGACTGCCTGCGGGACGAGCTGGTCGACCGCCGCGCCATCAGAGAGATTGCACGGCAACGCCACATGATCGCCGCCGAGATCGGCACGGAAGGCTTCGAGCTTCCCGACATTGCTGCCGGACACAGCGAGCCGGGCGCCTTGGCTTGCCAGCGCCTTTGCGATCGCGCTTCCGAGCCCGCCCGAAGCGCCTGTCACCAGCGCCGTCATTCCCGTGAGATCAAACATTCGGTCGTTCTCCCAATTGATTCACGCGATCTCCTTCGCCAGCGCTTCGATGTCCTCGATCGTCACCAGGCTCGTCACCTTGGCGTCAGGGGAGATGCGCTTCACCATCGATCCGAGCACCTTGCCGCCGATCTCGACGAATTCCTCGACACCCGCCGCAGTCATGTTCGCGATGCTTTCGCGCCAGCGCACCATGCCGGTGACCTGCTCCACGAGCTGGTTGCGGATAGTATCGGGGTCAGTCTCCGGTTGCGCAGTCACGTTCGCGTAGAGCGGCACGATGGGCGTTTCGACGACCACGTAGGACAGCGCATCCCGCATGGCCTCGGCCGCGGGCTGCATCAGAGGACAGTGGAATGGCGCCGACACGGGCAAAGGTACGGCTCGCTTGGCCCCCATTTCTTTCGCGATTTCGATTGCCCGATCGATGGCCGTCTTGTGTCCGGAAATAACGACCTGGCTGGGGTCATTGTCGTTGGCGACCGCGCAAACATCGCCTTGCGCCGCTGCATCAGCGATCTTCCGTGCAAGCTCGAGGTCCGCTCCGAGCAGAGCCGCCATTGCGCCTACTCCCACCGGTACCGCCTGCTGCATCGCTTGGCCGCGCAGCTTCAGCAGCTTTGCCGTGGTCGCAAGATCGAAGGATCCAGCCGCGCACAAAGCAGAATATTCGCCAAGGCTGTGGCCGGCGACGAAGTTTGCCACCTCGGGAAGGCGAACACCCCAGGCGCGGAGAACGGCAATGGAGTGCGCCATGATCGCGGGCTGCGCATTTTCGGTGAGTTTGAGGACGTCTTCGGGCCCTTCGCGCATGATCCGGAAGAGGTTTTGGCCGAGCGCCTCGTCAACCTCCTCGAAAACGTGCCGGGCCGTCTCGCTCGCTTCCGCAAGCGCAGTACCCATGCCGACCGACTGGCTGCCCTGTCCCGGGAAAATGAATGCGCGCATCTCGGTTCCTGCTTGTTCCCGCTGGGTGCGGGGAACGGCGCGCGGATTGCACAGCGCATCATAAGCTGCAACACCCGCGGTTCAGTGAACGAGACCGTTTCTCAAACCGGATCGCCGCCGCGCCAGCTCGGCTTCTCCATCGCGCTCGCACTCGTCGTGGGCAACATGATCGGGTCGGGCATCTTCCTCCTGCCCGCGAACCTCGCGCCCTACGGCGTCAATTCCGTGATCGCCTGGGTCGTGACGATTGCTGGTTCGCTCTGCCTGGCCGGCGTGTTCGCGATCCTCGCCAAAGCGCTTCCGCAAGCGGCAGGGCCTTACGACTATGTCCGGACCGCGCTCGGCGAGCCGCCGGCCTTCTTCGTGATGTGGAGCTATTGGATCGCGACCTGGGTGACCAACGCCGCGATATCGATCGCCGCCGTCAGTTACTTGAGTTCGCTCGCTCCAGCGGCATTCGCGCACACAGGCGTTGCTGCCCTCGCGGCGATCGGCTTCGTCATCCTGTTCACTGTTGTGGTTCTCGGCGGAGCGCGCTCGGCCGGAAGCGTTCAGGTGATCACCAGCATGCTCAAGGTACTTCCGCTCATCGCGGCGGTGGTTATCGCGCTCCTGGTATTCGGCGGCGGCGGCAAGGCCGCGGCGGCAGCACCGACTCCGGTCAGCTTGAACGGCATTGCGGGGGCGGCGGCGCTGACACTGTGGGCGATGCTCGGATTCGAATGCGCGGCGGTTCCAGCCCAGCGCGTGCGCGATCCCGAACGGAATATCCCGCGCGCGACGATCCTCGGCACATTGCTCGTCGGCCTCATTTATTTCACGGCATTCGTCGCGATCTATCTTCTGCTTCCTGCTGACGTGACCGCGAAAAGCAGTGCGCCGTTCGCCGATCTCGCGACGCGCTATTGGGGTTCGGTCGCCGGCACCCTGGTCGTCCTGTTCGCTGCGATTTCCTGCCTCGGGGCGCTTAACGGCTGGGTGCTGATCGTCGGAGACATTCCGCTGGCGCTCGCCGAGCGCGGCGTGTTCCCGCGCTGGTTCGCCCGGCTCAACAAGAAGGGCATGCCGGTCGCGGCATTGGTCCTCGGCGCCTTCCTGTCATGCGCGCTGATCGCAGCGAACTACACGCGCGGACTCACCGAGCTGTACGGCTTCATGGCGTTGCTTGCGACCGTCGCAACGCTTGTGTTGTATCTGGTGGCGGCACTCGCCGCGCTGCGGCTCACCCAGCTCGGCACGCTTAAGCGGGGCACCATGACCGGGGTCACGATCCTTGGCGTGATCTACGGCTTCTGGACGCTGTACGGCTCGGGCTTTGAAGCCACGGCCTGGGGCGCGGTTCTGTTGGCGACGGGAATCCCGGTCTATCTGATCATGCGTTCGCGAGGCGGCTCCAGCCGTCCGGCGGAGGCGAGCCCAGTCGCGCTTCCGGAATGAAACGCCGCAACTTGCGCGAAAAGCTGCGCAGGCACACTTCGCTCGTGCCGAGTGGTCCCGCGACATAGGCCGGTGATTGCATGCCGAGCTGGACTCGGGTGATCAGCTCGGTGTCTTCCGCGTTGACTCGGCGATTGATCCGCCAGTTGAGATATCGCACCGCCCTCATCTCACGACGATCGTCGGGCAGCGCATAGCTGATCTCGCGCAGCAGCGATTCCGTCGAGCTCACCGGAATGAACTGCATGAAATCGACCTGGTCCGGGTAAATGTCGAAGGCGACGTTGGGGAACAGCTTGAAGTAAAGCCACTTGCGCTGGTGGCTCTCCGGCAGGTGATCGACCTTCGGCATGTAGCGCTGATACGTCCGCTCTGACGGGTTCGCGGACTCCTTCTCGACCAGGTCGCCTTCCATCTTGTCGACCCAGTCCTGCGCCTCGATTCTATAGCTCCGGCCGAAAAGCCGCGTCAGGCCGGGATGGCCGACCGGAATGTGCAGGTGGTCCGAATAATTGTCGGCAATCGTCTTCCAGTTGAGGTGCCGGGGGCGGATGGTGATGCGGCCGAGCACGCGCAGATCCTCGAACCTGTAGGGCGCGATTTCCTCCTCATAAGGCGCCATGATTTCGGCGACCGATGGAATGCCGGGCTCAAGCGTCACGAACAGGAAGCCGCGCCAGTTTTCGAGCGCGACCGGAAACAGGCCATGGTCTTCGATCCGGAGGCCGGGATATTCCTGGCGATGCGGAACTCCGACTAGCCGTCCGTCCCGCGCGTAGCTCCAGGCGTGATAGGGGCAAGTGAGTACCTTTGCGCAGCCGCCGGTCCCGTCGACCAAGCGTGACCCGCGATGCCGGCACACATTGGAGAAAGCGCGCACAGCGCCATCGTCGCCACGGATGACGATCACGCTTTCGCCAAGATATTCCAGGCTGCGCCATTCGCCCGGATCGGCGATCTCGCTTTCATGACAAACGATCTGCGGCGCGGCTCGAAGGAAGGCTTTCTTCTCCGCTTCGAAGAATTCCGGATCATGGTAGAGCCAGCCCGGCAGGCTCATGTCGTCCAGTGGATCGGCGGTCGGTTGGACCGATTTGAGGTGCGTCGCCATGTCCAACCCTTGCCATTTCGCGGCTTTTGCGGCAATGGGCGCGGCTCTGGCGCGAAGGCATGTCCCTCGCGCTGGTTTTGTTTTGAACGACAGCCGGAGGGGCGTGCCATTGGGGTACGTCAGCGATCGGCCAAAAGAGAGACGTAAGCATGCCGCTTTACGAGCATGTTTTCCTCGCGCGTCAGGACCTGGCCCAGGCCCAGGTGGATGCGCTCGCGGAAAACGCCACCAAGATCATTGAAGACAATGGCGGGAAGGTCGCCAAGACCGAGACCTGGGGCCTGCGCTCCCTCGCCTATCGCATCGCGAAGAACCGCAAGGCTCATTATGTGATGCTCGACCTCGACGCTCCGGCCCCTGCGATCGCTGAGCTCGAGCGTCAGTCCAACATCAACGAGGACATCATCCGCTTCCTCACCATCCGCGTTGATGAGCTCGAGAAGGGCCCGTCCGCGATGATGCGTCGTGGCGACAAGGATCGTTCGCGTTCCGACCGCGAGGATCGCCCGAATTTCCGCGCTCGCGAAGAGGAGGTCGAATAATGGCCCGCGCTTTCTTCCGCCGCCGCAAGTCCTGCCCCTTCTCGGGCAAGGACGCCCCGAAGATCGATTATAAGGACGTTCGCCTGCTCCAGGGTTTTGTCTCGGAGCGTGGCAAGATCGTCCCGTCGCGGATCACCGCGGTATCATCCAAGAAGCAGCGTGAGCTGGCGCAGGCGATCAAGCGCGCCCGGCACATCGGCCTGCTTCCCTACATCGTGAAATAAGGAGCTCAGGACATGGAAGTCATCCTGCTTGAGCGCGTCGAAAAGCTCGGAACCATCGGCGATGTGGTGAAGGTGAAGAACGGCTTCGCCCGCAACTACCTCCTGCCGAACAAGAAGGCGCTGCGCGCCAACGACGCCAACAAGAAGCTGTTCGAGGCGAACCGCGCCCGTATCGAGGAAGAAAATGCTTCGAAGCGCTCGGACGCCGAGAAGGCATCCAAGGGCGTGGACGGCAAGACCGTCCAGCTGATCCGTCAGGCGTCGAACACCGGCCAGCTCTACGGATCGGTTTCGGCACGCGACATCGTTGAGGCCCTCGACAGTGTCGGCGCGAAGGTCACCAAGAGCCAGGTCGTTCTCGACCGTCCGATCAAGGCGATCGGCATGCACGAGGTGAAGATCGCTCTTCACCCCGAGGTTTCGGTCACGGTGAAGGTCAACGTCGCGCGTTCGCCGGAGGAAGCTGATCTACAGGCGCAGGGCATCGACGTCCTGCAGCAGATGTTCGAGGAAGAAGCCGCTCCGATCGCGGCCGAGAACCTCGCTCCTGCCGGCGAGACGGCCGAAGACGCGGCCGATGTCCGGCCCGAGGAATCCGCCGAGGCTCCGGCCGAAGCTGCTTCGGAAGAAACCGCGGAGGTCGCCGAGAAGGGCGAGGCCGAACAGGCCTGAGCATTTTCTCAGCAATCATAGAAGGGCCGCTGGTCGCGTGACCGGCGGCTTTTTTTTCGTTTTGCGACAAGCGGTTCGTCGCATCGCCGATCCGGTGGCGGAACGGTCGCCGCTGGCCCTTGTTATTCGCGTCAGAGCCAAGCGGGGGCGATGTAAGGAGTAGCGCCATGGCTGAAGAACGGGACGAAGAACAATTCGGTGAAACGGAAGGCAAGGCGGGCCAGCAACCCACTGGTCAGCAGAACCAACAGAATCAATCCGGTCAACCGCAGGGCCAGCAGCCCATGGGCAGCCAAAGCGGCCAACCGCTGGGCGGCAATGACAGCCGGACCGGGTCGGGAACGACAATGGGCGAAGGCACGGACACTGGCGGTCAAAGCTCGAGCGGCCAGACGCAATCGAGCAGCGACACACTAACCAGCGAACGTACAGGCCAGGACAACAGTGACCAAAGCGGTTCGCAAGGTGAAGGCTTCATTGGATCGCAAGCCGGCGGTTCATCCGGCACCGGGGCCGGCGACGGCTCGGACTTCGCTAAACAGGGCCGCGGTGCGCTTGAAGAGGACGAGGACGAGGAGTCTCGCGGCTCCGGCGGCGAAGGCTTCAGCGGCGGCGGTTCCGGCGGTTCCGGAAGCTCCGGCGGCGGCTTCTAAGACCGCATTCGTCAAAAAATTGCGCCGCGCTTCCTGAAGGGGGCGCGGCGTTTCTTTATGCCGCCTGCCTGGCGAGGAACGCCGCTTCTTTCTCGATCCACGGCCTGAAGCTGGGCCGTGCGAGGATGCGCTCGACATAAGCGAGCGTTCGCGGATGGCGGCCGGGGTCGATCTTCACGTTCAGGTGCGCAAGGTTGGCGAACGGGCTTGCGACCGCGATGTCGGCTAATGTGATGCCGTCACCGACAAGATATCCATCGTCATTCGGTACGACCTTCTCGACATAATCGAGGATTGGCGGGAGCTCGTCGCGCTCGGCAACTTCGGCAACGTCGAGATCGCCCGCCCGCCCGATGAGCGGCGCGACCACCCGGTTGAAAAACATCTTGGCGCCGCACGACGTCAGAACGGTGTCCGAGAATTCCTCGAACCAGATCACCTTGCCGCGCAATTCAGCATCCGCGGGGATCATCACAGGCTGCGGATGCTTGGCCTCCAGATAGTGGATGATCGCGGTGGAATCGGCGAGCGTGTAATCCCCGTCCCGAAATGCCGGCATCTTCCTGAAGGGGCTGGCATCCAGGAACTCGGCGGTCGGATTCGGAAAACCGGTGGGCTGAAGCTCCAGCTCGATGCCCTTTTCGCCCGCATATGCGAGCACCTTCCGCACGTAAGGCGACAGTGACGAGCCGTAGAGAATCATGGCAAAGCCCCTCTTCTTGACCTTACGGCATTATCGGATTCGGTAGAAATCCGCGACACGATCGAGCGCAAAAATGAGGATGAGCTTGCCCGCGCGCGCAGGCCAGCCGAGCGCGGTCTCGGCCTCCCTCATTCCCTCACCCGCACAGACAATCCGCCAGAGGATGTCGGCCAGGCCAGGGCCGGCAGCGGCGACCGCGCGATCGAACCTGTGTTTGGCGTCGATTTGAGCTCCGCACGGATCCGCATCGGGAGCAGATCCACCGCGTCCGCTCGCCATCGGAGCTGCATCCCAGGACATTGTCACTTTCGGCGCGAGCTGCGCGCGCTCCCAATCCGACCGCAGGCGCTCTCCGGCGTCGAACTGCCTTTGCGTCACCAATCCGCGTGAAAACAACCAACCCAATGGGGATTCGGCGAGGTTCACCTTGATCGAACGATATAAGCCTCTGTTCGATTGCGCTTCACCTCGAATAACAATTCCATCCTCGATTGCGCGCTCCTGAAGAAGGCGTCCGCCAGATTCCATCGTCATTTTCTCCCGCTTGATTCGCGGCGCGCCTTGCCACAGCGGCAAATCTGTAGGACAGCGAATAAACCTCTTTGGTTAGGAGTTGCGCCATGATCACACGTATTCGGGAAGTCCGTCGCGCCCGCGGAATGACGCTGGACGATGTGGCTCGGAAGTGTGAGCCGCCGACGACACCGCAAACCATCGGCCGTCTTGAAACGGGCACTCGCACCGTGTCGGTCGGCTGGCTCAACCGGATCGCCAGGGCGCTCGGAGTCGAGGCCGAAGACTTGGTCCACGGGGGCGAATCGTCGGAGCTGAACGTGGCGGCGATCCTTGGTCCCGGCGGTGCGGTCGCACCCAGGCGCTCGGCGATCATCGTTCCGCCAAGGGTCGACGAAGACCAGATCGGGGTTACGGTCGCTGGAAGCATTGGCGATTATCGATCCGGCGACGAGCTTTGGTGCGCGACCCTGACGCCCGAAAATTACGCCAGCGCGCTCAACCGCGACGTACTCGTGCCGCGCCCCGCCGGCCGTTTCCTCTTCGGGAGGCTGATCAACCGGGACGAGGAGAAGCTCCAGATTCTTCCGCTTGAGTCCGGAGGACGGCAGCAGGTCATCGCGAATCCGCCGTGGATCGGTGTCGTGTCAAAGCTGGTTCGCAGCCTTTGATAGTGGTTGCCCTGGATAACAACGCATGGCACGGCGCACGGCGCCGAGGGCGGTTAGCTCAGTTGGTAGAGCATCTCGTTTACACCGAGAGGGTCGGCGGTTCGAGCCCGTCACCGCCCACCACAATTAGATCAATTCGCCGACCACCCGCTCGACCACATCGAACTCGCCGGCATCGACCTGGAAGTTCACGTCGGGGTTGAACTGGCGGAGCTCGATGAAGCTGTTGCTCCGTCTTACCAGCTCCTTCATCAGGACGAGATCACCGTCGCCGGGATGGACGTGCGAGTCAGAGGGCTTCACCCTGACCAGCACATCGTCGCCGATGGCGACAGGCGATCGTGGAGAAACGACGATGCGTCGCCCCGGCCGGAATCTCGGCCACATGGAATCGCCGACGACCGTCAAAACATAAGCATCGGGATCACTCGCGAGAGAAGGCGGGCGTGACACCCGGTCTATCGCGATGCCCGGATTGATTTGGGTCGCTTCGATCTGCTTCGCCCGGTCGCCCCATTCACCCGCGAGCGCGGATGCGAAGACTGGCAGTGGAGGAAGGGCGGCTGGGAGCCAGGCTCCGCGGCGCGCATCGCGGACTCCAGTCCCGGGTCCCGCTTTCGAAACCGGCCCGAGCCTCAAAGCCTCGAACTCGGCAAGGGATGAATCCGCAACCGACAGGAGCTTCTCCAGAGTCTTCCTGGAGGGATTTCCATGGCGCCGCATGTCCGCCCAAACGGAGCGGCTCACCCCGGCCTTCACCGCCCAGGCGTTCGGCGTCATATCCTGGGGTTTGAACCGCAGGAGATCGCGATAGACTTGCGAGTCTTTTGCAGCGGTCATGCGCCGCACTATTCCGTTCGCGGTAAACAACAGCAATGTTAGACATATCAAGCATTCTGCCTTGACAGAGAATGTTCGATATTTCTAACGAATCGCATGCATGCGGCGAGCGCGAACCTGTCAAACTACGGCGACGTGGCCGACTTCCGCGAAATAACGGCGCAGGGCCTGGCTCGTGGTGGGCGCGAGTTCGACGAAAACACGGCGACCGTCATGAGGGTCGGCGCGCCGAACAAAAAGGCCCTGTTCCGTCATCGTCTTCAGCCAGCGCAGCGCGGTCGTGGCCGGGACGGCCGCGGCGATGCACAGGCTGGAAACGGGCACCCGAAGCTGCGCGATCTCGGCTTGCAGGAGATCGAGCAGCATATCCCACGCGGGGTCGGCAAACAGCTCCTCGGAAAAGAAGCGGCCGCGGAGGCGGCGGGCCCGGATGACGGCCCGCACAGTCTCGGCCGGAAGCTCGGGAAGGTCGCCGAGCTCCGGCCGAATCTGCACTCGGTTGGCCGGCCGAGGACCGGCGGAAAGGCGCGCGAGAGTCGAGGCGATCCGGCTGACCTCATCGCTAAGCTGGCGCAGTCGAGCGGCATTGCGATCTGCGGCGACATCCGAGACCCCCTCGGCCCGTCGAGCGACGGACGTCGCCAGGGCGAGAGACGCAATCCGCTCACTTTCGGTCGCGTCGATGAGAACTTCAATGTTCGTGTCCCACGCCTTGGCGGATACCAGGTCCAGCAAGCTCGAAGGGGCGGCGATGATCGCCCCGTACCGGCCCCCGCCAACGTCGGCCTGGACTCGATCGAGCAACCGATCGAGCGTGTCCTGCCGATCATGGTCGAGCTCGACCCACAGTGCGGCTGCCGCAGCCTGGAGTGCGATCCGTTCTGGTGCCGCGTCGAGGTCCGCGCATTCCGCGAACCTCAATCCCACCGCCTCGATCGTTTCTATCGCCCGGCGGCGGCCGGCATCGCTTTGGGCGGCGATGAGCACAGGCGGAAGCGCGAACGGCGAAAAGGCAGATTGGGTCTCGGTCAAATACGCGTCCATGGGATAATCCCTCGCGAGATACTGGACCGAGCCTCCAAGCAATAACGCGCAATCTGGAGTTAAGTTAGACGATTTCGGCTCCAGAACGGAGTTATCCCCAACGAACAGCGCGAGCGCTTGCGCCATACTGACAAAAGCGGAGGATCAGGTGGATCAATCAGGAGATCAGGCGAACGGCGCCGACCGCGCGCGGTGGCTCGCCGAGCTCGCGGCGGCGATTGATCAGGCCCAACGGGTGGCCTGGGCGCTCGGAATCGCCGAGGGCAATGATCCCGAAGCGAAGGATCTCTACGGTCGACTCGAGAGCGTCCGGATCGAGGTCGATTCGCTTCGGCACGGCCGCTGGGCGTGGCACTCCACACAAATTCATCCGAATTGGCGCTCACCGCCGATCAAGCGGAAGCCGCTGCTCAACCCGCTCGCCTGACCTCAGGTCCCGTGCGGAATCTCGCCGCCGCCCGAAAATTCCCCAAGCCATGGTCCCACGGGGGGCGCCTGCCATCCCCCGGTGGCGACGAACGCCCGATTGAAGAAGGCGCGCTTGCCGTAGCGCAGGGGCGATCCGTCAGGTCCGTCGACGCGGCCGCCCGCGGCAAGCAGAATTGCATGACCGGCTGCGGTATCCCACTCGCTCGTCGGTGAAAGTCGAGGGTAAATGTCAGCCTCCCCCTCGGCAACGACGCAGAATTTCAAGCTGGAGCCAATACCAAGGTATTCACAGACGCCGACTGCTGCGTCGAGATAGTCTGAGGTATTTTGCGTGAAGTGGGACTTCGACGCGACGGCGACGAGGTCGCTCGCTCGTTCGCGGGTTCGGATGTCGTGACGAACCCCGCTTTCTTCGACCCAGGCCCCGGAGCCCACGATCCCGCAGTGAAGTCGGCCCGAGGCCGGCGCGTAAACCACGCCCAGCCGCGGTTCGCCCGCTTCGACCAACGCAACGTTGACCGTATAATCATCGCCGCCGCCAACGAACTCCTTTGTCCCGTCGAGCGGATCGACGAGGAAGAATGTGTCACCATGCGCGGGAATTCTGCCGGCGGCGACCTCTTCTTCGGCGATCACCGGCACCCCGGGCGCGGCCCGACTCAGGGCGGCGAGAATGACGAGTTCGGCGGCACGGTCGGCTTCGGTGACCGGTGATCGGTCGCCTTTGGCTTCGATCTCATACCCTCGCCGGACGATTTCGAGGATCGCCTCGCCGGCCTCGCGTGCTGCCTCGGCGATCTCCTCGAGGAGCCGCGCCTGATCGTTCAACGCGGCGCCATGCGGATTCCACCGTCGAGGCGAATTGCCGCTGCGTTCATATATGGGTTCTCGATCAGGAAGCAGGCGAGCTCCGCATATTCGTCCGGACGGCCGAGCCGCTTTGGAAAGGGGACCTGGGCTCCAAGCGCGTCCTGGACATTTTCCGGCATCATCGCGACCATTGGTGTCTTGAACACCCCTGGAAGGATCGTGTTGACCCGAATTCCTTCGTTCATGAGGTCGCGGGCGATCGGTAACGCCATGGCCAGAACCCCACCCTTCGACGCCGAATAGGCGGCTTGCCCGATCTGGCCGTCCTCGGCCGCAACCGAAGCGGTGTTGACGATTGCTCCGCGCTCACCGTCCGCGAGCGGCTCCAGCCCAACCATCCCGAAGGCCGAATGGGCGATGCACCGGAAAGAGCCGATGAGATTGATCTGAATCGCCAGCTCGAATTGCTGCAGCGGATAAAATTTTGGTGCCTTGGTCTCTTTGTCTCTCGCCACGGTCTTCGCGGCATTCGCGACGCCGGCGCAGTTGACGAGGACCCTCTCTTGCCCATGCGCCTCGCGAGCCTTGGCGAAAGCAGCCGCGATTTTCTCGTCGCTTGTCACGTCCGCCTCGCAAAAAACTCCACCGATCTCGGCCGCAACCCGCTCGCCCCGGCCCGCATCGCGATCGAAGATAGCGACTTTGGCTCCTCGCTTCGCAAGCTCCCGAGCGGTTGCCTCGCCAAGTCCAGATGCCGCGCCGGTCACGACTGCGGCTACTCCATTGACCTCCATCGCTTATCCCTTGTTGTTGAGGTGCTTTTGGCACAGATTGGATGCGCCTATGCGATGAAAACGGGCGCAGACCAAGCTCCGGAGGCGTCTTGTCGCGCTGGGACAACAGCCGGGCATGCGACGGACGGGTTCAGCTTAAATCCAGCTTGGTTGAAGGATAAGCTGCGTTACATTTGGGAAGAAATGGGATTGGGGGACCGATGGTGAAGCGATCGAGATTGCTGGAAGCGACGGCTGGCTTCGCTATTCTGGTTTCAGGCGCGTCGGCATTTGCGCAGGCTGTTCCACCTGCTGTGGTTGGAACCTCCGCGGCAACGAGTGTCGGCGCATTTTATGCGAGCTATTCGTCGCCGAAGATCTGGTTCCGCAATGGAACCGCTGATCCCGCCGCCATCCAGCTCGTCGCAATCCTGAAGCGCGCTCCATTTGATGGCCTCGCGTCGGGCCCGCAGCTTGCCGCTCAGGTCGAAGCCGCTTTGGCCCAGGCGCAAAGCGGACAGGCAGCGGATGTCGCGGCAGCCGAACAGACGCTCTCGACAGCCTGGGTCACCTATGCGCAGCGGATGAAGCAACCAACCGAGGGTATGATCTACGCTTATCCGTCGCTTCAGCCGCAGGGCGCCCGGACCGACCAGCTCCTCCTGACCGCCGCTGCGGCGCCGTCCCTCACATCCTATGTGACGAGCGTTTCAAACGTGAACCCGATTTACGCTCAGCTTCGCGACGCGGCTTGGGCGGAAGCGCAGATGACGGGGAACCTCACTCCCGACCCGCGGCTGCTGGCAAATCTCGATCGCGTTCGCTCGCTTCCGGCCACCGGGCGCTTCCTGCTGGTCGACGCCGGGTCGTCGATGCTGACCCTCTATCAAAACGGGCAGCCGATCGATTCGATGAAGGTGATCACCGGAACCAGGGACCTGCCGACGCCGATGATCGCCAGCTACATGTATTACATCACCTACCATCCCTATTGGCATGCTCCCGACCATCTTGTGCGCAAGACGATCGCGCCCAACGTGCTTAAACTCGGGCTGAAATATTTCAGTTCGCACGGATATGACGTTGTCGACGAATGGAGCGAGAACCCCAAGGTGATCGATCCGAAGTCGATTGATTGGAAAGCCGCGGCGGCCGGGACGCTTCACCTCAAGATCCGCCAGGACCCAGGTCCGTTGAACTCGATGGGGATCTTGAAGTTTCCGTTCCCCAATCCGGAAGACATCTATCTCCACGACACGCCCGACCATGCCAAGTTCGGCTTCACGAACCGGAATCTCAGCAACGGATGCGTCAGGGTCGAGGATGCGAAGCGCCTTGGCCGCTGGCTCCTCGGCCAGGACCCCGTGGCCCCGGGCGGCGATGCCGAGACGCGGGTTCAACTTCCCCAGGGCACCAAGATCTTTACGACCTACATCACCGCTCAAGTGCGCGACGGCAAGCTGACGTACCTGCCCGACATCTACGGCTGGGACCGGTCGCCGCCGACGCAATTCGCCGGCGCTTACCGCCCACCCATCGGCGAATAATCTTTAGATTGCCCCGCTTCAGTGCGGGCGGGGCATCATTCGATAGACAAAGAAAAACCGGCCCGGGCGCGAGCCCGGACCGGCATTTCTCGACTGCTCGGCCGCTTAGCCGCGCTCTGGCGCCGGCGGTGGCGGCGGAGGCGGAGGCGGCGGAGCCGGGCAAGTGTCCGTTGCCAGGATCACCGTGCCGTCCGGGCACGTCTGCGTCGCCGGAGGCGGCGGCGGAGGCGGCGGAGGCGGAGGCGGTGGTGGCGGTGGCGGTGGCGGCGCGTAGAAGTTGTAGATCAGGCTCGCCAGAAGGCTGTTCGAGCGGAAGCTTCCGCTGGCCGTGAAGTCCAGCCGCTGCAGCTGATCACCGTTAAACTTCAGGTTCGGCACCGTGAAGAAGCGATATTTCAGGCCGAGATCGATGTTCTGCGTGATCGCATAACGCACGCCAGCAATTGCCTGCAGCGCAAAGTGCGAATCCGAATCGTGGATGACTGGCGCGCCGGCCGTCCCCGATCCCGCTCTCACCTTGACTTGAGCAAGTCCGGCGCCGCCGCCGATGTAGCCGCTAAGGCCATCATCGTTGCCGAAGTCGAGCAGCGCGTTGATCATTCCCGAAAGAACGCTCGTGCGGCCGCCATCAAGATTTCCGCTTGGGTTGGGGGCAATGCGTGTGTCTACGTTCGCTCCATCGACGGATGCCCGCTTGTAGGCGAGCTCCGCTTCGAGGCGGACTACGCCGAGATCGTAACCACCGATCACATCGACATCGAAGCCCAGGGCATGGTTGACGATGTAACCGTTCGGAATCTGTAGGACCCCATCATCGTAATCGAGGTTCAAATCCTCGATAAACATCCCTCCGCCTTCAATACCGACATACGGCGAATGATCCCGAGCGACTGCAGGCGTCGCTAGGCCAGTCGATGCCAGCGCGACCGCAATGGCCAGCTTGCGCATAATTGTCCCCTTTCACGTGCGTTCTAAGATTGAACCGCGGGGAACACATTATGAGAGCGCCGGTTGCCGTGCAAGCTTGCCAATGTCGGTT
>DATLOY010000029.1:0-4462 GCA_035536015.1 Sphingomicrobium sp.
TCGCGGATCAGGTGCAGGTCGTCGTGGGTTTCGACGCCTTCCGCGCAAGTATCCATTCCCAGGGTCTCGGCCAGCGTGACGATGGCCAGGATAATCGCCGCGTTGCGGTTCGTCGCCGATGCCGCGCCGCGAACGAAGCTCTGGTCGATCTTGATCTTGTCGAACGGAGCCTTCTTCAAATAGCCGAGCGAGCTATAGCCCGTGCCGAAATCGTCGAGTGCGAGGCGGACTCCGATTTCCTTCAGCTTGGCAAAAGTCTCGTCGGTCGAATCCCCGTCGGCGAGGAACACGCCCTCGGTAATCTCAAGCTCCAGCCTTTCGGCGCGGACCCCGGTTTCGGAAAGATGGTTGGCGACCGCCTGGGCGATGCCTGGATCGTTAAACTGAATGGGCGACAGGTTGACGGCGATCCGCACCGAATCCGGCCATCGCGCCGCTTCCTCGAGAGCGGTCTTCAGCACCCAGTCGCCGATCTTGCCGATCAAGCCCGCTTCCTCGGCCAGAGGGACGAACTTTTCTGGCGAGATCGGCCCGCGCGACGGATGGCTCCATCGAACCAGCGCTTCGAAGCCGGAAATTTCATCGCCCGCAGCGCGAACGATGGGCTGGTAGGCAACGCTAAGCTCGCCGCGTTCGATCGCCTGGCGAAGGTCATTCTCCAACAGCTGACGTTCCGCGGCTTCGCTGTGCATCGACGGTTCGTAGAAGCAATGTTTGCCGCGTCCGGCGGCTTTGGCTGCATAAAGGGCGAGGTCGGAATTGCGTACGAGGGCATCGGCACTGCTTCGCCCCGGATCGCCGATCGCGATGCCCACCGACGCTCCGATCGTGACCTTGTGGCCTTCGATATTGTACGGCCGGGAGATCTGGTCGATCAGGGTCCGCGCCAGGGATTCGAGCAGGCCGATGTCGACCGTGCCCGGAAACACCGCCTGGAATTCATCTCCGCCCAGGCGCCCGACCTGGCCATGATTGCCCATCACCGATTTCAGGCGGTCGGAGACCTGGCGCAGCAGGGCGTCCCCGATCGGGTGGCCGAGCGTGTCGTTGACGTTCTTGAAGCGATCGAGATCGATCAGGAACATCGCGCAGCCCTTCTTTCGAACGGCGGCGTTGCGCAGCGCTTCCTCCAGGGTCTGCCGCATCATCGCACGGTTCGGCAGGCCGGTCAGCGAATCGAAGCGGGCGAGACGTGTGATCTCCCGCTCCGACCGGCGCTGCTCGGTCAGATCGGTGCCGATGCCGCGAAAACCCAGGAACCTGCCGCGGTCGTCGAAGATCGGGTTGCCGGAAAGCGACCAGTGCACATCCTGGTCGCTCGCGGGCCGGACGACCACGTCGGAAAATGGGAAGCGCGCCGAAAGGTGAAAGCCGAGCGTCTTCCCTTCCTCATTGGTGGCCGCGGGATCGGTGTCGACCGAAAGGAGATCGGTAAACTGCCGTCCGAGCAGCTCTTCGGGTTCGCACTGAAAATCGTCGGCGAGCTGGCGCGAGACATAGGACAGAGTTCCGAGCGAATCCGTCTCCCAGAACCAGCCGCGCCCGCTGTTTTCGAACTCGTCGACAAAGCGGAGCGCCTTTCGCGCCAGCCGGTCGAGCCTCAACCGCCCGCGACCCGCGACGAGGACCTTGCGAGTCCCGGCGATGCTGTACGCGACCAGCACCAGCGACAGGATCTCCACACCGATCGGAACCGGCGAGATATTGGCGAGGACGATCGCCGCGGCGGCGGACACGATGGCGTTGACCAGCGCAAGCGGGGGAGAGCCGATCGACACGATCGCTCCCATCGCGATCCCCGCGCACATCACGATCTGAGCGGCGGAAATCGGCGCGGTGAACAGGTCGTCCTGGACGGTCTGGCCAAACCAGATCCAGAGCAGGCCGGCGGTGGCAAGATAAGCGCAAAGTCCGCGAACGATCGTGTGCGGCTGGAATTTGAAGCGGTGCCGCAAGACCAGGGCCGATGCCGCCGCAACGTCCAGCATCAGGACCATGGACGATGGGATCAGCGGATTGTCGAAGCAGGCGCAAAACGGAATTTTGGCCGACAGCAGAACATAGCCGATCGTGATCAGCAGATGGGTGAACCCGAGCAGGATGGCGACATGATCGAGACCGGCGACGCGCCAGTCGGCCAGCGACATCTCGTCCGTGGTTTCGGGATTGCGGAGATCGTACCACAATGCCTCGCTGATCGACGGCCGCTCACCCGCGGTGTCGTTCTGATCGATGGCACTGACAAATCGGGATCTTCGCATCACGCCCCACGCAGAATCCGGGCGCATCCACGCGCGCGAACGAGGCCGGTTTTAACCTTGGCGAGTTAACGGCAGGACGAACGAGCGAGGTTACCGGTGTATTAAGCTTGCCCTGGAAGGAAGTCGGCGACGGAAAGGTAACGTTCGCCGGTGTCATAGTTAAAGCCAAGCACTCGCGGACGGTCTCCAAGCTCCGGAAGCTTCTGCGCGATCGCCGCGAGGGTCGCCCCCGATGATATGCCGACGAGCATGCCTTCTTCGCTCGCTGCGCGCCGCGCCATGTCCTTGGCGTCTTCAGGGGAGACCTCGATGATTGCGTCGAGCAGGTCGACCCGCATAATCGCGGGAATGAAACCGGCGCCGATCCCCTGGATCGGGTGCGGGCCCGGCTCTCCGCCCGAGAGCACGGGCGAAAGGGTCGGCTCGACGGCGAAGACCTTGAGTTTCGGCCATTCCTTCTTGAGGATCTCCGCGCAGCCGGTGATGTGACCGCCGGTTCCAACTCCGGTGATCAGCGCGTCGAGCGGAGAGTCGGCGAAATCGCGGAGGATTTCCTGCGCGGTCGTGCGCCGGTGCACTTCGACGTTGGCGGGATTTTCGAACTGCTGAGGCATCCAGCTGTTTGCGGTGGAATCGATGATTTCCTGGGCACGCGCGATCGAGCCTTTCATGCCCTTCTCGCGCGGGGTAAGCTCGAATTCCGCTCCGTAGGCGAGCATCAACCGCCGACGCTCGACGCTCATGCTGTCGGGCATGACCAGTATCAGCCGATAGCCCTTGACCGCAGCCACCATCGCGAGACCGATCCCGGTGTTTCCGGAGGTGGGCTCCACAATCACTCCGCCGGGCCTCAGTTTGCCGGTCCGCTCCGCGTCCTCGACCATGGCGAACGCGATACGGTCCTTGATCGACCCGCCCGGATTCACCCGCTCCTGCTTGATCCAGACTTCAGCCTTGTCGCCGAACAGGCGGTTCACACGCACGTGCGGCGTATTGCCGATGGTCTCGAGGATATTCGCAGCCTTCATGTGGCGGACTCCTTGGTTGTCGAGGCGGAGAGGTCGGGTGGCTCGAAGCGTCTTGCAAGGCGCAGTTCGGGGAACCACCAGGCCCAGATCAGAACGACGGCGAGAGCGCCGAAGCCGCCGGCGATCACCGATGCGACGGGGCCGATCAGCGCGCCGAGGAAGCCGGATTCCGCTTCGCCGAGCTCGTTTGAAGCGGAAATGAAGAGCAATGATACGGCCCCCACCCGGCCACGCATCTCATCCGGCGTGTAGAGCTGGATGAGCGACTGGCGGACGTAGACCGAGAACATGTCCGCGGCGCCAAGGGCCGCGAGACATATGAGTGACAAGGGCATGGACCGGGAGAAACCGAAAATGATCGTCGCGAAGCCGAAAACACCCACTGCGGCGAGCATCTTCACGCCGACATTGTGCTTGAGCGGGCGGATCGAGAAGAATGCGGCGGTCAGGGTGGCGCCGAGCGCCGGTGCCGCGCGAAGGTGGCCAAGACCTTCCGGGCCCGCGTGAAGGACGTCGCGGGCGAAGACCGGAAGCATTGCGGTCGCTCCACCGAGGAGCACGGCGAAAAGGTCGAGGCTGATCGCACCGAGCACGAGCCGGTTGCGGCGGACGTAGTGCAGGCCTTCCACCATTTGCGACCAGGGGCTGGGCCCGCGGACGATCTCGGGTTTCGCGACAGGCCCGATCGCGAGCAGGCTCACGAACGCAATTGCGAACAAGAGCGCGCTTCCGGCGTAGGGCGCGTAAGGCGCGTAGGCGTAGAGATAGCCGCCGATCGCCGGACCCACGATGGCTCCGCTCTGCCAGGCGATCGATGAGAGAGCGATCGCCCGCGGAAGGATTTTCCGGGGCACGAGGTTCGGTGCGAGGGCCTGGAGCGCGGGTCCGGCGAAGGCTCTCGCGACTCCGAGCAACGCCGCAACCCCGTACAAGGCGAAAAGCGTCGTCGTCCCGGTCCACGCGAAGATCGCAAGCGCCGTCGCGCAACCGAGCTCGAGCGCGATCGAAGCGCGCGCGATCCAGCGCCGATCGACGCGGTCCGCGGTCCATCCAGTGACGAGGGTGAGGACGACCAGGGGCACGAACTGGACGATGCCGATGATTCCGAGCCGAAGCGCGGCTTCCTTGAGACCCATTGTCTCGCGCGCGATGCCGTAGACTTGCCAGCCGATC
>DATLOY010000030.1:0-2901 GCA_035536015.1 Sphingomicrobium sp.
ATCTACAATGAGGTTCCCGAAGGCCTGTCGGACAAGCCCACGCTGTCGATCCGTGCGGCCGCGGCGGAGCCGACCCGGGCGACCGTGCGCCTGTCCTATCTGGCGGCCCAGTTCGACTGGCAGGCAAATTATGTCGCGCAACTGGCGTCCGACGGAAGAACCCTCGACCTTTTCGCCTGGCTGACCCTGGCGAACGGAAATGATGCAAGCTTCCCATCAGCGCAGACCCAGGCAATTGGCGGCGAACCCAATCGCGAAGGCGATGCCGATGAAGGCGCGGTCCAGGAGGTCTCGCCGCAGATCCAGCTCGAATGCTGGCCTGCGGGTAGGACGAGCGACGTCAATCTCATCCCCCCGCCGCCTGCCCCGCCCGCGCCGCCGATGGCGGAAATGGATGTATCGAACATCGTCGTCACCGGCTCGCGCGTCGAGGAAATGAAGGTCATGTCCGCTCCGGCAATGGTGGCGCAGCAAGAGGAGCTCGGCGACCTCAAGCTCTATCGCATCCCCGAACCGGTTACGGTGGCCGCCAACGCTCAAAAGCAGGTCGCTCTGCTGGTCAAGGATCACGTTCCATATGAGCGAATCTATTCAGTTAGCCTGACCGCGAACAATGAGGTCGAGGAGCCTGAGCCGGTCGCGATCAAGCTACGGATGAAGAATTTGAAGGCGCGCGGCCTCGGACTGCCCCTGCCGTCGGGCTCGGTCGCGGTCTTCGAGCCCGTCGACGATCGGCCGATGCTCGCCGGCGAGCCAAAGCTCGCGGATACCGCCGTCGGTGAGGATGTCGAGCTGGAGATCGGAGAAAGCCCGGATGTGACTTTCACCCAGGCCGCCATCGACGCGGACCGCCGCGACCGCGGCGAGCGTCCGGTCAGATATCGCGTCGAGCTGGCGAATGCGCGCCCGTCACCCGCCGTCGTCGAGGTGGAGTTCCGGGTCTATGGCGACCGCCGACTGGTGAGGCCGAGCCACCGCCTTGGAGTGAAGAACGGTCGCAGCTTCTGGCGCGCGGTCGTTCCGGCAAACGGACGTGCGAGCCTCGCTTATTCGGTCGAAGAGCTGCGCACGAAAAGGTCGGCAGACTAAGCCTGGTCGACGGCTCTCGGCTGGTGCTTCTCGTCCAGCGCGACGAAGGTGAACAGGCCTTCGGTGACCTTCACTTCGGTCGCGCCAAGGTCGCGCTCGGCGACGACTTCAATGCGCACTCCCATCGACGTTCTGCCGACCCGCTCGACGTGTGCATAGACCGAGATCAAATCGCGCAGGTTGATCGGCGCGATGAACTTCATCGCCTCGATCGCAATCGTGGCGACAGCACCGTTCGCGCGGCGTGACGCGACGATCCCCGCCGCAATATCCATCTGCGATAAAATCCACCCGCCGAAGATGTGGCCGTTGGCATTGATATCGCCCGGTCCGGGAATCACCCGGAGGATCGGCTCGCGTTCGAAATCGGTCATTCGTCGTCATTCTCCGGATGGATTGCGGCTTGTTCGTCGTGCCCGCTTTCGGCGCTCAGGAACATCAAGGCCATGAGCGACGTGCCGAGCAGCACGGTGAAGCCCACGCCAAGCGCCGTAGCGACGATCAGCGACGCGTGGATCTCCCCGGCGCCTCGGGTGACGAGGATCACGGCGATGATCGCCACAACGACCGACAGCAGGATGAGCAGTCGGAAGATCCGCAAGAAGCGGCGTTGGAGCGACTTGCTCGGGCTCGGTACAGGATCGGGGTGTGGCTTGCCATCGGGCATGCCTTTCCTTTGGCCGCGCGAAGTGGGACTATCAACCCGACAAGCGCCGAGTCTGGGAGGACAAGATCATGACCATCGCCTCAGTGCTTCGCGATAAGGGCAGCAGCGTCGAAACGATCGCGGCGGACGCCACTCTGTTCGATGCGGTCCAGCGTTTGGGAGCAAAGAGAATTGGCGCGCTTCCCGTAGTCGAGGACGGGCGCATCATCGGCATCATTTCCGAGCGTGACGTCATCTATTGCCTTCGCGATCACGGTCGAGAAGTGCTCGATTCGCCCGTCAGCCGCGCGATGAGTTCGCCCGCGATCACGGCGTCGCCGGACACGGAGATCCTGACGGCATTGGCACTGATGACGCAGCGCCGAATCCGCCACTTGCCCGTGGTCGACGGGCAACAATTGCGCGGGATCGTCTCCATCGGCGACCTCGTAAAGCACCGCATGGACCGCATCGAAGCCGAAGCGGAGGCGATGCGCGCTTATATCCAGAGCGCCTGAAACCCCTTTATTCTCGATAGCTTGGCCTTGAAACGGGGCCACCAGGTCCTATTTGGATCAGGAGCGAAGGGTACCGTAACGGCGCTCCGAGCAGTCGAAACGGCGAGTTGCAATAAAACTGCAAAAAGCCGGTTGACGCATCGGAAGCCCACACATATACGGCGCCTCCAGCAAGCGGACGCGGCCTGGAAACAGGTCTCGCGTTCGTTTCGTGCCTCTTCTTAGTCGGTACAACCGATGCCCGGAACCAATCGAACCGGGAGAGGATGCGCGTCGGCTCTTTGACATTGTCGGTTGAAGATGAAGGGACATGTGGGCGGCGGCCCGGTCACCGATAGCCTCTGGGTATCGGCGGATCGGTCAAATTTATGCCGTTCCTTATGGATCTCGGTCGGAGCTTTTAGCTTCGGTCGCGAGCTCATATGTCTCAAAAACGCAAACACACCAGATTGTGATTTTTGTGCAGGAACGGCTCCCGGAGATGCCGGTCTTGCTCTCGCTTATTCCAGCGGGGGTTCGATCGTACATCAACTTGAGAGTTTGATTCTGGCTCAGAACGAACGCTGGCGGCATGCCTAACACATGCAAGTCGAACGAAGCCTTCGGGCTTAGTGGCGCACGGGTGCGTAACGCGTGGGAATCTGCCCT
>DATLOY010000031.1:0-16587 GCA_035536015.1 Sphingomicrobium sp.
ATCCGGCGCTCTACACGATCGACCGAGCCCAAGGCGTGCAGCAGCCGATCGGCCTCCACGCCAGCCGTCTCGGCGTCGATATCCATGTCATCGCGGCCGATCCGTCCCCGCTGCGCAACATCGACACGGTGATCCGCCAGGCGCACCTCGGCGTCAAAGCGATCGTGGCCTCGCCGATCGCGGCCGCGCTCGCCTGCCTCAGCGACGAGGAGCGCGAGCTCGGCGTCGCGCTGGTGGAGATGGGCGCGGAAGTGACGAACGTCTCCGTCCACTATGGCGGCATGCTCGTCGGCCATCGCTCGATCCAGCTCGGCGCGCGCGACATTACCAACGACATCGCCGGCGCCTTCGCCGTCCAGCGCCGCGACGCCGAGCGGCTGAAATGCTTCTACGGCTCGGCGATGACGAGCCCGCGCGACAATCACGAGATGATCGAGGCGAGCCAGATCGGGGCCGAGCCCGGGGCGGAGCCGCTCAAGCTCACGCGCGCCCAGCTCATGATGGTCATCCGCCAACGGGTCGAAGAGCTCACGAATGAGATCGAAAAGGGCCTGAAGGACCTCGGCTTCACCGGGCCCGTGGGACGGCAAGTCGTCCTAACGGGCGGTGGCGCAGAGCTCAAAAATATCGCCGATTACATGCAGGGCGTTCTCGGCCGCGCGGTTCGCGTCGGCCGGCCCCGGCAGCTGACCGGTCTTCCCGACGCGCACAGCGGCCCAGCTTTCTCCACATTGGTGGGCCTCGCCCTCCTTGCCTCCTCCGGACGCGGCGACATTCGCGACATCGGACCGATCACCCGAGCGACCGCTCCGAGGGGCATGTTCGGACGCCTGATGGCCGCGATGAAGGGCGGGTTCTAGCTGGGCAATCGGCATGCTACGCACCCGGTCGAGGGGGCCAGCATGGCGACGATTGCGAAAAGCGGCAGAAACGTCGGCGCGACGCTGATCTTCTTGCTCGGGGCAGCGGTTTTCCTGAACTACGTCGACCGGGGTGCGATCGGCATCGCGGCTCCGATCATGAAGGACGAGCTGGGTCTCAGCGAAGAGACGTACGGCCTCGCTTTCTCCGCCTTCTTCTGGATCTACGCGCCGGTGCAGATGTTCGCCGGCTGGCTGTGCGATCGCTTTTCCGTCTACCGGCTCATGACCCTGGGGATCCTGCTCTGGGCGGGCAGCACTTTGATGATGGGGTTCGCCGGAGGCTTCGCCTCGCTGCTCGTCCTTCGGATCATGCTGGGCGTGGGCGAAAGCATCTCATTCCCGGGCAGCTCGAAGATCATTGCCCGTCACGTCGCGCCGGAACGGCGGGGCATCGCGAACGCCGCCGTGGCAACCGGAATTGCGCTGGGTCCTGCGGTTGGGACACTCGCTGGAGGAATGATCCTCGGCCAATTCGGCTGGCGCGCGATCTTCCTCTTCTTCGGCATCGTCACCCTGCTTTGGGTCCTGCCCTGGCAGCGGACTGTCGCGGCATTGCCCACGACCGGACATTATGACGGAGGTGCAAAGGTACCGGTCGCGAAACTTCTGTCGAAATGGCCCCTGTGGTCGATGTCGATCGTCCACGCGCTCGGCAATTATTGCTTCTATTTCCTGTTGGCATGGCTGCCGCTTTTCCTGACCAAGTCGCGCGGCTTCTCCATCGGCGAAATGACCATGCTCGCGACGCTCGGCTACGCAGTGCAAGGGGCATGCGCCATTGCTTATGGACATTTCTCCGACTGGTGGACGCGGTCGGGCCGGTCCGAAGCCGCCTGCCGACGCTGGATGATGGTCGCCAGTCAGACCCTGGCCGCAGTCGCAATCCTCGGCCTCGCCTTCGCGCACGATGCGGTGACTATCGGCGTCCTGTTGTGCCTAGCCGGCGCTGCATCTGCGTCCCTGTCCCTCAATCTCTATGCAGTCGCGCAGATATTCGCGGGGCCGCGAGCCTCGGGGACCTGGGTCGGTGTGCAGAACGCGATCGGCAATTTGTCGGGGATCATTGGTCCTCCCATCACCGGATATGTCATCCACCATGCCGGCTGGGACAATGCGTTCATACTCACGGCGGTGATTGCCGCCGTCGGCGCGCTCTGGTGGGCCGTGGGTGTTCCAGCAATCAAGCAGGTCGAACTCGATTGAAAAGCTATGTTTTCGGCCCGTTCAGGCTCGATCCCGGCAATCGTCAGCTCACCCGCGAGGGTGAGCCGGTCGAACTGAACGCGCGCTACTTCGACGCCTTGGCGCTGTTGGTTGCGGAACAGGGCAGGCTGGTGACCAAGGACCGCTTCCTCGATGAAGTCTGGCGCGGCGTCCCGGTGACCGACGAAGCCTTGACGCAATGCATCAAGACGCTGCGCAAGCAGCTGGGCGATGATGCTGCGCGCCCCCGGTTCATCGAGACCGTGCCGAAGCATGGCTATCGTTTCATCGCGAACGTCGATGGATTGGCCCCCCGGCAGCGCGTGGCGCCGCCAGCTGCCCACCCATGGAGCGAAGCGCTCCTTCTCGCGGCCGCAGGGACGACTGGCGGCGGGATAGCGGGCTTCATCGGTGGGCTCATCTACGGATTTGCAGGCGCGTCCCAGCCTCTCGCGCCGGGCGTGGGTGCGGTTTCCGTGCTCCTTGTGCTCCTTTGCCTGACCATTTTCGTCGCGTTGGTGGGCGGCGTCGGGGTCTCGCTCGGCATTGCCATGTCCGCTCGTTTCCAGGGCCGGTACATGCCGATTGCCGGGGGCGCGCTTGGCGGCCTGGCCGTCGGAGCCATCGTAAAATTCCTCGGCCTCGACGCATTCACCCTGCTGATCGGGCGCTCGCCCGGCGATATCACCGGTCCCCTGGAGGGTGTCGTGATCGGCGGCGCAGCAGGCATGGCCTACGCCATCGCCGCTGTCCTCGGCGAAGGACCGCGCTGGCAGCGAATCCTGGTCGCCGTCCTGCTCGGAGCTGCCGGAGGCGTTTTCGTGACGATCCTGGGCGGTCACATGATGGGCGGCAGTCTCGCCGAACTTTCGCACCAATTTCCGGATTCGCGCCTGCGGATCGATCGCATCGGAGCATGGTTCGGGGAAAGCGCGTTCGGACGGACCAGCCAGCTCGTCACCTCCGCTCTGGAAGGAGGTCTCTTCGTCGCAGGCGTCGTAACCGCCATGCGTCTCGCGCGGCGCAGTATCGCCCGCGACGATTAGAAGTCGGTTTTTCCGAAGCGTGCGACGCCCTGGTTGATACCGGGGGGATCGAGGACGCTGACATCGAGTTCGAGCGGTTCCCCAATCCAGCGGCCAAGCTCGGTATGATCGGCCAGGTCATCATCCGTCAGCGGGTGCACCAGGGCCCGGAGGCCCGAATTCTCGATCGCGCGAACGATTTCCTCGACGGACCGTTCAAGGAAATGAATTTCGAATTGCGCGGTCGGATGAGGCCCCACGGGTTCGTCCATCATTCGACCGACGAACAACACTTCGCCGTGGTGAGAAAACACGTCGCGCAAAGCCTCGGCGTCGGCGCGGTCGTCGGCAGAATAATAGATGTGGGCGTGATATGGGGCGTCGGGGCGGGACATTGGCAGCCTCCTAGCAAGCCTCAAGCCTGTGGATAAGTGAGTCTTTCGGGAGACATCATCCCCAGTTTTTTGGTCCGCGTTAACTTTTTCCCTTGGCTTGCGACTCGCGATGATTCAAAGATTCATCCAGAAGGTTCAACGCGTTGCTTCCTCGAAGGGGGGTTAAGGTCATGAGCATCGATTTCATCCGGCCCGAAGTCGACGAGCTTCGCCCGCGCATTAGCGTGATCGGAGTCGGTGGTGCGGGCGGAAATGCCATCGCGAACATGATGAATGCCGACGTCCAGGGCGTCGATTTCATCGTGGCGAACACCGATGCTCAGGCGCTCAACACGTCGACCGCCGATCGGCGGATCCAGCTCGGCCTCAAGATCACCCAGGGTCTCGGCGCGGGTTCGCGGCCCGAAATCGGTCGCGCCGCCGCAGAAGAGACGATTGAGGAAATCGAGCAGGCGCTGAACGGCGCGCACATGTGCTTCATCGCGGCCGGAATGGGCGGAGGCACCGGAACGGGCGCTGCTCCGGTCATCGCCAAGGCTGCTCGCGACAAGGGCATCCTGACGGTGGGCGTGGTGACCAAGCCCTTCGCGTTCGAGGGGGCTCGCCGCGGCCGTTCCGCCGATGCCGGCATCCAGGAACTTCAGCAGCACGTCGACACGCTGATCGTCATTCCGAACCAGAATTTGTTCCGGCTCGCCAACTCCGAGACGACGTTCAAGGAAGCGTTCGAGATGGCTGACGAAGTCCTCCAGCAGGGCGTTCGTGGCATCACCGACCTGATGGTCATGCCGGGCCTGATCAACCTCGACTTCGCCGACGTTCGCTCGGTGATGAGCGAGATGGGCAAGGCGATGATGGGCACGGGCGAAGCCGATGGCGACAATCGCGCGATCGAAGCGGCCGAGAAGGCCATCTCCAACCCGCTTCTCGACGGTGTCAGCATGCAGGGCGCCAAGGGCGTCATCATCTCGATCACCGGCGGCGAAGACATGCGCCTGATGGAGGTCGACGAGGCCGCAAGCCACATCAAGGAACTGGTCGATCCCGACGCGAACATCATCTGGGGATCGGCGTTCAACAATGACCTCGGCGGCAAGATCCGCGTTTCGGTCGTCGCGACCGGCATCGAAGCCGATGCCGTCGCTCAGCCGAGCCCGGCCAAGGTCTTTGCATTCCCGGCCAATCGCGCTCCGGCACCGGTTGCGGCTCCCAAGCCGACTGCCCAGGAAAAGGCCGAGACGATCGAGGACGATGAAGCACCGCTCGAACTCGGAACGGAGGAGGAGGGCGGCGACGAACTCCTGCTCGAAGCGGACGACATTCTGACGAGTCCGGTGGGCTCACCGCCCATCGCACCGCCCGACGACGAAGAGATCGCCGCGGATGAGCAGCCGACGACGGCAGGCGGCGGAACGTTGTTCGAGCGGATGTCCAACATTGCGCGCGGCGCTCCCAAGGCGCAGCTCGACGAAGAGGATGACGAATACCGGCCGGAGCCGATCGACATTCCGCGGTTCCTCAATCGCCAGAACAACCAGTAACTCTCAGGGACGGGCGACTTACAGGGACAGTCCCCCGGGGGACTGTCCCTTTGCCGCTCTGATGGAACGGCCCCCTTAATTTCGTGAGGAATTCACTGGCTTTTGCCCGCCTCACCGCCCCGATCGCACAACTCACCGTAAAGCCCCTAGGCAGAAAGGTTTCGGCAAGATTCAGTGCCTCACGGGGGCATGATGCGGGGAAGTATCACAGTGCGATTGTTGTTTGCCTGCGCCGGAGCGCTGACGATTGCCGCGCCCGCGATGGCGGCGGCGGACGGCCAGCCGCTCTACGGCTATGGCTACGCTCAACCCCAAAGCGCCGCAGATACGCTCGCGAACTATGTGCGCACGCTTGCTTCAGACCCCAAGGATTTCGGAGCGCTGATCGGCGCTGGCAAGGCGGCGATTTCGATCGGCGATCCTCAGGCCGCGGCCGGATTCTTCGCCCGCGCCGATGAAGTGAACCCGCGCAGCCCGTTGCCGCAGGCCGGCATGGGCGCAGTTTCCGTTGCAAATGGCGAGCCGCGGGCCGCGATGCCCTATTTTGCTCGCGCTCTTAAGCTCGGCGCTGCCCTTAGCCAGATCGGGTGCGACCGCGGACTGGCCTACGATCTTCTCGGGCAGCAGGCCCAGGCCCAGGCGGATTATCGCGCGGCGCTCAATGGCCCCGACAGCGATGAGGCGCGGCGCCGGCTGGCGCTGAGCCTCGCCATTAGCGGCAATAAGGCGGAGGCCCTTGATGCGCTCGCGCCGCTTTCGGCCAGAGGCGATACCGCGACGGGGCGGGTCCGCGCCTTCGTGCTCGCGCTGACCGGCGATCCGAGTGGCGCAATGCGCGCCGCGGACGCGGCAATGCCTGGGAGCTGGTCGACTGTCGCGCCGTTCCTGCAGCGGCTCGCGGTGCTTCGCCCCGACCAGAAGGCTGCCGCCGTGAACCTCGGGATCTTTCCGGATTCCGATGACCTTGCGCTCGCTTCGGCCAAGGTTCCAAATTATTCCGGCTCGCCGGCGGTCATCCTGACGGTGAACGGCGATCCGGTTCTCGCGCCGCAAGCGTCCCGGCCGCAGTCGCCGGCGTCGACCTTCGCTGCGCCAATCCAGACGGCCTATGCCGCTCCAGTTCGGCGCCCCGAGGCCCAACAGTCCACAACTCCCGCGTCCGCCAAACCCAAGCTGTGGCTCCAGCTGGCGAGCGGATCCAACGCAGAGGCGCTTCCAGACCAGTTCCATAAGCTGAAAGCGCGCAACCGCGATCTCTTCGAAGGGATCAGCGGCTATGTCGCAAGAAGTCCCGATCGGGCGAGGCTGGTGATCGGACCCTTCCACGGCCCGTCCGACGCGCAGATCTTCCAGGAGGATTTGCAGTCCGTCGGAATCGACGCATTCAGCTGGACCAATTCCGATTCAGACAAGATTGTGCCACTCGGCACAGAATGAGCCTTCCACCCGGCGTTGCGGCGCTTCCGTCCAGGTCGCGCGGCCGCCTGCATTTTGAACCCGACCTTGGTCCCCGGGGCCCGCGCGATATTTTCCAGCGCGACCGCGACCGGATCATCCACTCCGTCGCTTTCCGCCGATTGCGGCACAAGACCCAGGTCTTCGTTGCGCCGGACGGCGACCATTTCCGGGTGCGCCTCACCCACAGCATCGAGGTCGCGCAAATTGGCCGGACGATCGCTCGGGCGCTTGGGCTGAACGAGGACCTGACGGAGGCGCTGGCGCTGGCCCATGATCTCGGCCACCCGCCTTTCGGCCACGCGGGGGAGGATGCGCTGGACTCCGCGCTCGCCGACGTCGGCGGCTTCGACCACAATGCGCACACGATCCGCGTCGTGACGAAGCTCGAGACGCCCTATCCGGATTTCGAAGGCCTGAATCTCAGCTGGGAAGCAGTCGAGGGGCTCGCCAAGCACAACGGCCCCGTGCGCGAGCTCACCTGGGCGATGGACGAAGCGAATGCGGAGCGGGACCTCGAGCTCGCGACCTGGCCAAGCCTCGAAGCCCAGGCCGCGGCGATTTCGGACGACATCGCCTATGACAATCATGACATCGACGACGGATTGCGCGCCGGCATCCTGAACCTCGACGAGTTGGTGGAGGTGCCCATCGTCGCGCGCCACTGGCACGCGATCGGCAGGCGCCACCCCGGCGTCTCCATCGAAAGGCGCCAGCGGGCCTTGGTCCGCGACATGATCGGAACGATGGTCGAAGACGTGCTTGGCGAAACGGAGCGCCGCGTCGCCGGGGCCGGCGTCCAATCGATCGACGAGGTCCGAGCGGCGGGGCAGCCGCTAGCCGGATTTTCCGATGCGCTTGCTGACGAGGAGCGGGAGCTCAAGCGATTCCTCTACGACCGGCTCTACGGGTCTGCCGAGCTGAATGCGGTGCGGGAGGAGGCGCAGCGCGTCGTTTCCGGCCTTGCCGCGGCCTATCGCGACGATCCCGCATTGCTCCCGGAAGCCTGGCGACGCGGAGCCGATGAGGTTGAGCGTGTTCGAACGATCGGGGATTTCATCGGCGGAATGACCGATCGTTTCGCCATTGCCCGGCACGAGGAACTGGTCGGGCCCGTCAACCTTCCACGGGATCGCTTCTAAGCGCGGGCTACCTTAACCGGTCAGGCCAAGTTCAGGTGATCTGGCAAATTCAAATGCGCAGGAGGGCCAGCTCATGGCTGCCACTGCGATTGCGCTCAACCGCTTCGGCCTCGGGGCGAGGGCCGCGGATCCCATTCCCCCGGACCCCAAGGGCTGGCTGCTCGGCCAGTTCGATCGTTTTGAAGCCAGGCCGCCGGCGCTTGCCGATGTTCCAACGCGCGGCGAGGTCGTACAGCAGCTCGGCGACTATATCGCCGAGGCCCGGATGCAGCGCGGCGCCAGGCAGATGCAACCGGCATCCATGCCGAACGAGCAGGCCAGCGGCGGAATTCCCGACTCGGCGAAGCGCTATCTCAGGCGCGAGATCCGCGACAATTACATGGTGATGGCGTCGGCTCGGGTATCCTCGGCGCTCACGACCCGGGCTCCGTTTGTCGAGAGGCTCACGCATTTCTGGGCCAACCATTTCGCGGTTTCGGCCGACAAGCTTCCGGTTATCGGCCTCGCCGGGCTTCTCGAGTTCGAGGCGATCAGGCCGCATGTCCTCGGCAAGTTCTCGGATATGCTGCTCGCGGTCGAACAGCATCCTGCGATGCTGGTCTATCTCGATCAGGCGCAATCGATTGGCCCGGACTCCCGCGCCGGTCAGTTCATTGCCGCGCGCAATGCGCAGAAACGCGGGCTCAACGAGAATCTCGCCCGCGAAATCCTGGAGCTTCACACGCTGGGAGTGCGTACCGGTTACAGTCAGGCGGACGTGACCGAATTTGCCCGGGCGCTAACGGGGTGGACGGTTGGCGGCATAGGCAGAGGCCCCCCGGCGAGGATGCTCGGCAATAGCGTTCCAGGCGAATTCCAGTTTGCCGGGCTGATCCATGAGCCGGGCGATCGGCAGATCATGGGCCGGCGTTACGGCCAGGACGGCCAGGACCAGGCTCGCGCGATCCTGCTCGACCTGGCCGCGCATCCCGCGACGGCGAAGCACCTTTCGACCAAGCTCGCCCGTCATTTCGCCGGCGACGACCCGCCGCCCGCAATGGTCGACCGCCTCGCCCAAACCTATCTCGGCAGCGGCGGGGACCTCCCGACCCTGTATCGCGCGATCATCGATTCGCCGGAAGCCTGGGCGTCACGGCCCCTGAAGTTCAAAAGCCCCTGGGAATGGTCGATTTCCGCACTTCGCGCGCTCGACCAGCAGGGCCTTGAAGCCGACATCGCCGCGGCGCTGATGAACCAGCTCGGCCAGGCCACCTGGAAACCGGGCTCCCCCGCCGGCTGGGACGATATCGCAGCGAGCTGGGCCGCGCCGGAGGCGCTCGTGCGACGGGTCGAGGTCGCTCAGCGGATCGCCGAGCGCGCCGGCTCCTCGGTAGATGCCCGCGCAATCGCGGAAAAAGTCCTTCCCGGTTCGCTCGGCGATTCGACGCGATCGGCGATCGCCCGCGCCGAGAGTCCGGTCGAGGGTCTCGCTCTTCTGCTCGTCAGCCCGGAATTCGTGAGGAGATGAAGATGCTTGGCCGCAGATTCTTTCTTGCCGCGAGCGGTTCCGCCGCGATCCTTTCGGCTGTCGGCCTTCCGCGAATGGCTTTCGCCAGGGCAGCGACCGCCCGGCGGTTCGTATTCATCATCCAGCGGGGCGCGGCCGACGGACTCTCCATCGTCGCGCCGACGGGCGATCCGGCATTCGCCCGCGTTCGCCAGGCATTCGCCGAGGACCTCGTTGGAGGCGCCAGGCTCGGCAATTTCTTCACCCTGCATCCGGCGCTGGCCGAGACAGCCAAAATCTACGGCGCGAACCAGGCGCTGTTCGTCCAGGCTGTCGCATCTCCCTACCGCGATCGCTCGCACTTCGATGGGCAGAACGTTCTCGAGACCGGCGGTTCGGCTGCTTACCGCCTCAAGGACGGCTGGATGAACCGGCTGCTGGGATTGCTCCCCCAGAGTGAAGCCGGCGCGCTAGCGCTTTCGTCGACCGTTCCGATGGCTCTTCGCGGTAGCCACGAAGTATCGTCCTATGCCCCGTCCTCCCTTCCCAGTGCTTCCGACGACCTGCTTATGCGCGTCGCGAAGCTCTATGAGACGGACCCGCAGCTCCACGAGCTGTGGAGCGCGGCGATGACGACCCGAATGACCGCCGGCGATCTCGGAGGAACCGCGGGGCAGAGCGGTGCAGCCACCGGTTCACTCGCCGCCAAATTGCTCAGCGGCGAAAGCGGCGCTCGGATCGCAATGATCGAAACCGGAGGCTGGGATACCCATTCGGGCCAGCGGGGCCGGCTGGCGGCACAGCTGCGCGGCCTCGACCAGATCGTGGCGGGACTGAAGACTGGCCTGGGCGCCGACTGGGCGAACACCCTTGTGGTCGTCGCCACCGAGTTCGGGCGGACCGTCGCTCCAAACGGGACCGGCGGAACGGATCACGGCACGGCGTCGGCCGCGATGTTGCTCGGCGGCGCGGTGGCGGGTGGGCGAGTACTGGCCGACTGGCCGGGCCTGTCGCAGTCGGCACTTTACGATGGCCGCGATCTCAAGCCGACGATGGATCTCGACGTGCTGATCGGAACTGCGCTTGCGCAGCACTATGGCCTCGACCCGTCCCGTGTCATGCCGGCATTGTTCCCGGATGGGCGCGGATCGCCACTTGGCCAAAAATTGATCGTCGCCTGACAGCACCGGGACGGGTGACGAGGCGGCTTTGCTGCGCTAGAGGCCGCGCTTTCCGGACATTCGTGGACCGAAATTGAGCCTTTACGCCCAATATGCCGCGCTCCTCGACGGAGTGCTCGATGATCTCGTCGCCAGCGGAGCGCTGCCGGCTGAGCTCGACCGCAAAAATGTGACGGTCGAGCCGCCGCGCGATCCGTCGCACGGCGACCTCGCGACCAATGCCGCAATGGTGCTTGCGAAGGGCGCGGGCACGAGCCCGCGCGCGCTTGCTGAAGCGATCAAGCCCAGGTTGGAAGCGCTTCCTCCAGTGACTTCCGTGGAAATCGCCGGGCCTGGTTTCATCAACCTCAGGCTTGCTCCGGACGCCTGGCGGGACGAGCTCAAGACGATTCTTCGCGAAGGCGACGATTACGGCCTTTCGAAGATCGGCAATGATGAGCGGGTCAATGTCGAATATGTGTCGGCGAACCCGACCGGGCCGCTCCACATGGGGCACTGCCGGGGCGCCGTGGTCGGCGACAGCCTCGCGCGGATACTCGAGGCGGCAGGTTTCCGCGTCACCAAGGAATATTATGTCAACGACGCAGGCGCGCAGGTCGATACGCTCGCGCGCTCCTTGCACCTTCGCTACCGCGAGAAGCTCGGCGAGGACATCGGCGAGATCCCGGAGGGTCTTTATCCTGGCGACTATCTGATTCCCGTCGGAGCACTGCTCGCCGCCGAGTTCGGCGACAAATATGCCGCTGCGCCGGAATCGGAATGGCTGGATATCTTCCGCGAGCGCGCGATCGCGGCGATGCTCGACCTCATTCGCCACGACCTTGGCCTCCTCAATATCCACCACGACCTTTTTTCGTCGGAGGGCGATCTTCAGCGCTCAGGCGCCGTGACCAAGGCGATGGACGTGCTTCGCGACAAGGGCCTGGTCTACGAAGGTGTCCTAGAACGTCCCAAGAGCCTCGATTCCCATGACGAGTGGGAGCCGGTCGAGTTGACCTTGTTCCGTTCAACACAGTTCGGGGACGACCAGGACCGGCCGATGAAGAAATCGGACGGCAGCTGGACCTATTTTGGCGCCGACGCGGCCTATCATTGGCAGAAGGCGCAAAACGCGGATCACCTCGTGAACATCTGGGGCGCCGATCATGCCGGGACCGTCAAGCGCGTGCAGTCGGCGGTGAAGGCGCTGACCGACGGCAGGGTCGACCTCGACGTGAAGATCATCCAGATGGTCCGGCTCTTCCGGGCCGGCGAGCCGGTGAAGATGTCGAAGCGCGCGGGAGATTTCGTGACCCTCGCCGACGTCGTGAATGAGGTCGGCAAGGACGTCGTCCGCTTCATGATGCTCACCAAGCGCGCCGACACGCCCCTCGACTTCGATTTCGCCAGGGTGGTCGAGGCGTCGAAGGACAACCCCGTCTTCTACGTCCAGTACGCCCACGCGCGGATCAGCTCATTGAAGCGCAAGGCCGCGGATGCCGGTGTGGATCTCTGCTCTGACGCCGATCTCGCGCTTCTCGACGAAGAGGAACTGGCGCTGGTGAAGCGGGCAGCCCAATTCCCGCGAGTGCTGGAAGGCGCAGCGACAGCTCATGAGCCGCACCGGATCGCCTTTTTCCTTTATGATCTCGCGGCCGAATTCCACGCTTTGTGGAACCGTGGCAACGACGACCCGTCGCGGCGCTTCCTCCTTGAAAATAATCCACAACTTTCTCGTGCGCGGCTGGAACTCGCACTCGGAATCGCGCAGATCATCAGGAGCGGATTGGGCCTGATGGGGGTGGCCGCAACCGAGGAGATGCGCTGACAATGACCGACAGCCGGGTGGCGCTCGGCATGGACCGGCTTCCATGGCTTCCCGACGAACCGAGGCGGGAGCCGAAGCGTGAGTCGAAGGGCTCGCGCGGACTGCTGGCCTGGGCGTTTGCAGCGATCTTGCTCGTCGCCGGCGCATCCTATTGGCTTGGAACCCGAACCGTTCCGCAAGTCTCTGAGCCGGTGCACAAGCCGGTCACCCAACCAAGCGCGACAATGACCCTTCCCGAAGCGAGGCGCGTCGAACAGACGGAAGAAGTGCGCCCGGTCACCGTACCCGAGGCTCGGCCCGTGACCGCACCCCAGTTTCGCCCTGTCGCGCCCGTTCAACGCTTGCCGCGACGGGTTCCCCGATCTGTCGAAGCGAGAGTGAAGCGCACGATCGTGACCGAGCACATCGATCGCGTGTCGAAGGCTCAGTCACAAAGGCCGGCCGTTCCGGCGGTGCGCAATACGCAAAACGTCCGAATCTGGTCGCCCTGGGAATCTGCGGGGGCTTCCGGCAGGGTCGTGCAAATCGGCGCGTTCGGCAGCCGGCAGCAAGCCAAGTTGGGCTGGCGCTACATGGTCCGGGCATATCCGGCGGTGAAGCGGCTGCAGGCGGTCGTGGTGGAGGCGCGCAACTCGCGCGGCCGGCCCTTCTATCGGTTCCAGATCGGTACGACCTCACAGGCGCACTCCGAGGTCCTGTGCCAACGGATGGAGCGCATTCGCTTCAGCTGTGCCGTCGTCGGTCTTCCGGGCGCAAGGAAGGCCGTCGAACGGTGAGCGACACGCATTCGAACTATGACGACGGGCAACTCCCATGGCTCCAGGCCGTCGAGGACGAGGATGAGCCGCGCGGACTGTCCGCGCGCAAGATGTTTGCCGCCTTGCTCGTTGTCCTGCTGGCGGCGGCCCTGGTCGGCGGGACCTTCTTCTGGATGGGACGCCGCGATGCGCGGGTGAACGGTCCGCCCGAGCTCATCCACGCCGAGACAACCCCCTACAAGGTCAAGCCGGTCAATCCGGGCGGACTCGACGTCGCGGGCGAGAGCCAGACGGCGTTCGAAACCAGCGCCGGCGAGGACAAGGACTCGCAGCTCGACCTCAGCAAGGTGCCTGAGGAGGCCGTGGCCAAGCCGCCGAAGGAAGAACCGAAGCACCTGCCGTCAAACGAAACGAAGGTGCCGGTACCCACGGAAACGGCGCCCCCGGCGGCGCCGGCCGGTGGTTCGGGAAGCGTGATCCAGTTGGGCGCCTTCCAGAACCAGGCCCAGGCCGAACGGGCGTGGACGGCCCTGTCCGCGCGGTTCCCGTCCATCGCTTCGATGAACAAGATGATCGTGCCCTTCTCGGGCGGAATCCGCCTGCGCGCCGGCGCGGCGAGTCCGGCCGCGGCCAAGGACGCATGCCGCGCGCTCAAAGTCGCCGGCGAGAATTGCTTCGTGGCTCAGTGAGGACCTGAACCCGGTGCAGGCGGCGATCTACGGCCTTGAAGGCCTCGAGCTGACCGGGGACGAACGGAAGTTCTTCCTGGAGGCCGAGCCTGCCGGCTTCATCCTGTTCAAGCGGAACTGCGGCGATCCCGACCAGCTGCTTAAGCTCACCAATTCCCTCCGGGATCTCACGGGCCGAACGGATCTCCCGATCCTTATCGATCAGGAGGGCGGCCGCGTTGCCCGGATGCGGCCACCCGAATGGCCGGCGTTCCCGGCAGCGGAGCGCTTCTCCCAGCTTTACGCGTTGGCGCCATCGTCCGCGATCGAAGCCGTGCGCTCGAACGCCCGGGCGCTCGCGCTCATGCTCCGGACGTGCGGCATCAACGTGAACGCGCTGCCTTTGCTTGATGTCCGGCAGGAAGGCGCGACCGATATCATCGGCGATCGCGCGCTTGGCAATGCGCCGATGCAGGTCGCCGCGCTGGGCCGAGCGGTTCTGGACGGGATGGAATCGGCCGGGGTCGTCGGGATCATCAAGCATATGCCGGGACACGGCCGGGCGCTGGTCGATAGCCACAAGGAATTGCCAATCGTCCACGCAAGCGCGGAGGAGCTGGAGTCCGACATCGAGCCGTTCGAGCGGCTCGCCACGGCGCCGATGGGGATGACCGCGCATGTGGTTTACACCGCCTGGGATTCCGAGCGGCCCGCCAGCCTTTCCCCAATCGTGATCGGCGACATCATCCGTGGGCGCATCGGTTTCGATGGTTTCCTCATGAGCGACGACCTCGGGATGGAGGCGCTCGCGGGTGATTTCGGCAGCCGTGCTTCCGGCGTCGTCGCGGCGGGTTGCGATGCGGCCCTGCATTGTTCGGGCAAGATGGAAGAGATGGTCGCGGTGGCGGCCGCCGTTCCGCCGTTGAGCGGAGAGGGCGAATCGCGTCTCGCTCGCGCAATGGCAACGACGATGATCGATCCCGAAGACGGTCCCGACTTCGCTGACGCGATTTCCAAGCGCGACGCGCTGTTGGCGCTGGTATAGGCCGGGGCCATGGAATCCGACGCGGAGTTCGAAGAACGCCCGATCCGCCAGTCGGATGAGCTGACCCTCGCACTTGACGGCTGGGAAGGACCTCTCGACCTCCTCCTCAGTCTCGCGCGGGCACAGAAGGTCGACCTCGCGCAGATTTCGATTCTGCAGCTCGTCGAGCAATATCTGACTTACCTGGCCGAGGCTCGGGCGCTGAAGCTGGAGATCGCCGCTGACTATCTCGTGATGGCCGCCTGGCTCGCCTACCTCAAGTCCTGCCTTCTGCTGCCCAAGGACCCGGAACAGGATCCAAGCCCAGAAGAAATTGCGCTCCGGCTTCAGATGCGCCTCCAGCGTCTCGACGCGATGCGCGAGGCGGGCGCCCGCCTGTTGGGCCGAGACCGGGTGGGTCGCGACGTCTTCCTTCGCGGCGCTCCCGAAGGCTTGCGGCTCATCCGCAAGGCGAATTGGCAGGTGCGCGATTTCGACCTGTTCGCCGCTTATGGCGCGGTTCGGGCGCGAACTCAGCCGGCGATGCACGTGATTCACGCGCGATCGGTGATGACGCTCGAAGAAGCGCTGGATCGAGTGAGCGCAATGATCGGAATGGCACTCGACTGGACCTTTCTCGAAAGCTTCCTTCCCGTCACGCAGGATCCGCAGTTCCGCCGATCGTGCCTTGCGTCCAGCTTCCTCGCGATGCTGGAGCTCGCGCGACGCGGCCGGCTCGATATCGATCAGGAGGAACCCTTCTCGCCAATCAAGTTGAAAGCCGCCTGATGGACGAGTTCACACGCTCCGTCGAAGCCGCGATCTTCGCCTCGGCGACGCCGCTGACGGTCGAGGAAATCGCCGAATATGTTGGTGAGGGGAAGATCGAAATCGCGCTGGGCGAGCTGGCCGCTCACTACGAGGGCAGGGGCATCGATCTGGTTGAACGCGGCGGCCGCTGGCATTTCCAGACGTCTCCGGACCTCGCGCACCTGCTTCGGCGCACCCGTGAGGAACCGCGCAAGCTTTCGCGAGCGGCAACCGAGACGCTGGCGATCATCTCTTATCATGAGCCGGTGAGCCGCGCCGAGATCGAAGCCATTCGGGGAGTCCAGATCTCGAAAGGCACGCTGGACGTGCTGATGGATGCGGGCTGGGTGCGTCCCGCGGGCCGGCGGGAAGGACCGGGCCGGCCGTTGCTCTATGCGACGACGCAGGAATTCCTGACGCATTTCGGCCTCGGTTCGCGTCGCGATCTTCCCGGGATCGACGACCTCAAGGCCGCGGGCCTGCTCGACCCCCTCGATGAAAGCATCATGGAATCGCTCGACCAGCTTCAACTGGAAAGCGAGGACGAGGGCGACTAGAAGGCGCGCCAAAGGAGTTACCCATGGGCGGTTTCAGTTTCTGGCATATCCTGATCCTCGCGATCATCCTGCTGCTCTTGTTCGGCGGCAACCGTTTTTCCTCGATGATGGGCGACGTCGCCAAAGGCCTGAAAAGCTTCAAACAGGGGATGGCGGACGACGAGGACGACAAGCGCAGGCAATATGACGAGCAGCGCCGTTCCGAGCCTCCTCGCCTGCCGCGCGACCAGGATCCGATCGACGTCACTCCGCGGCGCGAAGAGCCCACGGCTCCGCCGCCGCCAAGAGACGAAGAAAACCGCTAAAGAGTAGGTTCCGCCATGTTTGGCGTTGATTCCGGCGAGCTTGCGATTGTCGCGATCCTCGCACTGATCTTCATCGGTCCCAAAGACCTTCCGAAGGTCATGCGCACGGTCGGCTATTGGGTCGGCCGCGTGCGCGGAATGGCACGCCACTTCACCTCGGGAATCGAGAATATGGTCCGCGAGGCTGAACTCGAGGAAATGGAGAAGAAATGGCGTGAGGAGAATGAGCGCATCATGCGGCTGCATCCTCCCGAAGCCCATTATCCTGAGCCGGGCCAGCCCGACGAGATGCCGCCGGTAGCGCCGC
>DATLOY010000032.1:0-2160 GCA_035536015.1 Sphingomicrobium sp.
TCGTCCTGGAAACCCTGATAGGCTTTGGCGACCGTCAATGGGTTCGCCTGTTCTTCCGCCGCCAGAGCTCGAACCGACGGAAGCGGGTCGCCGTCCGTATATTTTCCGGCGAGGATCGCGTCCGCGATCGTCTCCCGCAAACGGACGTAGACAGGCTTGTCGTGGCTTGTGCGGAGCGTCATGCTGTCATAATACAGCGTGGCGGCCGAAAAGCAATCCTCGCGAGTGAGTTAGGCGGCTGGCGGCTGCCAGTGGCGAACGACATCCTGGAGCTCGGGTCGCGCGCGGTCCTCCAGTTCTCGCGATGCGTGCCCGATGAAGACGAAGCCGGCGATCCGCTCGCCCGGGCCGCAGAAGGCGCGGCGCACCCGCTCGGAATAAGCTCGCCATCCTGTCACCCAGCCGGGAACATAGCCCAGTGCATGCGCGGCCAGCGCCAGGTTCATCCCTGCGGCACCGCATGAAAGCTGCTGCTCCCACACGGGGATCTTGTGGTCGGGAACAGGAGCAGAGACCAGCACGATGAGCTGGCCTGGATAATGTGCGAAATTGACCTCTTTCTCGCGATGCAGGTCGGTCGCCTCGGGATTATCCTCGGCAAGCGCCTCGAGCAGCAATGCCGCCAGGGCGTCGCGCTGGTCATCGCCGACAACCACGAAGCGCCACGGCGTCAGCGTTCCGTGATCCGGCGTGCGTGCCGCGATTGTCAGCATCTGTTTGAGCTCGTCCCCATTCGGGCCCGGCCCGACCAGCTCGCGCGGCTTGCCGGAGCGGCGGGTCTCGAGCAGCGACAGGATCGACGAGCGGTCGTTCAGCATCGATGTGGCGCTTAGCGGGGCCGAACGCGCGCAACAATCAGCTTCACAAGAGAAATTTGGCCGCTAGGGTCACCGCCGCTGGCGCCTTGCGAGGGCGTTTGGGGAGAGATTGAACATGGTCGATACACCGGCCGTCGAGGAACCGTTTTCGAGTTCGTCCGGAAAAGCGAATCCCGCGAAGGGAGATACCTGGTTCGGGCATCCGCGCCAGCTCGCGCGGCTTTTCACGACCGAGATGTGGGAGCGCTTCGGCTATTACGGCATGCGGGCGCTCCTGACGCTCTATCTGACGAAGCATTTTCTCTTCTCGGACCAGCAGGCGACGGGTCTCTATGGCGGCTACACCGCTCTGGTTTACCTGACCCCGCTGGTCGGCGGCTTCCTCGCCGACCAATATCTCGGCTCGAAGCGCTCGGTGAAGTTCGGCGCCATCCTGATGGCAATCGGCTATTTCACGCTCGCCTTCGGCGGCACGCCGGCCAAGCCCTATGCGACAATCGACGGCCAGCGTTACGAGGTGGTCGTCGATCATTTCGTCGACCGGCCGACCAGCGATCCGCGCGAAGTCCGCTCGATCGTCGACAACGGCAAGAAGCTTCAGATTCGCGGTAATGAGGACGGGTCGATCTCGCTCCTCGACAATGGCGTTGAGGCGAAGCACCTCCCGAAAGGATCGATGCAAGCGGGCGGCGACCGCAACAGCATGACGCTCGCGATCATGCTCATCGCGCTTTCGTTGATCTCCGTGGGCAACGGTTTCTTCAAGCCGAACATCTCGACAATCGTCGGAACGCTCTACGACCAGGCCGACCGCCGTCGCGATAGCGGCTTCACCATATTCTACATGGGCATCAACCTGGGCTCGATCCTTGGGCAGCTTTTCTGCCCGTTGCTCGCCGACTGGCTCGGCTGGTGGGCCGGTCTCAGCCTTGCCGGCGTCGGGATGCTGATCAGCTATGCTCTGATCCAGTTCGATGGCGGTCGCCTCGCCGGATATGGCGAGCGCCCGGCCAAGGCTCCGAACAAGGACATCATCATCTATCTCTGCGCTTTGGTCGCCGTTCCGGTATTCGTGTTCCTGTTCAGCAACCTCATGAATACCGCGGAGCCCGAACCAGGTTCGGGCTTCATCGGCTATCTCGCTTCGTTGTCTCTGATGGCCAAGTTGCTGTTCGGGACTTTCATCATCAGCGTGCCCGGTATCCTCATCTGGTCCTTTCTCAAAGGCACGCGGCAGGAAGGCCAGATGATGACGGCGGCGATGATCCTCATCATCTTCAACGTTTTCTTCTGGACGCTGTTCGAACAGGCCGGGTCGTCGCTGACCCTGTTCGCCGACCGC
>DATLOY010000033.1:0-24248 GCA_035536015.1 Sphingomicrobium sp.
TCGTTGACGCTGAGCTTTATCCCGCGGCTCTCGAGCCCCGCGTTAAGCTCGCTTCTGAGCTTCAGCAGCGCATCGAGCTGGATGTCGACGGTCAGATAGATGTGCGGGACCTGCTGCTTCGCCTCGGTCAGCCGGCGCGCAATGGTCTTGCGGATGTTCGAAAGCTTGACCTCTTCGTGCGGGATCGCCTGCTCCATCGGGCCGGGCATGACGACATGAGCCGCAAGCGCCGGTGCAATGGCGCCGGCAGGAGGCGCCGCCGCGGCAGGAGCCTTGCCGACCGCAGCATCGATATCGGCGCGAACGATCCGTCCGCCGGGTCCGGATCCCTGAAGTGCCGACAGATCGATGTTCTGGGCCTGCGCCAGACGGCGAGCGAGCGGCGACGCCTTGATCCGCTCCCCTTCAACTCGAGAAGCGGCTGCCGGTTGCGGCGGTGCGGCGGGCGTTTCGACAGGGGCCTCCGGCGGCGGCTCGCTCTTCGGAGTCGCGTCGGGCTTTGGCTCGGGCGCGGCCTTGGGCGGAGGCGCGGCGGATGTATCGGCCTTGGGAGCGGCCGCAGCGGCTTTGCTCGCATCTTCCCCTTCGCCGGCCAGGATCGCGATCGGCGCTCCAACCTTCACTCCATCCGTGCCTTCGGGGACCAGGATTTTCGCGATCGTCCCTTCGTCGACCGCTTCGAACTCCATCGTCGCCTTGTCGGTCTCGATCTCGGCGAGAATGTCACCCGATTCGACCTTGTCGCCCTCCTTCACCAGCCATTTGGCGAGCGTGCCCTCCTCCATGGTCGGAGAGAGCGCGGGCATCTTGAGTTCGATGGGCATGAAGCGTCCTAGCGCGGAAAGGCGTCGCGCGGCTCAAAGCCAATGCGGCGGTTGCGGTCAAGTCTGCGCCGAAACCCTAGCCGCTGACTTGCGCTTGCGCCGGGTTTAACGCAGCACTTGGGATTCATGGGGGCCACAGAACCGAAACGCACCTATCTCGTCGTCATCGACGACAGCCCGGAAGCTGCGATCGCGCTCCGTTTCGCCGCCCGGCGGGCCGCCAAGACCAACGGCCGAATCGAAGTCCTCGGAATCGTCGAACCCCAGGATTTCGTCCAATGGGGCGGAGTCCAGAATGCGATCGAGGAAGAGCAGCGACTCCGCATCGAGGGAGTGGTCAGCGCGTCGGTGGGCGAAATTCTTGACGAGTCGGGCGTCGAAGCCAAGATCATCGTCCAGCAGGGCGAACCCGTGAAAGCGGTGCGTGATTATGTCGGCGAGCGCCAGGAGGTCGCTGCCCTTGTGCTCGGGGCCGCGCCGAGCGGAAATCCAGGACCCCTGGTCGCCAACTTCTGCGGAAGCGATGCCGGCAAATTGCCCTGCCCCGTAATGCTTATCCCCGGCTCGCTTAGCGACGAGCGTTTGGAGCAGCTCAGCTAGAGCACGCGCGAAAGGATTTCGCCGAGCTTCACGACCCCCGCTTCGTCCTCTGCGTCGAAGCGGGCTTTTTTCGGACTGTCGATGTCGAGGACTCCGATCAGCTCGCCTTCGCGGATCAACGGTAAGACGATTTCGCTGTTCGACGCGCTGTCGCAGGCAATGTGGCCCGGGAAAGCATGCACATCCTCGACGCGCTGGATCTGCCGGGTCTTTGCTGCTGCGCCGCAGACGCCCTGATCGAACGTCATTCGGACACAGGCGGGGCGTCCCTGGAAGGGCCCGAGCACCAGCTCGTCACCCACGTTGCGATAGAAGCCGACCCAGTTCACGTCGGGCAGGGTCTCGAAGATGAGAGCGGACGCGTTCGCCATGTTGGCGATCGGATCGGTCTCGCCGGTCACAAGGCCCTGGAGCGCCGAAGCGAGATCGCGGTACATGACCGGCTTGTCGTCCGCGTCGATCTTGAAGTCGTACATCAGTCCAAATCCACCCTTCCGCGCGCCTTCTTGACCTCGCTTCGCTGCCGCTTTTGCTCGACCCGCTGGGCCTTCGCAGCACGGCTCGGCCGGGTCGCCTTGCGCTTCGTTGGCGCCATATGGGCTGCCGCAATCATTTCTGCCAGACGGCGGCGTGCATCGGTGCGGTTCGCGTCCTGCGTCCGGAAGCGCCGCGCGGTCAGCAGAAGCTCGCCAGAACCCGTGATGCGGCTCCCCGCGATGGCCTTCAGCCGATCGTAAACATCCGGATGCAAGCCAAGCCGGAAAAGGTCCACACGGAGCTGCACGGCGGTCGCGACCTTGTTGACGTTCTGGCCGCCTGGCCCAGTTGCAGCCAAAAAGGTCTCGCTGAGAGCCTCCTCGGGGATTCGCACATCCTCAGGCCGCATCGGACCATTCCCCGAAATAGTCCGGCAGCGGTGCCGCGGCGTCGATAGTCGGCTTCCTGACCCTCGGAACCACCAATCGCGAGGCGTGCAGCAGCATGGGACCGCCCGGAATGCCGTAAACCCGGTCGCCGATGATCCCGCTGCCGAAAGCCTCACGCGCGTGCGCACGGATTTGATGGGTGCGGCCGGTGACCGGAATGAACTCGACCAGGGTTGATCCATCCCGAACCGCGATCCGTCGCCAGTTGGTGATCGCCGTTTGGCCTTTCGGATCGGCGACCATCTTCCAACCCGCCTCCGCACTCGAACGCTTCGCCAGCGGCACCTCGATCGTCCCCTGCTCGAGGTCGATTTCGCCGCCAATCACCGCCAGATAATGTTTCTCGACCTTCCGGCCTTCGAACAATTGCTGAAGCTCCGCCCTTGCCTTCGGCGTCCGGGCCAGAAGCAGGCACCCGCTCGTATCCTGGTCGAGCCGATGCATCGGCGTGGGCGTTCGCTTAAATCCGGCGCGAAGTTCATCCAATCTGGAAACGATAGATTCTCCGCCGCGGCGCGGCTCATCAACCGGAAGTCCGGCCGGCTTGTCGACGACGATCGCTTCGCCGTCGATGAACAGGACAAGATCAGAAAGGAGCATGAAATTGCCCTGACAGGAGAGAGACGACGGCGCAAACCACCTGGTCCGGGACCGAATCAGGAACCCCCTGTGGATGCTTTTGTGACTCCCTTGCAACGAAATCAGGGAATCCAGCGCGTTAGGAAATATTAACCTTTTCCCTGCAGACCCCGAATGGTTAATGAGGGCTTCAGGCCTCTTAAGGCGTTTTTACGCTCTTGAGGCCGGGAACGGGGGATACAGCAATGCGCGTGCTGCTGATCGAAGACGAACCGACGACCGCCAAGAGCATCGAGCTGATGCTCGGCACGGAAGGCTTCAACGTCTATACGACCGATCTCGGGGAAGAGGGCCTCGATCTCGGCAAGCTCTATGATTACGACATCATCCTCCTCGACCTGAATCTGCCGGACATGCACGGCTATGACGTGCTGAAGAAGCTTCGCACCGCGAAGGTTTCGACTCCGGTGCTGATCCTGTCGGGCATCGGCGAGATGGACAGCAAGGTTCGCGCCCTGGGCTTTGGCGCCGACGATTACGTCACCAAGCCGTTCCACCGCGACGAGCTGGTCGCGCGCATCCATGCGATCGTTCGCCGCTCGAAAGGTCATTCGCAATCGGTCATCCGCACCGGCAAGCTCGCCGTGAACCTCGATGCAAAGACGGTCGAGGTCGACGGCGCCCGGGTTCACCTGACCGGCAAGGAATATGCGATGCTGGAGCTGCTTTCGCTCCGCAAGGGCACGACGCTGACCAAGGAGATGTTTCTCAACCATCTCTACGGCGGAATGGACGAGCCCGAGCTCAAGATCATCGACGTCTTCATCTGCAAGCTGCGCAAGAAGCTCAGCCTGGCTTGCGGCGGTGCCAATTATATCGAGACCGTCTGGGGCCGCGGCTATGTCCTGCGCGACCCGGAAGAGGAAACGCAGCCCGAACCGCAGGTTGCAGTCGCGTAAAATACTCGAGGGGGGCTGAAGGGGAGAAGGCGGGGCGCCAGGCGCTCCGCCTTTTTTATGCGTCGATCAACAGGCGGTTTTTCATGCGACGCGTCGGAAGGGTAATGAGATCCTCTCCGGCAGTGTCGGCCTCGACCTCGTCCACCCGGCGCCATCCATCGCGGCCCAGACGCTCCAGTGGCCGGAACTGCGTCTTGTAGGCCATCCTGGTGGACCCTTCGACCCAATAGCCGAGATAGACGTACGGCAGGCCGGCACGTGCGGCGCGGACGACATGATCGAGGATGATGTAAGTTCCGAGGCCTTTGCGCGCGCCCTGCCCCACGTCGAAGAAGCTGTAGATCATCGACAGGCCGTCGCCCTGCTGGTCGCTGAGACAGGCTCCGACCAGCTTGCCGGGCCGGCCGTCAGCGGACGGTTCGCGATATTCGATGACGTAGGTGCGGACCGGCGTCTGCTCGACCATGTCGGCAAAGTCGCTCTCGTCCATTTCCGCCATCCCGCCGCCCGGATGCCGTTCACCGAGATATTTGCGAAGCAAAGTGTATTGCTCCTCGGTCGTCCACGGTTTGCAGGCGGTGACCTCCAGGTCGGCGTGGCGGCGCAGCAGCTTGCGCTGCGTGGCATTGGGTTCGAACTCGGCGGCAAGGACTCGAACGGAGACGCAGGCGGAGCAATCTATGCAGCTTGGGCGGTAGGCGACCGACTGGCTGCGCCGAAAACCGATGCGCCCCAAAGCTTCGTTGAGTTCGCTGGCATGGCGGCCGGAAAGCTCGGTGAAGACCTTCCGCTCGACCTTGCCCGGGAGATACGGGCACGGGCTCGGGTTCGTTACGAAGAACTTGGGGAAGCGAAATGGTGCGCTCACCCTTTGAGCCCTCTCACAATGGTTACCTGAGTCTTTATGCGACTGGTAAACGCCGAAGAAAAGCCTTTGGCGGCAAGGAAAGAGGGTTAACGGCGCTACTGTCCCGCTTGGGGACGATGAAATGGGCCAATCTGTGAGGGGATCTAGTCGAGCGAGGCCCGATCGACGCGGAATCCGGCAGCCGTGAGTCGGGCCTCGACATCATCGATCGCAGCCGGATCGCGAGCTTCGCATTCAACCTCGATCACCGTGTCCTTCGCCGGAAGAGTCGTGAAGATGCGGCTGTGGTTGACCTCGATGATGTTGGCTCCGGCCTCATGGACCTTGGCCGTGATCGCCGCGAGCGCCCCGGGCTGATCGTGTGCCGCAATGCGCAGCCGCGCAATGCGCCCCTGCCGGACAAGATCGCGCACCAGAACGTTGGCGAGGAGGTGCGTGTCGATGTTTCCACCGCAGAGCACCGTCGCGATCTTCTTGCCGGCGAATTTGCCCGGATCCGACAGCATGGCGGCGAGCCCGGCGGCGCCGGCGCCTTCGACAACGGTCTTTTCGATCCCGACGAGCATGGAGACAGCGCGCTCCAGATCACGTTCGGAAACGAGCATGACTTCGGTCGCCAGCTCTTTCAGAATCCGCGACGTCAGTTCGCCGGGCTGCTTGACCGCGATTCCCTCGGCGAGCGTGTCGCCGCCCAGGGGCATCTGGCATCCCTCAATCGCGCATTTCATCGAAGGATAGAGTTCCGCTTCGACGCCGATCATCTCGATGTCCGGCTTGATCGCTCGCGCGGCGATCGAAATCCCGGACATCAGCCCGCCGCCACCGACCGGAACGACGATCGAGTCGAGATCCGGCGCATCCTCGAGCATTTCCAGGCCGACCGTTCCCGCGCCAGCGATGATCTGAGCGTCGTCGAATGGATGAACGAAGACATAGCCCTTCTCGAGGGCGAGTTCGCGCGCCCGCGCATAAGCGTCGTCAAACATGTCGCCATAAAGGACGACGTGCGCGCCATGGCCTTCGGTCTGGACCACTTTGACCGTCGGAGTCGGCTCCGGCATGACGATGGTCGCCGGGATTCCGAGGCGCTTTGCGTGATAGGCGACGGCCTGGGCATGGTTGCCGGCGGATGCCGCAATGACGCCGCGCGCCCGTTCTTCGGGCGAGAGTTGCAGCAATTTGTTGAGCGCGCCGCGCTCCTTGTAGGCAGCGGTGAACTGCAGGTTCTCGAACTTCAGCCAGACATCTGCACCAATGGCTTCGGACAAGGTACGGCTGCTGAGCATCGGGGTGCGTATCACCGCGCCGTCGATCCGCTTGGCAGCGGCGCGAATGTCGTCGATCGTCGGAACGTCAGCCATCGGCGAGCGGCCTAGACGTTCACTTGGGCGCGGACAATGCTATGCGCCCGTAATGACCAGACCATTTGTCGCCCTTGCGGTCGTACTGCTCTCCTCCACGGCGCTGGCCGATACCCTCGTCAGCAACGTCAACGGCATCCAGGTCGGGTCTGACGGAAAGCTCCAGCATTTCGGCAGCCTCCTGATCGGCGACGATGGCCGCCTGAAGCAAGTCATGGCCAATCCGACGCCCCGCCTGAGCCGGTTCGACCACATGATCAACGGCGAGGGGAAAACTGTTCTGCCCGGGCTGATCGACGCGCACGGCCATGTACTCGACCTCGGCACGGCGCAGATGATTGTCGAGCTGACGGGCACGAGCTCGCTGGCGGACCTGCAACAGCGGCTTCGCAATTATGCCGCCGAACATCCCAATGACGCCTGGATCATCGGCTTCGGCTGGAACCAGGAATTGTGGCCGGACAAGCGCTTCCCGACCGCCGCGGATCTCGACGCGGTGGTGCCGCACCGCCCGGTCATGCTGGAGCGAGTCGATGGGCATGCCGTGGTCGCGAATAGCGCCGCGATGAAGGCCGCCGGCGTGACCTCCGCGACCCAGGCGCCCGCCGGGGGTCGGATCGAGAATGGCCTTTTCGTCGACAATGCGACGGACCTCATCCGCAAGGCGGTTCCTTCGCGCACTCCGGCACAGGCCGACGAGGCGCTGGCCAAGGCGCAGGAGCAATTGCTCTCGGTCGGCGTGACGTCGGTCGGCTCGATGAGCACCTCGGTCGACGATTGGGAGGCGATGAAGCGGGCCGGCGACGCAGGCCGGCTCAATGTGCGCCTGATGGCCTATTTGTCCGGCACGGAATCGCTCGCCGCCGTGCCGCATCCGACCGAATGGATGTACGGCGACCGCCTCCGCGCAGTGGGAATCAAATTGTTCGCCGACGGCGCGCTGGGATCGCGTGGCGCGTGGTTGAAGCAGCCCTATGCCGACAAGCCCGACTCCCATGGTCTCCAGTTCCATTCCGACGCGGAGATGCTGAAGCTCGCCGGCACGGCCGCTGCGGCCGGCTTCCAGGTCGCGACGCATGCCATCGGCGACGCCGCGAATGCCCAAGTGATCTCGACCTACGAGCAGCTGTCGAAGACATATGGCCGCGACCGGCGCTGGAGGATCGAGCATTTCCAGATCGCCGCCCCGGCCGACATCCCGCGGCTCGCGCCCGCCGGAATCATCGCGTCGATGCAGCCCACCCACCAGACCAGCGATCGGCTGATGGCCGAAAAGCGGCTTGGCCCGAACCGCCTGGCGGGCGCCTACGCCTGGCAATCCGTGTTGAAATCAGGCGCCAGGCTCGCCTTCGGGACCGACTTCCCGGTTGAATCGCCCAATCCTTTCCCAGGCCTGTCGGCTGCGATCAGTCGTCAGGACGTCAACGGACAACCACCGGGAGGCTGGATCCCGTCCGAGCGGCTCACCTTCGAGCAGGCGCTTTCAGCTTACACGCGGGGCGGCGCTTATGCGGGCTTCGCCGAGGACAGGATCGGCGCGCTCGAGCCCGGCAAGTGGGCCGATTTCGTGATTGTCGATCGGGACCCCACAAAGGTGAACCCGCAGGAACTCGCGCGGACCGAAGTTCTCGAAACCTGGGTCGGCGGCAGTAAAGTCTGGGAGAAGGCGCCTAGGCCTGCGCGGGGTGAGCGCGGGAAATAAGCATCGAGGGCGTCAGGATCTGGGGAAGCTCCTCGGGCTCCTTTCCCGGCGAATACCATAAGTAGAGCGGCACCCCGGCGCGCCCGCGGCTTTCGAGGAAGCGGGTGATCGCCGGATCGCCATTGGTCCAGTCGCCAGCGAGCACTTTCACGCCGGCTTTCCTGAACGCGTCGCGAACCTCGTCGCGGTCGATCGCCGCAGCCTCATTGGCCTTGCAGGTGAGGCACCAGTCAGCCGTGAAATAGACGAATACCGGATGGCCGGCCGCCAACTCGCGCGAGACAGCGGCTTCGCTCCACGGCTCGGCCCCGGCAACGCGGCTGGTCTCGTGCGCGACAGGCCGATGAATCGTGAAAATTCCGAGGATCGCAAACGTCGCCGCAAGGGCCGCGACTGCGATCCCGACGCTGCGGCCTCGACGCTGCGCAAAGCCGAAGCCGACGAGCAAAGCGATCAACATAGCCGACCAAGCCAGCGCGCCGATCAGTGCCGCTTGGCCGCCAACACGGTAGAGGAGCCACAGTGCTGCAAGTGCGCTCGCGGCCATCGGGATAGCGAGAAAACGCTGGAGTCGACGCATCCACGGGCCCGGTTTGGGCAACCTGTCCCGGAGTGCCGGGACGAAGGCTACGACCAGGAACGGGATCGCCAGGCCGAGCCCGAGCGCCGCAAAAACGGCGACGGAGCCGGCCAGCGGCAAGAGCAAGGCAGTTCCGAGTGCGGCACCGAGGAACGGCCCCGCGCAGGGCGTCGCGATGAAAGCGGCGAGAGCCCCGGTTCCAAAGCTCCCCGCGGGGCGCGACCGTCCGCCCAGCGCCGGAAGCTCGAACAGGCCGAGAAGGTTTGCGGTGATCGCGACCGCCAGCAGCAGAAGCAGCATGATGGTTCGGGGATCCTGGAGCTGGAATGCCCAGCCGGCTTCGGTACCGGCGGCACGAATGGCGAGGAGCGCCACCCCCAGCGCACCAGTCCCGGCCACGGTCCCCGCCATATAGGCCAAGGCATCGCGCCGAGCCTCAGATGCGCTCTCCCCGGCTCGTGAAATATGCAACGCCTTCAGTGCCAGGATCGGAAAGACGCAGGGCATCAGGTTGAGGAGGATTCCCCCGAGCACGGCCCCGACCACCGCCCAAAGCACGGCTCGCGTTCCGAGCTCGCCGATCGAGGCTCCCCCTTCGGGGACCGGCCCAGCGATCGCTCGAAACTCGAAGCCGCTGCCGTCCACCAGAGCCAGGAGTCCCGTAAACTCCCTCGGCACCGCGCCCCGTCGCTGGAGTTCGGCAACGACCCAGTCGCCTGTCCTCCGGAAGCTCTGCTTCGCCGGATAATCGACCGGCCCGTCTGTCATCGGGAAGAGGTATGGCGCGCCGACTTCAATGCCCGCCGGAAGGGGCACAGCCACCCGGAGCTTGTCACCCGCCACCGAAAAATGACCAAGGCTCGCCAGCGGGCGCGGCAAGGCGCGGCGCCACTGATCGAATTCGGCGCGGTTGGGCGTTCCGGTTCCCACAGGAATGTCGAGCGAGAACTCGCCTTGCTCGGGAACGCAGACCTTGTCGGTGCAGGCCAGCCAGCGCGCATTGGCGCGGATCGGCACCGTGCCGATCGCATTCGCGGGGACTTTCAGCCGGACGAGAACCGAATAATCGTTCTCGTAGACATAGTTCATGAGGCCCGCGACCGTCAGACGCGTGGGAACCGGGTAACGCAGCGGCCCAACGGAGAAGCCCGCCGGAAGCTGCCACTTCACATCCATCGGCAGTCCGGCATCGCCGGGGTTCAGCCAATAGCCGTGCCAGCCGGGCGCGGTATGCATACGGATCGCGAGCTCGACTTCACCGCCCGCCGGCGCTGGACCTTCGGCGATGAGCTCAGGCTCGATCCCTCGGGCCTGCGCGAGGGCCGGCCACGTCAGAATCAGCAGGAAGAGCAGCGATCGCCGCATGCGTCGCGGCTAGTGCGTCCGGTCCCGCGCGTCGAGCCTTGAACCGTTACGTTCGATTGCCGCCACTAAGGCGAAGTGGTAATTTGCGACCACCCCAGCGAAAGGGGAAACAATGCACGCGAAGCTTCCAATGCGCGTTACGCTGGCCGTGTTCGGCTGCGTCCTTGCGGCCGTTCCGGCCTCTGCTTCCGATTCCGGTTCGAGGGGAGGCGGAACATCCTCGCCAAGCATGAGCACGCCGGATTTCGACGCCGCCACCGAATATCGCGACGGCATTGAATCGCTGAAGGCGCAGAAATTCGCGGATGCGAAGAAGTCGTTCGCTCGCGTGCTGGAAGTGGCGCCGACCGACGCGAACACGAATTTCCTCGCCGGAATGGCCGACGCCGGGCTCAACGACCTGAAATCCGCCGCCAAGCATTATGAGAAAGCCGTGAAGGCCGACGGCAAGCTGATCGCGGCTCAGCAGGAGCTCGGCGTCACTTACGCCAAGCTCGGCGACAAGGCGAAAGCCCAGGCCACGCTCGACAGGCTCAACAAGTTCAACGCCGATTGCGCCGGGACGTGCAAGGATGCCGCGAACATCAAGGAGGCGATCGACGCGGTGCAGGCCGCTCTCGCCCAGCCCGGCCAGGCGATGCTGCAAACCAATCCGCCACTGCTCTTTGCAAGCGCCAAAGCCGGAGACGCCGCCTATCTGGAAGCCGTCGGGCTCATCAACCAGCATCGCTACGACGACGCCATCGCGGCCCTCCAGCGCGCCCGGACGAGCTTCGGGGCGCATCCCGACATCTTGACCTATCTCGGCTTCGCCAACCGCAAGCTCCATCATTACGACGTTGCGGAGGGCTATTACCGTCAGGCGCTGACCGCCGATCCCACGCATCTGGGAGCGACCGAATATTATGGCGAGCTGATGGTCGAGCGCGGCAATTTGACCGGTGCGAAGGCAATGCTCGCGAAGCTCGACAAATGGTGCACGTTCGGATGCGCCCAGGCCGACGAACTGAGGCGATGGATCGACGAGCGCGGGCAACCCGCTTCCTAATATCCGCTGCATTGGCGCTCCTCACCGCAGCTGCCCAGCCGCAGCTGCCGATCCGCGAGTCGCGCTGGCTTCAGACGAACGACCTGGTCGGCGACCTCACCCGCCAACCTCCGGAATGCATCGCCTGGCCGACGGACCCGGCGCTGCGGCGCTCGGCCGAGATCGGACGTGTCGCATTTCGCGCGCCGTTGATCCTCGGCGGCCAGGCCGCGCGGGCGGGGCTCAGCTGTTCCAGCTGCCATCGCAATGGGCGCACGAACCCGCATTTCCATTTCCCCGGGATCTCCGGCGATCCGGGGACCGCCGACGTGACCGCGTCGATCATGAGCGAGCATCGCGGCGACGGGATTTTCAATCCGAAGCCGATTCCTGACCTCGCAGGCGATCCCGCCAGGCTGAAGATCTCGCGCGATCCGGGCAAGAGCGACCTCAGGAATTTCATCCACGGCCTCGTCACGCAGGAGTTCGACGGACCCGAGCCGCCGCCCGCCGTGCTCGACGGGCTGGCGAATTACGTCAGGAGCCTGTCGCCGGCCGCGTGCAAGTCGCATGGGCCGGGGCCCATCGAACTGGAGGGGAAACTCGAGGACGTGGACGCTGCAGTCCGGCTCGCCAGCGAGACGCTCGCCGAGGGCGACCAAGCCACCGCTCGCGTGATGATCGCCGCCGCGCGATCGATGCTCGGAGCGATCGATGAGCGCTTCCAGGTGTCGGGCGATGAAGCCAGCCGCGAGCTGCTGCACCAAGCCGCTGCCGACCTGGCGTCAATCGAGCTCGCCGATCGGCCGACCGCTTCGATGTTCGAAAGTTGGCAGAGGAGCTGGCCGGCCCGGAAACGGCAGTTGCGCTCCGCCGAAGCTCGCTCCTTGTTCAATCCGGCGGTCGTTCGCAGACTCGCCGGTTCCTAATCGAGGTTCGGCCTTAACCAACGCTCCGCGCATTCGATCGAGACGTTGCGGCGGCCCGCATATTCCTCGAGTTGGTCGCGCCCGATCCGCGCCACTCCGAAATACTGGCTGTCCCGGTGGCCGAAATAGAAGCCGGATACGGCCGAGGTCGGAAGCATGGCGAAATTCTCGGTCAAGGTGACCTCGCCGGGCTTGCCGCCAAGCAGGTCGAACAGGATCGGCTTCAGACTGTGGTCCGGACAGGCGGGGTAGCCGGGCGCAGGGCGGATGCCCTCATATTTCTCGCGGATCAGTTGCTCGTTGGACAGATGCTCATCGGCATAGCCCCAAAGGCGGTTGCGGACCTGGGCGTGGAGAACTTCGGCGAAGCTTTCGGCGAGGCGATCGGCAAGCGCCTTCAACAGGATGTCGTCATAATCATCGACGGTTTGCTTGAACCGTTCGAGGTGTGGCTCGAGCCCGTGGATTCCAACAGCGAAGCCGCCAATCCAATCCTCGCCGTCAGGATTGATGAAGTCGGCGAGGCACATGTTCGGACGGCCCTCGCGCTTCTTAACCTGCTGGCGAAGGAAAGGCAGCCGTGTCCAGTCGTTGCCGGCGAGCACGAGCACGTCGTCGCCCTCGCGCTTGCAGCGCCACAGACCGACCGTCGCTTTCGGGGTGACCCAGCGCTCGGCAATGATCTGGTCGAGCATCGCCTGAGCGTCGGCGAACAGGCTGCGCGCGCTTTCGCCGACGATCGGGTCGTCCAGGATCGCGGGATAATTGCCCGCCAGCTCCCAGGCGCGGAAGAAAGGCGTCCAGTCGATCGAGGCCTTGAGGTCCTTCAAGGGCCAATCGCCGAAATGATGGAGTCCCGGATATTTTGGCGCCGCCGCCTGGCCTGTGGGGTCGAAGGCGAAGCCATTGGCGCGGGCGTCCGTGAGGGTCGCGAGCTCGCTGTGACCGCTGCGTTCACGTGATTTCCGGAGCTTGTCATAATCGTCGGCCGTGCCGGCGATCAGGGGATCGCGCTGGGTGTCAGACACGAGTGACGAGGCGACACCGACGGCGCGGCTCGCGTCGAGGACGTGAATGACCGGACCCTCATAGGCCGGATCGATGCGCAGGGCCGTGTGCGCCTTGCTCGTCGTCGCGCCGCCGATCAGCAGCGGCAAGTCCATGCCCGCGCGCTGCATTTCGCCCGCTACGGTCACCATTTCGTCGAGAGACGGCGTGATGAGGCCGGAAAGGCCGATCATCTGCGCCCGATTGTCGTTGGCGGCTTTCAAGATGTCCTGCCAGGGCACCATCACCCCCAGGTCGATGACCTCGAACCCGTTGCACTGCAGGACGACTCCGACGATGTTCTTGCCGATATCGTGAACGTCGCCCTTGACCGTGGCCATGACGATGCGGCCCTTGCCGGCGGTCGCTCCCGTCTTTTCCTTCTCGGCCTCGATGAACGGGATGAGGTGGGCAACGGCGCGCTTCATCACGCGGGCGGATTTCACGACCTGTGGAAGGAACATCTTCCCCGAGCCGAAAAGGTCGCCGACGATGTTCATTCCGTCCATCAGCGGGCCTTCGATCACTTCGATCGGGCGCGGGAATTGAAGGCGGGCTTCCTCGGTATCTTCGACAATGTGCGCGTCGAGGCCCTTTACCAGCGCATAGGAAAGCCTCTCGGCGACCGGAAGCATCCGCCACTCGGCGAGCTTCTTCTCCTCGGCCGCATCCGTGCCCTTGAAGGCTTCCGCGAGGGTGATCAGCCGTTCAGTCGCATCGTCGCGCCGGTCCAGGATGACGTCCTCGCAGGCCTCGCGCAGCTCGGGATCGATCGCGTCATAGACGTCGAGCTGACCGGCGTTGACGATGCCCATGTCCATGCCCGCCGGGATGGCGTGATAGAGAAAGACGCTGTGCATCGCACGGCGGACGGGCTCATTGCCGCGGAACGAGAAGCTGAGGTTCGAAAGGCCTCCGGAGATGTGCGTGCCGGGGCAACGACGGCGGATTTCGCCGGCCGCCTCGATGAAATCGATGGCGTAGCGGCGATGCTCGTCAATGCCGGTAGCGACCGCGAAGATATTCGGGTCGAAGATGATCTCCTCGGCGGGAAGGCCATTCTCGGTCAGCAATTTGTAGGCGCGCTCGCAGATCGAGACTTTGCGCTCGACGGTATCGGCCTGGCCCGTCTCGTCGAACGCCATGACGACGACCGCCGCGCCGTAAGCCCGGCATTTCCGGGCAAGGTCCAGGAACGGCCCCTCGCCCTCCTTGAGGCTGATCGAATTGACGATCGGCTTGCCTGACACGCATTTGAGGCCCGCCTCGATCACGCTCCATTTCGAGCTATCGACCATCACCGGGATGCGCGCGATGTCGGGCTCGGCTGCGATGCGCTTCAAAAAGGTCGTCATCGCCTGCTCGCTGTCGAGCAGGGCTTCGTCCATGTTCACATCGAGGATCTGGGCGCCATTCTCGACCTGATCGCGGGCGACGGCGACCGCGGCGTCATAATCGCCGGCGAGCACCAGCTTCTTGAAGCGCGCCGAGCCCGTGACGTTGCAGCGCTCGCCGATATTGACGAAGCGCGCGCCTGCTCCTGTGGGTTCGGGGACGGTCCCCGCGGGGACAGTCCCCTCGGCCAACGCATGATTCACGCCGCGATCACCATCGGATCGAGGCCCGCCAGCAGAGTCTGCTTGCGGGCAGCCGGAACGGCGCGCGGCGTGCAATCACGCGCCGCTCCGGCAATTGCAGCGATGTGCTGCGGAGTAGTCCCGCAGCAGCCGCCGACAATGTTGACGAGTCCGCTCGCTATCCACTCGCTGACCTGGGCCGCGGTTTCTTCCGCGGCCTCGTCATATTCCCCAAGCTCGTTGGGGAGGCCGGCGTTCGGATAGGCCATGACCAGAGTGTCCGCGACTGCCGCGAGCGCAGCGAGATGCGGCCGCAGCTGAGCCGCGCCGAACGAACAATTGAGCCCGATCGTGATCGGGTTGGCGTGGCGCACCGACGCCCAGAACGCCTCCACCGTATGCCCGGAAAGGTTTCGGCCCGAGAGGTCGGTCAGGGTCATCGAGATCATCAGCGGGAGCTCCCGACCGAGCGCCTGTTCAGCTTCCAGGGTGGCCATGATCGCGGCCTTGGCGTTCAGCGTGTCGAAAATCGTTTCGATGAGGATGAAGTCGACTCCGCCATCGACCAAGGCGTCGATCTGCTCACGGTAAACGGCTTTGACCTGGTCGAAATCGACCTCGCGGAAGGCCGGATCGTTGACGTTGGGTGAAAGTGAAAGCGTCTTGTTCGTCGGGCCAAGCGCCCCCGCCACCCAGCGCGGCCTGCCGTCCTTCGCCGATTGCCCGTCGACGACCTCGCGGATGATCCGGGCCGACGCCCGGTTCATCTCGGCCGCGAGATGCTCCGCGCCATAATCGGCCTGGCTGATCGCATTGGCGTTGAACGTATTCGTGGCAAGAAGCTCGGCGCCGGCCGCCACGAACTGCGCACAGGTGTTGCGGATGATCTGCGGCTGGGTGAGATTGATAAGATCGTTGTTGCCTTTCTGGTCCTTCAGCAGGTCCAGCCCCGCGCAATAGGCTTCGGCCGGCAGCCTTTCGGCCTGCACCGCGGTTCCGTAGGGCCCATCCTTGATCAGGATCCGCTTGGCAGCCTCGGCGCGAAGGGTCTGGGAGGCGCTCATGCTTTCGCCCTTACGCCAAGCAAGTGACAGATTGCGTAGCTCAGCTCCGCGCGATTGAGCGTGTAGAAATGGAAATGCCGTACGCCTCCCGCATAAAGCTGGCCGCAGAGCTCTGCGGCTACCGTCGCTGCGATCAGCTGTCGCGCTGACGGCAGGTCGTCGAGGCCCTCGAACATCGCGTCCAGCCAGGCCGGAATGTCGGCTCCGCAGGTTCCGGCGAAGCGCCGGGTGGTGGCGACATTCGAGACGGGCAGGATCCCGGGCACGATCTCAACATCGATCCCGGCCGCCGCGGCCGCGTCCTGGAAGCGAAAGTAGGATTCAGCGGCGAAGAAGAATTGCGTGATCGCGCGGTCGGCGCCGGCATCGATCTTGCGCTTGAGATTGTCGAGATCGGCCGTGCGATCGGCACTGTCCGGATGGACTTCGGGATAGGCCGCGACAGAGACGTCGAAGGGCGCGACGCGCTTCAGGCCCTCAACCAGCTCAGCCGCATTCGCGAAGCCGCCCGGGTGCGCCTGATACCTGGAACCCGGCTCCGAAGGGTCGCCGCGAAGTGCGACGATGTGCCGCACGCCAAGATCCCAATAATCGCGAGCGATCTGCTCGATCTCCTCACGAGCAGCACCGACGCAGGTCAAATGCGCGGCGGGCGTCAGCGAAGTCTCCTTCAAGATGCGCTCAACGGTCGCGTGAGTGCGCTCGCGCGTCGAACCGCCGGCTCCGTAGGTGACGGACACAAACCGGGGGTTCAGCGGAGCGAGCGTCTGGATCGAACCCCACAAGGTTTCCACCATCTTCTCGGTCTTCGGCGGAAAAAACTCGAAGCTCACCTCGATGTCGCCGCGCGCCTGGGCGAACAGAGGCTCATGATGGCTGAGCTGCTCCCATGGATGGGGGTTCATGCCGCCCTCCGCTGGCGAAGCGGCGCCTTCACTCCGCGCCACAAAGTGACGGTGAGCTCGCCGCCCTCCAGATGTTCGACATGATCGATGTTGAGACCGGCGGCCGAGAACCAGCCCGCCATGACTTCGTCCTCGAAACCAAGGCGAATATGCGCGTCGCGTTCGCGCAGCTCCTCACGGCCATGCGCCGCGAAGTCGACGATCAGCAAGGTGCCGCCCGGGGCAAGCACCCTCGCAGCCTCGGCGATCGCCGTCGCCGGTGAATGTGCATAATGAAGCACCTGGTGGACGATGATGCTGTCGGCGCTCTCGTCACCCAGCGGCAAAGCATACATGTCGCCCTGGCGAAGGCTCGAAACGATCCCCGCGGCCTCGAGCTTTGCACGCGCGAGGCGAAGCATCTCCGATGATCGGTCAATGCCGATTGCCTGGCTCGACCGCGGGGCGAACAGCTCGATCATCCGCCCGGTGCCGGTGCCGATGTCGACCAGGCGCCCAAGGGGGCGACTTCCCAGCGAATGGTCGATCGCTCGCTCGACCTCGCTTTCGGCGACGTGGAGCGAGCGGATCTGGTCCCAGACTTCGGCGTGCGAGGCAAAGTAACGGTTGGCTGCTTCCGCCCGATCGGCGCGAATGGCGTCGATGCGCGCAGCGTCCGAGGCGAACAATGCGGTGGTCGCCTGGTCGGCCCAGGCGTCGATCAACGCATACATGGGCTCAATGCGCTCACGTTCGGAGAGTGTAAGGAAAACCCAGCTGCCTTCCTTGCGCCGCTCGAGAACGCCAGCGTCGGCCAAAATCTTCAGATGCCGGGAAACACGCGGCTGGCTCTGGCCCAGGACCTGGGCAAGCTCACCGACGGACAGCTCCATGATCCGAAGCAATGCGAGGATCCTAAGCCGCGTGGGATCGGCGAGCGCCTGAAATCCATCGGCCAAGGGAAGGGGAGCAGTCACGAATTAAGGATATAAAGATATCTTTATATGGTCAATTGCGGACCTGCAAATAATCTCTTGTGCAGCAGTAGGGATTGCCGATATGGCCGCGGTTGGCCTGCATTGATTCGACGGGCCGAGACTGGTGCCCGCAAGAGGCACTTTTGATGGGAGTGGAACGATCATGAAGAAGGTTGCTCTGACCGTTGCGGTCCTCGCGCTCGGCCTGGCCGCGTGCAACAAGCAGGAAGCCGCCAACAACGCTGCGAACGAGACTGCTGTTGAGAATAACGCCGAGGCCGATCTCAACGCCGCGACGAACGACACGACGACGAACGCCGATGTCGCTCTCAACGCGACCGACAACAGCGCGGCTCCGGCCGACGCCAATGCTGCGGCGAACACGACGAACGCCCAGTAAGCTTTTCAGACTTTAAAACAGAAGGGCCGCCGGGAAACCGGCGGCCTTTTTTTTGTGCGCACGCAAGGTGATAATCCGGCCGCATGAGAGTCGTCCTTCTCGCCCTGGTCATGCTTGCGACGGCATGCCGCGAACAACGGCCGCCGGCGCCGACCGCCGAGGAATCGAACCAGCTCAATGAGGCCGAGGCGATGCTGAACGACGTCGGCACCAACGAAAAAGGGCCGGAGGCAAATGCCACCGGCCCTTCCAATTCGTCGGACTGAGGGTCGGACTTTAGAAGTCCATTCCGCCCATTCCGCCCATTCCGCCGGCCATGGCCGGGGATGGCTTGTCTTCAGGCAACTCGCTGACCGCCGCCTCGGTGGTGATCAGCAGGCCGGCGACCGACGCCGCGTCCTGGAGAGCGGTACGAACGACCTTGGTCGGATCGATCACGCCGGCCTTGACCAGGTTCTCATAGGAATCGGTCTGTGCGTTGAAGCCCATCGCTTCATCCTTGCCCTCGATCAGCTTGCCCGAAATCACCGCGCCGTCGTGGCCGGCATTCTGGGCGATCTGGCGCACGGGGGCGAACAGCGCCTTGCGGACGATGTCCACGCCGCGGGTCTGGTCGTCGTTCTCGCCCTTCAGGCCTTCGAGGGCCCTGGTGGCGTAAAGCAACGCAGTGCCGCCGCCCGGAACGATGCCCTCCTCGACCGCGGCGCGGGTCGCGTGAAGCGCGTCGTCGACGCGATCCTTGCGCTCCTTCACCTCGATCTCGGTCGAGCCGCCGACCTTGATCACCGCGACGCCGCCCGCGAGCTTGGCCAGGCGCTCCTGGAGCTTCTCGCGGTCATAGTCGCTAGTCGTGCTCTCGATCTGCTGGCGAATGGCCTCGGTACGGGCCTTGATCGCGTCATGGCTGCCGGCGCCGTCGACGATCGTCGTGTTGTCCTTGTCGATCGTGACCCGCTTGGCCGTCCCGAGCATCGCCGTCGTGACGTTCTCGAGCTTGATGCCGAGATCCTCGCTGATCATCTCGCCACCGGTGAGGATCGCGATATCCTCGAGCATCGCCTTGCGGCGATCGCCGAAGCCCGGAGCCTTCACCGCCGCGACCTTGAGGCCGCCGCGCAGCTTGTTGACGACCAGGGTCGCCAGCGCCTCGCCCTCGATGTCCTCGGCGATGATCAGCAGCGGACGACCCGCCTGAACAACGGCCTCGAGGATCGGAAGCATGGCCTGCAGGTTGCCGAGCTTCTTCTCGTGGATGAGGATGTAGGGGTCGTTCAATTCGACCTGCATCTTCTCGGGGTTGGTAATGAAGTAAGGCGACAGATAGCCGCGGTCGAACTGCATGCCTTCGACCACGTCGAGCTCGAACTCGAGGCCCTTGGCTTCTTCGACGGTGATCACGCCTTCCTTGCCGACCTTCTCCATCGCCTCGGCGATCTTCTCGCCGACTTCGCGGTCGCCGTTGGCGGAAATGATTCCGACCTGGGCGATCTCGTTGGAGCCCGACACGTCCTTCGAGCGCTTCTTGAGATCCTCGACGACCTTTCCGACGGCAAGATCAATGCCGCGCTTCAAGTCCATCGGGTTCATGCCGGCCGCGACCGACTTCATGCCCTCGCGGACGATCGCCTGGGCGAGCACGGTGGCGGTGGTGGTGCCGTCGCCCGCGACGTCGCTGGTCCTTGAAGCGACTTCGCGCACCATCTGCGCACCCATATTTTCGAACTTGTCCTTGAGCTCGATCTCCTTGGCGACGGTGACGCCGTCCTTGGTGATCCGGGGAGCGCCGAAGCTCTTGTCGATGACGACGTTGCGGCCCTTGGGCCCCAAAGTCACCTTCACCGCATCGGCGAGGATGTCGACGCCGCGAAGAATGCGCTCACGCGCGTCGCGGCTGAATTTCACGTCCTTGGCTGCCATCTGGCTACCCTTTCATTTGTCCTAAGTTCTCTAAAGTCACGCGATGAGGCGCATTCTTGCGCATCTCGCGGCTGTCAGCCGACGATCCCGAGGATGTCGCTTTCCTTCATGATGATGAGGTCTTCACCATTGAGCTTGACCTCAGTGCCCGACCATTTGCCGAACAGGATCTTGTCCCCCGCCTTGACGTCGAGGGGGGTAACCTTGCCATCCTCGCTCTTGGCGCCACCGCCGACGGCGACGACTTCGCCTTCCTGCGGCTTTTCTTTCGCGGTGTCGGGAATGATGATCCCGCCTGCTGTCTTTTCATCGGCCTCGACGCGGCGGACGAGGACTCGGTCATGAAGCGGCCTGAAACCCATCGGTTTAAACCCTCTTTTCAAACAATTGGTTGAACAAAATGCGTTGGCACTCTCGCACGGGGAGTGCCAGCGATGCCGCGCATATGGTTGTGCGCGCGGTGTCCGTCAACGGCTGCGGGCCAGTTTTTGCCTATGCGTGCGCAAGGCGCGTCAGGCCGATCCGGTCGCGGAGAACCCAGCGCGCGAGCATCAGGACGGCAACGGCAGCGAGGCCGCTCGCGAGGCCGACCCAGATGCCGACGCCTTTCCAGTCGGCCGCGAAGGCGAGCCACGCGCCGATCCCGAGGCCTACGCCCCAATAGCCGAGGAGCGCGAAAATCAGCGGCCATCGCGTGTCGTGAAGGCCGCGCAACATGCCGGCGCCGATGACCTGCGCGCCATCGACAAGCTGGAACGCCGCCGCGACCTGGAGGAAGCTGACGGCCAGCCCGACGACGACAGCGTTCGCTGGAACATCCGCGAGGAAGAGCGTCACGAGTTGCCGGGGGATGATCCACATGACGAGGGCCATCGCAGCCATGAAACCGACACCCATGACCCAGGCGGTCCAGCCCGCGCGCGCGACGGAAACCTCGTCGCGCCGCCCGAACGCCAGGCCGACGCGCACCGTGGCCGCCTGGCCCAGGCCAAGCGGGACCATGAAGGTGATCGCGGCAATCTGCAGGGCGATCGCATGAGCCGCAACGGCCGGGGCCCCGATCCAGCCCATGAAATAAGCCGCGAGTGCGAAAACGCCCATTTCCAGCGCCATGGTGAGTCCGATCGGCCATCCCAAGCGGACCATCGCCATCGTCCGCTGGCGATCGAACCTCCACCAATTGCCGAAGACGTGGAAGCGCCGGAACCGACGTTCAAAGGCCACCACCGCAATGAGCGCGCCGCACATGATCAGCCAAGTGAGCGTGCTTCCCAGGCCGCCCCCTCGCAGTCCCAGGGCAGGCAAACCGAAATGGCCGAAGATCATCGCCCAGCTGAGAAGGGCGTTGAGCCCGATGCCGCCGAGGCTCAGCCAAAGCACCACGCGGGGCCGTTCCAGGGCCGCGACGAAGCTTCGCAGCAGCTGGAAGAGCAGCCAAGGTGCAGTGCACCACATATAGGCCCGCAGGAAGGTCTGACCCTGGCTTGCGAGCTCCGCCGACTGGCCGAAAGCCCGCATGATGTCCCCGACATGCCAGAGGATCAGCCAGTAGGGCGGCATGGCGATGGCGATAAGCCAGAGGCCGGCGCGGAATGTCCTTCGGACATCGCGAACCGCGTTGAACCGCTGTCCCAGGGCGGTCGCCATCATGGGCGAGGAGGCCGTGATCAGTCCAAGCAGGAAAATGTTGAAGGTGAAGGTCAGGTTGAGCGCCAGCGTAGCCGCGGCGAGCTGGGTCGCGCCCAGCCTTCCCATCAGCAACACGTCGGTGGCCTGGATCGCCTGTTGGGTCAGGTTGGCGAGGATCAGCGGCCAGGCGAGCGCAAGCGTCGCGCGAAGCTCATCGCGCCATGGACCGGTTTCGAGTCCCGGTGAAATCCTGGCCATTCCATCCACAATGACGGCGCCTAGCTGTAAGCCCGCCGGTCGAAAAGGTTTGGCTGCGCCGCCCCTCCTCCGCTAGCTGGGCCGGGCAACCCCGTTCGAGGCACCATTCGATGAAATTCGTACGCGCAATCTGGAAGCTCCTCGTTGGCATCAAGGACGCGCTGGTCCTGCTTTTCATGCTCCTGTTCTTCGGGATGCTCTACGCCGCGCTCTCGGCCCGCCCCGCGCCGGTAAAGAATGGCGTGCTGGCGCTCGAGTTGACCGGAAATGTCGTGGAGCAGCCCGCCAAGGCCGACTTCGCCGATCTCGCGGGCGGGAGCCGGATCCGGCAATATAGCCTCCGCGAACTCGTCACTGCGCTGGACAAGGCGAAGAACGACGATCGGGTGAAGGCGGTGGCTCTCGATCTCGATGGCTTCGTCGGCGGCGGCCAGACGGCCATGGACGATCTTTCCGACGCGATCCGGGAAGTCCGGGCCTCGGGCAAGCCGGTCGTCGCCTACGGCATCGGCTATACCAACGACAGCTACCAGCTGGCCGCTGCAGCTTCGGAGATTTGGCTCAATCCCTTGGGAACGGTCGCGATCGCGGGGCCTGGAGGATCGAACCTTTATTACAAAGGCCTGCTCGACAAGCTCGGCGTGACCGCCAACGTCTATCGGGTCGGCACGTACAAGTCGGCCGTCGAGCCTTTCATCCGCAATGACATGTCGCCCGAAGCTCGCGAAAATTACATGGCGCTCGGCAATGCGCTGCTGGAGGATTGGCGCCAGAACATCCATCGCGACCGGCCGAAGGCGAACGTCGACCTATTCCTGCAGGACATGAATGGAGCGGTCGCACGCGCAGGCGGCGACATGGCCAAAGCCGCTCTCGATGCCGGCCTCGTCGACAAGCTCGGCGACCGGAGAGACTTTGAGAAACATCTCGCTGCGCTCGGCGGTGAGAGCAAGGAGGCGGACAGCGCCTACAGCCGGATCAAGCTCGCCTCCTACGTTTCGGACGTCGTGGACGAGAAACCGCGCGGACCGATCGGCGTCGTCACCGTCGCCGGCGACATCATCGACGGCAAGGCCTCGCCGGGCAGCGCCGGCGGCGACAGCATCGCGCAGGCGATTGAAAACGGCATCCGCCGCGACAAGGTGAAGGCGATCGTGGTCCGCGTCGACAGTCCAGGCGGCTCAGTGCTCGCGTCCGAGCGGATCCGCGACGCCTTGCTCGAGGCCAAGGCCGACAAGATCCCGGTCGTTATCTCGATGGGCAGCGTCGCAGCGTCCGGCGGCTATTGGGTGGCGTCGGCCGGCGACTACATTTTCGCCGAACCCTCGACGATCACGGGCTCGATCGGCGTGTTCGGAGTGCTGCCGAGCTTCCAGGGCACGCTGCAGAAGCTCGGTCTTGGCGCGGACGGCGTGAAGACCACGCCGCTGTCGGGTGAGCCCGATCTGCTCAAGGGTCCATCGCCCGAAGCCAGCCAACTGATCCAGACGGGCGTCGAATCAACCTACCGCCGCTTCCTCGGAATCGTCGCGGCGTCGCGCCACAAGACGCCCGCCGACGTCGACAAGATCGCCCAGGGCCGGGTCTGGGACGGCGGAACGGCCCACCAGCTCGGCCTCGTCGATGCTTTCGGCGGAATGCAGCAAGCAGTCGCCAAGGCCGCGGAACTGGCCAATCTCGGCAACGAGCGCGGGATTCGCTACCTTGAGCCGACCCGCGGCTGGCGCGACACATTGCTCGACGCCTTCGCTTCCGACGACGGCGACGACAGCAACGATAGCTCACCGGATGACGCTTATGCCGTCATCGCGCGCCAGCCCGAACAGCAATTGCTCGCGGCGCTCGCGGAAGTCCGAATGATCCTTTCCGGCCCGACGATCCAGGCGCGATGCCTGGAATGTGCGCCCGTCACGCCGGTCGCCATTCGCGCCCGCGATCGCAGCCTGCTTTCGCTGCTGGAGACATGGCTGTCCTGATCCGCCTCGCACGGGAAAGCGACGCGGCGGCAATCGCCGGGCTTTACCGCCCTTATGTCGAGTCCAGCCGGATCAGCTTCGAGGAGGTCGCTCCGGACTCGGCGGAAATCGCGCGGCGGATGGCGAGCCCCGTCCATCCCTGGCTTGTTGCCGAAGACGATGGACGTCTGCTCGGTTTCGCGTCCACCTCCCCGATGCGCAATCGGCCGGCCTACCGGTGGAGCGTCGAAACTGGCATCTACCTTGATCCCGCAGCTCAGGGACACGGCATTGGGCGACAATTGTTGAGCGCGCACGTGGAGTTGCTCGAACGGCACGGCTTCGTCACCGCAATCGCCGGAATCGCCTTGCCCAATGACGTCAGTGTCGCGCTTCACGAGAAGCTCGGTTTCGTCCTGTCCGGAATTGAGCGCGGAGTCGGGTTCAAGCTCGGCCAGTGGGTCGACGTCGGCCGCTGGCAGAAGGATCTCGCTCCGAGGATGGCCAGCCCGGCGGAACCGATTGCGTGCAAGGCTGCAGCGACAGCGGGATCCAAGCCGTCCCAATGAGCAATTGAAGGAATTTATCGTAGCGTTGGGCGACCTATGCGCGGCCTTCGCCGATGCCCCTATGGACAGCTGAGCAGCGATTCCCAAACAGCCGGTCTCGACTCCCAAGACAGGCCGATGATCGCCACGAAAGCCCTGCCCATCATCGCCGCACTGCTGGCGTTCCCCGCACCGGCGACCGCGACCGCCTTTGACGCGGGGTCGTACCTGGACTTCAAACAGGCCACGGCCACCGCGATCTCGCCTGATGG
>DATLOY010000034.1:0-13631 GCA_035536015.1 Sphingomicrobium sp.
CTTCTGGCGGACGTCCTCCGCGGTCACTCCCGGAGCAAGCTCGATCAGCTTGAACGGGCTGTCGTGGTCCGGCCGCTGGAAAACCGCGAGGTCGGTGATGATCATGTCGACGACGTTCTTGCCCGTCAGCGGAAGCGTACATTCCGGGATGAACTTCGGATCGCCGTTCTTCGAGACATGCTCCATCACGACGATGATCTTCTTGACCCCGGCGACGAGGTCCATAGCCCCGCCCATGCCCTTGATCATCTTGCCCGGCACCATCCAGTTGGCGAGATCGCCCTTTTCGCTGACCTCCATCGCCCCGAGCACGGCAAGATCGATGTGGCCGCCGCGGATCATCGCGAAGCTCGTGGCGCTGTCGAAATAGCTGGTCTGCGGAAGCTCGCTGACGGTTTGCTTCCCCGCGTTGATGAGATCGGCGTCGACCTCGTCGTCGTAAGGGAAAGGGCCAATGCCGAGCATTCCGTTTTCGCTTTGCAGCGTGACGGTCATTCCTTCGGGAATGTTGTTGGCCACGAGGGTTGGAATGCCGATTCCCAGGTTCACGTAATAGCCGTCGTGCAGTTCCTTCGCGGCGCGCGCCGCCATCTGGTCGCGGGTCCAGCCTTTGGTTTCGACTTGCGTAGCCATTACGCGGCCTCCCTTTCGCGAACGGTCCGGAATTCGATTTTCTTGTCGTAGGGCGCGCCGAGGATCAGGCGCTTCACGAAAATCGAAGGCAGATGGATGCAGTCGGGATCGAGTGTCCCGACCGGAACGATCTCTTCGACCTCGGCGACGCAGACCTTGCCGCAGGTCGCCGCGGGCAGGTTGAAGTTGCGCGCGGTCTTCCTGAAAATGAGGTTGCCGCTCTCGTCGGCTTTCCAGCCTTTGACGACGCTGAGATCCGCGCGAATGCCGCGCTCCAGGACATAGGTCTCGCCGTCGAATGCCTTGGTCTCCTTGCCTTCGGCAACGACGGTGCCGACGCCGGTCTTCGTATAAAAGCCCGCGATGCCCGCTCCGCCGGCGCGCATCCGCTCCGCGAGAGTACCCTGCGGCGTGAATTCGACCTCAAGCTCGTTCGCCAGGAATTGCCGCTCGAACTCCTTGTTCTCGCCGACGTAGGAAGAAATCATCTTCTTCACCTGCTTCGTGCGCAGAAGCTTGCCGAGCCCTTCATTATCGATGCCGGCATTGTTCGAAGCGATCGTGAGATCTCTGACCCCGCTCGCCTGGATCGCGTCGATCAATCGTTCAGGGATTCCACACAGGCCGAAGCCGCCGGCGGCGATGGTCATGCCGTCGAACAGCAATCCCTCGAGAGCTGCCTCGGCGTTGGGATAGATTTTCTGCATGCGCCGCCAATAGAAGCGCGGGGGCGAGGGTCAAGAATGGGCGGAACGCAATCCGGCGGCCTTGATGCCGGCTTCGGCGCATTCGGCGTCGTCGGCGGGCGCTTCCCCCGACACACCGACAGCCCCAATCCGACTCTTGCCATCGGCGCTGAACACGGGGACTCCGCCGGGAACGATGACAACGTGCGGAGCCCGGTCGAAGCCCGGCGTTCCGCGCGCATTCTCGAGCATCTGGGCAGTCGAGAAGCCCCAGGCCGCGGCGGCCTGCGCCTTGGCGAGCGCGAAATCGAAAATGCCGCTGCCGTTGCCGTCCATGCGAAGCGCCGCGACAAGGTTTCCGCCATTATCGACGACGGCAATGGCCTCGCTCTGCATCTTGGCGCCGGAATGCGCCGCGCAGCCGGCGACGATCGCCTGGGCTGCCTTGGCGTCGAGGGCCGTTTGTTGCGCGCTGGCCGTTGTTGAAGCGGCGATCAGGGCGAAGGCCAGCCTGCGCATGGCCGATAGCTGACCTGGTTTGCCGATGCCGGCAATGACGTTTCGACGAATGAACTAACCGCCGAGAGACTTCAGCGCCTTCATCGCGTCGTCGCGCCGGTCCCACTGCACAAAGATGTGGTCGTGGTAGAGCGCGGCGACCACATTGCTGCTGATACCCGCGTCGGTGAGCGCCTTCGCGAAGGCTGCCGTCAGGCCGACGGCGTCCAAAGCGGAATGCACGCCGAGGCTGATGCGTGCCCATTCGCCCTCGGAGCTGACGCCGATCGCGGTCACGCCTTCCTCCTCGCGAATCAGGGCGAAGACGCCATCTTCCAGGTTCAGCCTCTCGGTCCGCTCAAACGCGTAGCGCTCAGCTGACAGCGTGGGGTTCAATCCCGACAAAAGTCGCGCGAGATCGCGCTCGCCTGCCTCCATCAACCGCGGAGCTTCGCCAGCACGCCCTGCAGCTGCATCGCGTTGGACATGTCGCCCTCGACCTTCAGCTTGCCCATCATGAACGCGGTCATTCCGTCGAGCTGACCCGCGGCGAGTTGCTGCCAGTCGTCCCAGCCGACCAGGATCGTCGTGTCCGCCGCGCCATTGTCTTCGCTGACCTGCTGCGCCGCGCCGTCGAGCATGACCGCGCCCTGATCGCCCCCGAAGTCGATCTTCACCCGGCGGCCGGGCACCCAGGCCTGCCCCTCCTGCATGCGGGTCACGAGTTCCTGCTTGGTCATCGCTTGCTTTCTCCTTTGTCAGTTGGCCTAGCGGCGCGCTGCAAGAGCTTCAAGTTCGGTTGCCGAGCCTCTACGGCGCTTCCCGATGAGCAGCATTCCGCCAGCCGCCCAGGAGGCGATCGCTCTCGCCCGTCGCGGCGACACGGCTGGAGCGCTCGACGCCGCCCGCAAGGCCGTCGCAGGCCATCCCGACGATTACGGGCTGAGGCTTTTCGTTGCGGCGCTCCATCAGCGAAGGCTGGAACTCGACGAGGCCCTGCCGCATGTGCGTCGCGCGGTCGAGCTCGCGCCGTCCGACCCCCTTCCGCGGATCGAACTCGTTCGGCTCCTCATCGGCCTGGACCGGCTCGACGAGGCCGAAGGCGAGCTTCGGGCAGCGCGGATCTCGGGCCTGGAGCCGCACCGCCTGCAAGCGATGATCCATGCGCGGCGGGATGATCCCGCGCGCGCGGCGGAAATCTTCCAGCAGATCGTCGCCGCCGATCCCCGCGATTATGAAAGCTGGGGCAATCTCGGTGCATGCTTCCTCGCCACGTCCCAGCCCCGGCGTGCCGCGGACGCTTTCTCGCGAGCGCTCGAGCTTCGTCCGGACCTTCAGAAACTCCGCGAGAAATTGCTCGAAGCCCAGGTGAATTCGGGTCAGGGCAAGCAGGCACTCGCGGCGGCGCGAGAGGCGGCGGCCCACAGACCGGACTCGGTCGATGCCCAACTGACCGTTGCACGCCTCGAAGATCTGCTGCAGCACCCCGATCAGGCACTCGAGACGCTACGCAGCGCGCTGGCCAGCGATCCGGACCATCTGCCCGCGCTGCTGGCCCTTGCGAACCTGCTCGAGCGGCAGAATGCGATCGATGAGTTTGCGCAAGTGATCGCGCGGATCGAGAAGCTCGATCCAGCTGCCGGGCAGCTCCCTCTGCTCAAAGCCCGCCTGGCCTTCCGCCGAGGCGAGTTGGAACGTGCGCTGGAATTCGCCCAGTCCGCCTCCGAGATCCTCGATCCCGGTTCGCGCGACGAGCTGATCGGGAAGATCGAGGACCGGCTGGGCAACAGTGAAGCGGCGTTCCGCGCCTTTGAGCGGATGAACCGCGACAGCGATCTCTCGCCTGACGCGATCGCGCACAGGTCCGGGGCGCTGCGCGACTTGGTCGACCGCCGCGCCGAATTGACCACGCAGGATTGGGTACGGGACTGGACTGAACCAGCCGATTCGCGACGGCCTGAGCCAGCCTTTCTCGTCGGTTTCCCGCGGTCGGGCACGACCTTGCTCGACACCTTCCTCATGGGACATTCCGGCATTTGCATCGCTGAGGAAAAGCCGATGCTTCAGGCGGTGTCGGAGCAGTTGGGGGAATATGACCGGCTAGCGGCTCTCGACGAGTCCGAACTACGCAACCTGCGCGACCGCTACTTCGAGGCGGCGGCCGAGCATGTGCCGGACCTTGGCGACCGGTTGCTCATCGACAAATATCCGCTCGGCACGATCGACATCGCCCTGATTCATCGACTCTTCCCGAAGGCCAAGATCATCCGCACCGTCCGGCACCCGTGCGATGTGATCCTGAGCTGTTTCATGACGCGATTCCAACCGACCGCGACCTTGGTCAGCTTCTACACGCTCGAGGACGCCGCGAAGCTGTACGATCGCGTGATGAACCTCTGGGAGCGAAGCTGCATGGCGATGCCGCTCGACGTGCATACCATCAAATATGAGGCGCTTGTCGCCGATCCCGAGACCGAGATGCGCAGCCTGGTCGCCTTTCTCGGCCTCGAATGGAATGCCGCGCTGATCGATCACGAAAGGGCTGCGGAAGGTCGCTCGTTCGTCGGCAGCGCCAGCTATGCCCAGGTCGTCGAACCGCTCTACGATCGCTCGGTCGGACGCTGGAAGCGCTACGCCGCCCAGCTTGCGGCGGTGCTTCCCTTGCTTGAGCCCTGGTCGGTGAAGATGGGCTACGGCCCGTTGCAGCCGTAACGGCCGAAGCCTATCTGGCCTCGCATGGGATACGAAACAGACCTCAAACTCTTCATCGACGGCGTGTGGAAATCGGGCGAAGGCCGCGATTGCCACGACGTCATCAACCCGGTCGACGCTCGGCCGATCGCCGCTTTGCCTTATGCCACCAGGGCCGACCTCGACGAGGCGCTCGCCGCATCCGAACGGGCGTGGCCGGAATGGCGCGCGATGGACGTCGAGAAACGCGGTGCCATCCTGCACAAGACCGCGGCGCTGATCCGCGAGCGCGCCGACCTCATCGCGGCGACCATGACTCAGGAGCAGGGCAAGCCGCTCAACGAGGCGAAGCTGGAGACGCTGGCTTCCGCGCAGCTGTTCGACTGGTATGCGGAAGACGCGAAGCGCGACTACGGCCGGACGCTCGTCCGTCCCGCGGGCCAGGTTTCTCGCGTGATCCGCCAGCCGGTCGGTCCGACCGCAACCTTCACTCCGTGGAACTTCCCGATCTACTTGCTCGCGAAGAAGGTCAGCGCCGCACTCGCCGCGGGCTGCACCGTCATTTCGCGCCCGCCGCATGAAACCCCCGGCTGCTGCACCGAGCTGTTTCGCGCGCTCGCCGATGCAGGGATCCCGAATGGCGTTGCCCAACTGGTCCACGGCGACAGCGGCCTCGTCAGCGAGACGCTTATCGCCAGCCGCGTAATCCGCAAGGTCAGCTTTACCGGCTCGACCAATGTCGGGAAGCATCTGATGCGCCTCTGCGCCGACAGCATGACGCGAGTCACGATGGAACTCGGCGGTCACGCGCCGGTGCTGATCTTCGACGATTGCGATCTCGAAAAGACGCTCGACATGGTCGTCCCACAGAAGTTCCGGAACGCCGGCCAGGTGTGCGTCTCACCGACGCGCTTCTACGTCCAGAGCGGCATTTACGACGCTTTCATCAAGGGTTTCGCCGAGCGCACGGCCAAGGTGAAAGTCGGCAACGGCCTGGAAGCGGACACCAAGATGGGCCCGCTGGCCAACAAGCGCCGCCCCGACGCGATCGATGCATTGGTGCAGGACGCCAAGGCCAAGGGCGCCCGCATCATGGCCGGCGGCGAACGCGGAGACGGCGGCTTCTTCTTCCAGCCGACGTTGCTCGCCGATGTCCCCAACGAAGCCAATATCATGAACGACGAGCCTTTCGGCCCGGTCGCGGTTTCGCGGCCGTTCGACACGTTCGAGGAGGCGATCGAGCAGGCGAACCGCCTGCCTTACGGCCTTGCCGCTTTCGCCTTCACCGAGAACGGCCGCCGCGCGAACCTGATCGGCGATCTCGTCGAGAGCGGGATGGTGGGAATCAACACCTTCGCCATTTCTGGCGCCGATACGCCGTTCGGCGGCGTCAAGGATTCAGGCTTCGGCTCCGAAGGCGGAAAGGAAGGTCTCGAGAGCTACCAGGTCGTGAAAGCCATCCATCAGGCTTGAGCGAGCCTGCGCCGTTTGACCCGCATAAGAAAAGGGCCGGCGTTTCCACCGGCCCTTCGCTTCAGATCAGGCCTCCGCGAAAGCCGTCGAACAGGCTTCCGATCATCAGCACCTGCGAGACGACGCTCAAAAGCGTGCCCGCAAGCGCGAGCCTTCGGGCCTCGCTGCCGAGGCCGTTCAGATAGTCGTACATTTTCAAACCTCACGAATAATAGAAATAGGGGTCGAGCACCCTCACCGGAGTGATCCTGTCGATCGGGAGCCCGTTGCGCTCTGCCGCCTTGCGGATCGAATCCTCCGAAGGGCCGTCGTAGATGCACCAGGTCTTGGTGCGGTCGGGCGACACATAGCTGTGGACCCAGGTCACGTGCTCTTCGGCATTGTTGTCGACGACACCGCAGCAGGCGATCGATCCTTCCTTGTTCATCGGGATCGAAAGACCGTCCGGAAATGTCCGCTCGATCAAATAACGTGGCATGTCCTTCTCCTGTTCTTTGCGGCGCCGATGCGCCGTTGCATTCCGATGCCTGGTAATTAGGTTAGTCGTTGCCCAGGAGAAATGACTGCGGCGACGGTTGTTTTGACCAAAACACCGCATATGCGGGGAGCAAAACAGTGGAAGTGATCGATGACGTCCTGGCGACGATGCGCCTTGCCGGCGGAGTCATCCTCGACTGCGAGCTTCGCGGCGAATGGGCGATGCATTCGTCTTTCCCGGAGCCGGTCTGCAACCAGTTCTTCCCGGTCCGCGGCTCTCTGATCAGTTACCACTTCGTCCGCGAGGGCGAATTGTCGGCCCGCGCGGCCGATTCCGAAGCAACCAAGATTGGGCCGGGCTCGATCCTGCTTTTCCCGCGAAACCAGGACCATCGCCTGTTCAATGCCGACCTGCCGCCCGTTCGAGGCGAAGATTACGTCCTTCCACCCGAAGATGACGGACCGGCATTGCTTCGCCTCGGCGAGGGCGAGCCGCTGGTGAAAATCTATTGCGGCTTCCTGAGCGCGACGTCGCACCAAAATCCCCTGCTCGACCAGCTTCCGCCGATGCTTGTCGTGCGCCCCGACGACACGCGCGCGAAATGGGTCGACGCCTCGATGCGCTTTGCCGCCGAAGAGGCGCGGGAAGATCCGACGATGGTCGGGAAGCTCGCCGAGCTGATGTTCAACGAGGCGGTGCAGATCTACCTCGAGGAGAATGACGAGGCCCGGCGATTGGCCGCGGGTCTCTCCGATCCCTGCATCGCCCGTGCGCTCGACTACATCCATGCGCACCATCGCGAGGACATCGAGGTCGACGAGATTGCCCGCGAGGCGGGAGTCTCGAAGACCGTTCTCGGCGAGCGCTTCGTCGCGGTCATGGGCGAACCGCCGATCCGCTATTGCGCGCGCTACCGAATGCGCCGGGCCGCCGACCTTCTCGAGCGCGGCTCGACGACCGACGAAGCCGCTCATGCGGTCGGCTTTTCCAGTGCCCCCGCATTCAGCCGCGCCTTCAAGCGCGAATATGGCGAACCGCCCGCCAGCTGGGCGCGAAACGTTAGGGGCGAGGGCTAGTCCTCTTTCGTCAGGTGCCTTAACCTTTTCTAAGAGAAGCACGCTCAAAGTCTCGCGCGGGGTAGATAAGCGGAGAGGCAGATGGGCGCGCCCATTCCTGAAATCGAAGGTGTGGTCGAAGACGCAACCGCTGCGGCGTTGCTCGACTCGTTGAGGACAATCTCCGCTGGTGAGCGGCGCAAGCATGCGACCGTGTTCAACTACTGGCTGTCGATCCGGAGGGACCGCGACTTCCCGCCGATCCGCGACCTCGATCCGCTCGAGATTTCCGATGCCGGCCCATTCAGTCTCCTGCTCGAGATGATCGGCGGCGGCGAGGATGCGGAAATCCGCCACATCGGCCAGTCGATCAAGGGCGGAATCAATGTAGAGAAGATCAGTAACGCGCCGAACCCCTCGCTTCTCTCCTGCGTTGCCGCCCGCCTGCCGGTCGTCGCGGCGTGCCGCGAGGCTTTCGCTTTCGAGGATTCATTCGACAGCCCGACGGGCAAGACGAAGTGCTGGGTCACCCTTTTGCCCTTCAGCGCGACGGGCACGTGGATCGACTATGTTTACGGCTTCGTGAGCCTCCACCCTTCCCCCGATGCGGTGGACGAAGCGCCGGAACCAGATATTCCCGATTGCATCAAGCCGACCCCGTCCGAGCCTGAGGCGGTTGAGGAACTGGATGCGGAGACGGAGGCATTCGCCGCGCCCCCCGCCGAGGAAGCCGAACCTGAACCCGAGCCGGTTCAAGAGCTGGCGCCTGAGCCGGAACCGGAACCCGAGCCTGAAATTACGGCGGAAGCGCCTGAGCCCGAATATGAACCGGACCCCGAGCCAGCCGCCGCCACATCCAGAGGGAAGCCCGGCTTTTCAGCCAAATTCTTTGAGAGCCTGGCCAGCGTCGGCGGCTTCTACGGGAAGAACGTGGCCGTCGAGCCCAACCTGCCTCCGATGGAGTTCGAGGAAGAAGAACCGTTCGAACCTGTCGTCGACGAGCAACCCGGGCCTGTCGTCGAGGAGGAGCCTGAACCCGCTCCAGCCGTCGAAGAACAGCCCGCCGCGACCGTCGAAGAGGAGCCAGTCGAGATCGTCGAGGACGCTCCAGTCGCCGAAGAAGCACCGGCCGCCCAGGAAGCACCGGCCGCCGAGGAAGAGCCGGTCGCCGTCGAAGTACCAACCGAACCCGAAATCGAACTTGTGGCCGAAACGCCGGCCGAAACCATTTCCCCGCCCAGTGCAACATCGGAGGGAACCTTGAACAGCAAACTCACTGAAGTCCGTGCAAAGGCCGACGAGGCCCGCCAGGCGAAGCTTCGCGCCAATGCGGCGCTCTACGAGGGCCTAAGCGCGGCCTACGACTTCGCGCTGGACGCGGAAGAAGCTCCCGAGGAATATCTCAAGCTGGTCGAAGCGCAGGGCCTGAAGATCCAGCTGCGCTCGCCGATGAAGCCCGTCGTGAAGCTCGCTTTCGACGGGATGTGCGATGATTCGACGATCAAGCAGCTCGAAGCGATCCTCGCCTGGGCGTTCGATCAGGAACTGCCGCGCGGAACGCTCGCCGAGCGGATCGAATCCGAAGGTGGAATTGCCCCGATCCTGAGCCGCGCCGCCTAAAAGCGCGCCGCTCCTAGCCCTTGGCGTGTTTGGCCTCGCCGAGGCGGAGTCCTTCGATCACCGCATCCACCGCGCATTTGCGCGATAGCTCGGTCAGGGTCTGGCGGTCGCCCGTCTCCTGCACCGAAAGATGATGGGTCCGGTTCGCGATCGACCGCAATTCCTTGACCGTCGTCTCCGACAAGCCGCTTTGATCTCGCAGCAGCTTCTCGAGCACTGCCTCGGCTAGCGGAGTCGCGAACTCGATGCCGGCGAATTCGTGGCAGCGCCAGACGACGCGGCAATATTGAGATTCCAGGCCGGCGATGCTGAGCATGATCCACGCGTCTGCCGAAGCACCCGAGGTCGCCTCAATCCGGCACCCGTGAGTCGAGATATCGATCAGCTTGGCGCCGGTGCGGCTGCGGCCCGGTTCACGGATCGTCGCGCTGAGGCGCAAAGCGGCCCTTGGCGCGCGCCTGCGCTCGGTCTTGGCGCCAGTCATCTCAACAGAATCACTCATGCATGCACTACCCCGGAGCGGTTGTGCGCCCCGGAGGGTGAACAAATGGTATCATTGGCGTCGGCACCTCCGCGAACGCGGATGTCCCACTCTCTTCTCTCCTGTGGCCCTTGAAGGCGGGCGGGATTCCCGCTTTCGCGGGAATGACGGTGTAGCTACAGCGCGCCCATGACCAAGCGCACCGGGGGCCGAATTCTCGTCGACCAGCTCAAGATCCAGGGCTGCGACCGCATCTTCACCGTCCCGGGCGAGAGCTTCCTTGCGGTGCTCGATGCGCTTCATGACACTCCGGAAATCGACCTGGTCGTCTGCCGCCAGGAGGGCGGCGTCGCATATATGGCCGACGCCGACGGCAAGATGACCGGCCGCCCGGGCGTCGCCTTCGTGACCCGCGGACCGGGCGCGACGAATGCCAGTGCGGGCGTCCATGTCGCGTTCCAGGATTCGACCCCGATGATCCTCTTCATCGGCGATGTGGCGCGTGGCGACCGCGATCGCGAAGGCTTTCAAGAGGTTGATTTTCCTGCCTTTTTCTGGCCAATCGCTAAATGGGCCGCAAGGATCGAGGATGCTCGCCGAATCCCGGAATATATCGCCCGCGCCTACCGGGTCGCGACCGCCGGCCGGCCCGGCCCGGTCGTGCTGGCGCTTCCGGAGGACATGCTTCGCGACGAAATCGACACGGCCGACCGGCCCTGCGTCCCGCCCCTTGCGGAGGAACCCGACCCCGGCGCGATCCAGGCAATGTTCGAATTGCTCAAGGGAGCCGCCTCACCAATAGCGATCGTCGGTGGCGCGGACTGGAGCCCGCGGGCATCGCATCATTTCGCCAATTTCGCCGTGCGTTACGGAATTCCGGTCGCTGCGGCTTTTCGACGTCAAGACGCCATCGACAACAAGTGCGGCGTGTACGCCGGCAATCTCGGCTATGGTCCGAACCCGAAATTGCAGCAGCGTATCCGCGACGCCGACCTGATCCTGGCCATCGGTCCGCGCCTCGGCGAAGCGACAACCGACGGCTATACTTTGATCACCCCGGACCATCCGGACCAGACGCTCGTCCATGTCTATCCCGATCCGAACGAGCTGGGCCGCGTCTATCATGCCGACCTGCCGATCTGCGCCGACATGGGCGAGTTCGCAGAGATGGTCGACGAATGGATCGACCCCGATCTCGTCCGTTTTTCCTGCGGCGACGACGCGCACAGGGAATGGCTCGAATGGTCCGAGCCAAGCCCCAGAAAAGGCGTGAAGCTGGACCTCGGTCCGTGCGTCGCGGCAATGCGCGACAAGCTCGCGCCCGACACCATCATCTGCAACGGCGCCGGCAATTTCTCGGGCTGGTGGCACCGCTACTGGCGCTACGGCCCGATGCCGACGCAGCTCGCCCCGACCAGCGGCACGATGGGCTATGGCGTGCCGGCTGCGGTCGCCGCCGCGATCCGCTTCACGGACCGGACGGTCGTTGCGGTTGCCGGCGACGGCGATTTCCTGATGAACGGGCAGGAGCTGGCGACTGCGGTGCAATATGACGCCGACCTTCTCGTCATCATCGCCGACAATGGAAGCTACGGAACGATCCGCATGCACCAGGAGCGTGACTATCCCAGGCGCATCAGCGGGACCGTGCTCCACAATCCCGATTTCGCGGCGCTCGCACGTGCCTTCGGCGGCTGGGCGGAAACGGTGGAAACGACGGAGGACTTCGCACCGGCGCTCGACAAGGCGATGAAGCGCAAGGGCCTTCGCCTGCTCCACTGCAAGACCGACGTCGAGCAGATCACGAACGCGACAACGATTTCAAGGCTGCGCGAGAAGGCGAAAACATAATTCGCTAATGTCCGGAGCGTTCGAAGAGCGCCTGGTGGACGCAGATCTTTCTCTTGCGCTTCGGCTTCGCGGGTCCCTGCGATTCCGGCGTCGGGCGGGAATGGGTGAAATGCTTGACCACAAGCTCATCGAAATGAGCGACGAAGCTGCCTTCCTGGACTCGGCGGCGGTGCGGCATGATCTCCTCCGCATCGAATAAGGACCGAGCGGAAGCCACATACGCGCCTGGCCTGGATTTGCTCCACAAATTTCAAATCCGATGCGGAGATTCCCGGCCTAGCTCACCAGATTTGCGTCGCGGAACAGCCGCCAGCGGCCGTCCTCGCATTTCTTGAGGATCGTCAGCGTATACCCCGACCGATGCGTCGAAGCTCCGCCGGGCGGAGTCATGTCGATTTCGATCCGGTTGCGGATCCAGGCCCAATCACCGTGGACGCTGATCTCGCGAATTTCGGCGTGACCATTCATCTCGACGCCCTTCAATGCGTCGGATGTCGCCCGGAACTCTTCCTTGCCGAAAGGTTCGCGCCCTGGAACCGTGAACAATACGTCGTCCGTCATCAGGTCGAGCACGGTCGCCGTGTCGCCGGCCCTGCTTGCCGCCATCCAGGTTTCGACCAGCTCGCGGATCGCGCCTTCGTCTTCACTCATTGGCTCCAGCCCTCTTCGCCGATCAACGGCACGAAGCGCACCCCGCCGAGATTTTCTTCCTTCAGGATTCCGTCTTCCTGCTTCGTGACCTTGATGAGTTCCTGCACGCTATTGGGATTGCCGACGGGCATGACGATCCGTCCGTTGGGGGCGAGCTGCTCGATCAGCGGCCGCGGAACGTGGCTTCCGGAGGCGGCGGCGAGGATCGCGCCAAACGGCGCCTCGTCGCGCCAGCCCTTCGTGCCGTCACCCTCGACGATCTCAACATTGTCATAACCGAGGCGCCGCATTCTCTCGCGAGCGATCGAGACCAGCTCGGTTTGCCGCTCGATCCCGATCACCTTGGCGGCGATGCGGCTGATCACCGCCGCGGCGTAACCCGAACCGGCTCCCACCTCGAGCACCTTTTCGCCCGATGTGATCCCCGCCGCCTGGATCATCAGCGCGACGATATAGGGTTGCGAGATCGTCTGCCCCGCCTCGATCGGAACCGGATGGTCGCCATAGGCGAGATGGGCATGCTCTTCGTCGACGAATTCCTCGCGCGGAACCGCGAGAAACGCGTCGAGGATCGGCTGTTCCGTGATTCCGCGCCGCCTGAGCTGGCGCTCGACCATCTCCTCGCGGTCGGCTTCGAAGTCTGTCATTGTGATGGCCATTGGTCCACCTCCGGACTCTCAGGAAAACCCGCCAGCAAGGGAGGCCGTTCCGCAGATGACCTCAACCGATACGGATTTCGCCGGTTCGATCCCCGGCCTTTACGACCGCTACATGGGGCCTCTGCTGTTCCTGCCTTATGCCGACGAAGTCGCGCGGCGCGCTCGCAGCTTCGCCCCGCGCGATATAGTCGAAACCGCCGCCGGAACGGGACTGGTCACCGCCGCGCTGCATTCGGCACTGCCGGACGCGGCCATCGTCGCGACGGACCTCAATCCCGCGATGCTCGCGGTGGCGGCAGAGCACATCCGGTCCGACAAGGTGCGGTTCGAACCCGCGGACGCACTGGCCCTGCCCTTCGCGGAGGGCAGCTTCGACCTGGTCGTCTGCCAGTTCGGCCTGATGTTCTTTCCCGACAAGGTGAAAGGAAACGCCGAGGCCCGCCGCATATTGCGCGAAGGCGGGCATTACATCGCCGTCATTTGGGACCGCCTCGATCGCAACCCCGTGTCGCAAATCGTCCACGACACGGTGACGGATCTCTATCCGGAGGACCCGCCGTCATTCTTCGCTCGAACGCCTCACGGCTATGCCGATCCGCTGCAGATCGAGCGCGACATGCGTGCGGCGGGGTTCGGAAATGTCGAGATCGAGACGGTCGAGCTGGAGAGCCGGCCGGTTTCAGCCGCCGATGCGGCGACCGGCCTCGTCGGCGGCAGCCCGCTGCGCAATGAGATCGAGGAGCGCGATCCAGACGGAGTGGATTCCGCAATCATCGCGACGACACATGCGCTCAATCGCCTTGACGTCAACGGCCGGCTCGACTCGCGCCTTTCGGCGCACATCGTAACCTCGAC
>DATLOY010000035.1:0-37955 GCA_035536015.1 Sphingomicrobium sp.
AGTTCGCCGAATAGCATGGTTGCGTTGACTTTCCCGGACGTGACGGGGCAGACGCTAACGGCAGCAATGGGTCGAAAGCTGCCACTAGCTATTTAGCGTCGAACGAGTTCCTTCAAGCGGTCGAGCATCATTTGCGGAACCCGAAGCAGGAGGTGCTATGAGCCCTACCGCAGGCCGCGAACGGCCGCGGTCAGCTGGGTCCCGAAACGCTCCATAAGATGCGCGTCACGGCCGTAGGGGTCTGGCATGAACTGAACGCCGCCAGCCGTAGGCTGGGCGGTCAGGTAGGTCATGTAGACCGGCACCGGCCGCGGCAGGTCGACTTCCTTCTCGACCTTGGGGTCATCGCCCTGCGGGATCGAGCCATCGAACAGGAAGCGAGCGACACGCTTGTAGTCTTCAAGCCGCACGCAGCCGTTGCTGATCCACAGCTCGTTCTTGGTGAAATGCTCCTTCTCCGGCGAATCATGGAGATAGATGCCGAAGTAGTTGGGCAGCATGAACTTCATCATGCCCATCGAATTGGCCGGGCTGGGGAGGCGCCGAAGCCGGACGTCCTGGCGACCGTCGACCACCGCCTGCCAGTCGACCGTGCTCGGTTCGATGAGCTTGGCGTCTTCGCCGTAGCTCGTCAGGACCTGATATTCGCGCTCGGTGAGATAGCTGACGCCCTGCGATACCACGCGCGGACCGATGAGATTGCGGACAAGCTCCGGCGGCACGTTCCAATAGGGGTTTACGCTCGCATATTTGATGTAGGCGGCCATCATCGGGGTGGCGGTTTCGGCCTTGCCGACAACAACCTTCATTTCGTCGACCTTGCGCCCGTTCTCCCACATGGAGAGCCGTCCGCCGCCAGCATCCACGAGCGCGTATTTCTTCTGTTCTTCCGGCGCCGGGAGGCGCTTGGCGCGCTCCATGTTGATGATGATCAGCTGCTCATAATATTCCGGGCCGCGGTTCAGGGCCTGGATCGTTCCGTTGCCCGCGATGCCGTCGGCCTTCATGCCGTGGACGGACTGGAACTCCTTCACCACGCTCGCGAGTCCGGCATCGTAGCTGTTGCCCGGCGAAAGCCCGAGCCTCGTTCGAAGCGCCGAAACTCGATCGCCGGTCGAGCCGGGCTTCAGCGCCGGGCCTTCGGGAACGGGTATCTGCGGAAGGCTGCCCCAGCGCTGCTGATAGCGCACAAGGCCGCGCCGGAGATCGGTGTAGATGGGGTTCATCGACACGAACATGTCGAGCGGCGCGCCGCTCCAGTCGTCGAATGAAATGTCGTGGAACAGGCCTTTGTCGTGAACCACCCGAGGAACGAGATCCTCGTCGATGTAGATCATGTCGACGCCCTGCTCGATCGCCGGAGGCAGGTCGATCGGCTCCAGCGCCGGCCCTCGCTGGCCGGTTGCGGCGGGCTGGTTCCAGGATTGCTGCGGCTGGGGCGGCGGCTGGGCCATCCACGGCTCCAGGACGGGCGCCGGCATCGACGGTGCGGGAGGTGCTGGTGCGGGCCACGGCACCTGCGCACCTGCGCCAAGCGGAAGGGCGACGGCGCCAAGTGCCAGAAGGGAATAACGAACGCTCACAAGAACCCTTGATACGGATGGAAACTGAACGAGAACAGAATCGATCGTTCACAGCCGGCTTGAATCATTCACCTTCGAGCGGAAGCGTGTCGCGCTCTTTCCTTGCCGTCGGCGCGCCCAGGGCCTCGGCCGCTTCCTCGACTTCTTCATCGGTCGGTGGGTCCGGGAGATCCTCGCCGGGCGCTAGGGCATCGTCGGGTATTCCCGGCCCTGTACCGGCGATTGTTTCGTTGATCGGCTCCTCGTTCGGGCCGGTGCTAATCTTTTCCCTGTCTTCCATGACCATCTCCACCCGCGGATTTGCGAGGTCAAAGCGACTGATTACTGTGGATAGTTCCGCCCCTTTGTTGCGCGTGTAGAGGGCGGCGCCCATATATCGGCCATGACTCGTTTTCTTCCGATCCTCCCGCTTCGCGATATCGTCGTGTTCCCGCAGCGCATCGTTCCGCTGTTCGTCGGCCGCGAGAAGTCGGTGGCAGCTCTCGAAGCGGCGATGGCCGCGGACCGCGAATTGTTCCTCGTTGCCCAGCTCGATCCGGGGGAGGACGATCCCGATCGCGACGCGCTTTACGATCTCGGCGTAATCGCCACGGCGATGCAGATGTTGAAGCTACCCGACGGTACGGTCCGCGTGCTCGTCGAGGGCGCAAGGCGCGCGCGGCTAATCGATATGGTCCCGCGCGATGGTTACATGACCGCCGAGGTCGAGGAAGTTACTGACGAAACCGGCGACGGTCCCGAAACGCAGGCGCTCATGCGCTCGGTCATCGACCAGTTCGAAAATTACGCGAAGCTCAACAAACGGCTTCCGCCCGAGACCGGGATCCAGCTCAGCGAGATCGAGGAGCCGTCGGCGCTCGCGGACGCGGTTGCGTCGAACCTTTCGATCAAGGTCGCCGACAAGCAAGCCCTGCTCGGTGAGCTTAATCCCGCGCGGCGGCTCGAGATGGTGTTCGCCTTCATGGAGGGCGAGCTCGGCGTTCTGCAGGTCGAGAAGAAGATCCGCAGCCGCGTGAAGCGCCAGATGGAGAAGACTCAGCGCGAATATTATTTGAACGAGCAGCTGAAGGCGATCCAGCGCGAGCTCGGAAACGAAAGCGAGGAGGGCGGCGACGAGCTGCAGGAGCTCGCCGAGAAGATCCGCAAGACGAAGCTGTCGAAAGAAGCTCGCGCTCGCGCCAACTCGGAACTGAAGAAGCTTCGCGCAATGGCCCCGATGTCGGCCGAAGCGACCGTTGCGCGCAATTATCTCGACGTGTTGCTTGGCCTGCCCTGGGGCAAGAAGTCACGGCTGAAAAAGGACATTGCCGAGGCGCAGCGCGTCCTCGACGAGGACCATTATGGTCTTGAGAAGGTCAAGGAGCGGATCGTCGAATATCTCGCGGTCCAGGCGCGCACCAACAGGCTGAAGGGTCCGATCCTTTGCCTGGTCGGGCCGCCCGGCGTCGGAAAGACGTCGCTTGGCCGCTCGATTGCCCGCGCCACCGGGCGTGAGTTCGTCCGCCAATCCCTGGGCGGCGTTAGGGATGAGGCCGAGATCCGCGGCCACCGGCGGACGTACATCGGCTCTCTTCCGGGCAAGATCGTTTCGAACATCAAGAAGGCGGGCACGTCCAATCCGCTTTTCCTGCTCGATGAGATCGACAAGCTCGGCCAGGATTTTCGCGGCGATCCGTCGTCGGCTTTGCTCGAGGTTCTGGACCCCGAGCAGAACAGCCGGTTTCAAGACCATTATCTCGAGCTCGACTACGACCTGTCGGACGTTATGTTCGTCACGACCGCCAACTCGCTCGACATGCCCCAGCCGCTGCTCGACCGCATGGAGATCATCCGGCTCGAAGGTTATACCGAGGACGAGAAGGTCGAGATCGCCAAGCGCCACCTGATCCCGAAGCAGATGGAAGCGCATGGCCTGAGGCCGGAAGAGTTGACCTATTCCGACGAAGCGTTGCGCGGGATGATCCGTCATTACACGCGCGAGGCCGGCGTTCGGACGCTCGAGCGCGAGTTGGCGAAGGTCGCTCGCAAATCACTTCGCCAGATCCTGGAAAACAAGATCGAACGGGTCGAGCTGACACCCGACAACCTCGGGGATTTCCTCGGGGTTCGCCGCTTCCGCTACGGAATGGGCGAGGAAGAGGACCAGATCGGTGCCGTTACCGGTCTTGCCTGGACAGAAGTCGGCGGCGAATTGTTGACGATCGAGGCCGTAACCGTTCCCGGCAAGGGCCAGATCAAGACCACCGGCAAGCTCGGCGAAGTGATGCAGGAGTCGATCCAGGCTGCAATGAGCTTCGTCAAGGCTCGGGCTCCTGCCTATGGCGTCAAGCCGTCGATCTTCGCTCGCAAGGACATCCACGTGCACTTGCCGGAAGGCGCGGTGCCCAAGGACGGCCCGTCGGCGGGTATTGGAATGGTCACGGCGATGATCTCGACTTTAAGCGGGGTCGCCGTCCGGCGTGACGTGGCGATGACGGGTGAAGTGACGTTGCGCGGCCGCGTCCTCCCGATCGGCGGTCTCAAGGAGAAATTGCTGGCTGCGCTTCGCGGAGGCATCACGACGGTACTGATTCCAGCGGAGAACGAGAAAGATCTCGCGGAGATTCCGGTGACCGTGAAGGAGGCTCTCGAAATCATTCCGGTCGAGCATGTGGACGAGGTTCTGGCACGGGCCCTGGCGGAGCAGCTTCATGCGATCGAATGGACCGAGGACGACGAGCGCGCTGCCGAGCCTCCGGTCCACGGCCCCTCGGGCGAAGCGGGTGTCCCAATCCGGCATTAAGCTTTGACTGGACTCAGCCCGCGACTTGGGCCTTAAAATCCACGGTTCCGCGCGCGAGTCTTGGCGGCGGAATGAGGGAGAGGCGGCCTCATGAACAAGCAGGAACTTATTGGCCACGTCGCTGACCGAGCGGGCCTCAGCCGAAACGACGCGACGCGCGCGATCGAAACGATGCTCGAGGTAATCACTTCGACCTTGAAGCGCGGCGACGAGGTGAGGCTAGTTGGCTTTGGAAACTTTTCGGTGACTCGCCGCAAAGCTTCCACAGGCCGCAATCCGCGCACCGGCGAACCGATGCAGATCAAGGCGACGTCTCAGCCAAAGTTCCGGCCTGGCAAGGTCCTCAAGGACGCCGTCCAGTAGCGCTGGACACTTCCATTCGGTCGCCTATATGCGCGCTTCGCTTCGGGCGTGGGCGCGTAGCTCAGCGGTAGAGCACACCCTTCACACGGGTGGGGTCACAGGTTCAATCCCTGTCGCGCCCACCACGTCCTTCCGGAAGATCAGTCGAGGTAGCTTGGCTGGAAGCTGCCGACCCGGCGCATTTCGGCCCAGTCCGTGAACTGGATTTCGCGGCCCGACCGCTTGATCAACCCCTGGCGTTCCATGTCCGCGAAGACCCGATTCACATTCACCGAAGTCTGGCCGGTGATGTCGGCGATCTGTTGCTGGGTGAACGGATTGGTCATTTTGACGCTGTCGATGTGCATGCGCGCCGCGGTTTCACACAAGAGATGCGCGACGCGGGCAGTCGAATCCTTTCGGCCGCAATTGACCAGCCATTCGTAACCGATCGCTTCGTTGCGCTGGATCAGCCGCCAGAAGAACCTCCTGAGATCGGGATTGTCTTCGACGATCGGATCGAAATCCACGGCTTTTCCGACCATGACCTCGCTTTTGACGATTGCCTGGATGCCATAGCTCGCGGGGCCTTCGCGGGGCAGGATGCCTTCACCGGGGAAACGGAGCGCAACGATCTGCCGGCGTCCGGCTCCATCGGGTTTGAATTTTGCAAGAATGCCGGAGCGGACGAACATGACTTCGTCGCGCAATGCCCCAGGCTCACGGAACGGCCTGCGCGGTTCGACCTGAACCAGCTTGTGCGGCAAGTCATCGAGCAAGTCCGCGAGACGCGTCTCGAGACCTGCCGCGATCAGGGTTTCGCGCAGCGATACGCGCGGCGCAGGCGTTTTAAGACGCCGACTCGCCATGATATATCTCCCCATCAACGACGATGCGCTCGCACGCTTCCCCGCGCAAGCACTTATTAAACATGCATTACAAACAAACTAGTTAGCGAAAGTTTGTCCGTCGCTCCTCGGACAGAGCTTTCAGCTGCGCCCTAGAGAGGTGAATCGCGCTTGCCAACTGCGGTTGGCCGGGCCAGCCAGAATCAGGAAAATCCACTCCATTCCAGCGTCGAAATTGCGAATAACGCGGGATGACATGGAAGTGGACGTTAGGATCCACCATCATCAACATGAGGTAGTTGATCTTTTCATATTGGACGAAGTCACGGAGATTGCGTTCGATCGCGGCAATGACCTCGGACTGCTCGGCGAACGCCTCGCTCGGCAAGTCTCCCCAGGCCCTTGCGTCGCTCTTGGCGGCAAGAACCAGCGAGCCGAGCGTCACCTGCTCGGGGCGCAGAAGCACCAGCCAATGTTCATATTCCCGGATCAGAGTGGTCGGGTAACCGAACTTCTCAATCGTCGGGTTCATCCTGGGCACCTTCGCTTGCGTTCGTGCGGGTCCAACCTTAAGTGGCGCGGGCGCTCAGGGGAACCGCACGAGAGGGCGGTTTCTTCGAGCGTTTCCATGGCGATCGTAGCTCAGCTGGTTAGAGCACTGGTTTGTGGTACCAGGGGTCGGGGGTTCAAGTCCCCTCGATCGCCCCATTTTCCACTGGTTAGATCCGGAATTTGCCAAGACATGACGACGCCCTGGGGCCTGCCTGATTTCGATGCCCATGAGGAACTGCATTTCGTCACTGACGAGAAGTGCGGCCTCAAGGCGATTATCGCCATCCATTCGACCCATCTCGGGCCGGCCGCCGGCGGAGCTCGCTTCTGGCATTATGCGAAGGACGATGATGCGCTGACCGATGCGCTGCGGCTGTCGCGGGGGATGAGCTACAAGAACGCGATGGCCGGCCTCCCCCTGGGCGGCGGCAAGTCCGTGATCCTCGCCAATGCGGAACGGTCCAAGACACCCGATCTGCTTCATGCGTTCGGCAAGGCGGTCGATCATATCGGCGGTCGTTACGTCACTGCGGAAGACGTCGGCATGAGCGTGACCGACATGATCGAGGTGCGGCGCTCGACGCAATATGTGGCAGGCCTGCCGAACTCGGGAAGCGACGTCGGCGGCGATCCCGGACCGCACACGTCGCTGGGCGTTTTCCTCGGCATCAAGGCAGCAGTGAAGCGCGCACTCGGCAAGGACAGCCTCGACGGCCTTCACATCGCGCTGCAAGGCGCGGGCAGCGTGGCGAGCGGAGTCGCGCTTCACGCCTTCACGGAAGGCGCGAAGCTGTCGATCGCCGACGTCGATCAGCCGAAGGCACAGAAGCTCGCGGACGCGGTGGGCGGCACGGTCGTCGGGACGGATGAGATCCTGACTCTCGAAGCTGACGTTCTCAGTCCGAACGCGCTCGGAGCGATCCTCACCGAGCAGTCGATCGCCGCCCTAAAGGTACCGGTGGTCGCAGGCGGCGCGAACAATCAGCTCGCCAAACCGGAAGATGGCCAGCGCATCCACGAACGCGGAATCCTCTACGCCCCCGACTACGTGATCAACGCTGGCGGGATCATCAACGTCTGTACCGAATATCTGGGTGACGGCGATGCGAGCCTGGTCCGCGAGCGGATCGAGGGCATTCCATTGAGGCTCGAGCAGATCTGGGCCGAGAGCCAGGCGTCAGGCCGCAATCCGGCTGACGTCGCCGATGCGATGGCGCAGCGGCTGATCGGAAGGGCCTGAACGGGCCGCGATGCACGCGCTTGCAAATCCGGCGCGGTTTCTCCGTTTTGCGAAACCGGCGACAGCCTGGCTGCTGGTGATTGGCCTCGTCTTCGCGATTTGCGGGGCGATTGCCGGTCTCACGCTGACTCCGCCCGATTACCTTCAAGGCGAGACCGTTCGGATCATGTACATCCACGTGCCTTCCGCATGGCTGGGAATGGCTGGGTGGGGAGGGATCGCCGCGGCGTCGATCAGCCAGTTGGTCTGGCGTCACCCGCTTGCGTCGGTCGCCGGGCGCGCGACGGCGCCAGCAGGAGCCACTTTCGCCGCGATTTGCCTGATGACCGGTTCGATCTGGGGGCGGCCGACCTGGGGCACGTGGTGGGAATGGGATGGCCGCCTGACATCGATGCTCGTGCTGTTCTTCCTCTATCTCGGCTACATCGCCCTCGGCTCGGCAGAGCGCGAGCGCGGAGGCGGGGGCAGGATCACCGCGATCTTCGGCCTCGTTGGCGCAATCAACCTGCCTATCATCCATTATTCGGTGCTCTGGTGGCGCACCCTTCATCAGGGGGAGAGCATCGGCTTGACGGGTTCGACCATCGATGGCTCGATCCTTTGGCCACTTCCGCTGACAATGATCGGCTTCACCTGCCTGTTTGGCGCGGCGGTCCTGATGCGCATTCGGGCTGATCTGGCTGAAGCAAAGGTCGAGGCGCGGATGCGCCGAATGGGGCAGTCATGAACCCCTGGCCCTTTGTCACTGCGGCTTACGCCATCGCATTCGTCCTAACCGCGGCGCTGCTGTTGCGCGCCTACGTCTCGATGCGGCGCGCCGAGGCCGCGGCAAACGCGCTCAAGCGTCAATGAAGCCCAAGAACCAGCGGCTCATTCTCGTCGGCGCGGCGATCATCGCGGTGCTCGTCGCGGTTCTCCTTGCCATGTGGGGTCTGCGCGAGCGGGCATCCTATTTTTATACGCCCGCCGAAATCGCGGCCGGCAAGGCCGAGCAGGGCAGGGGGATGCGGCTTGGCGGCATGGTCGAGAAGGGCTCAGTCCAACGCGGCGCCGATGGCATAACCGTTCACTTCATTGTCACCGATGGCCAGGCGCGAACGCCCGTCATTTTCCGCGACATCCTTCCGGATTTGTTCCGGGAAGGGAGCGGCGTCGTCGCGGAAGGCCAACTTCGCGGCGGCACTTTCTACGCGGACAAGATCCTGGCCAAGCATGACGAGCGCTACATGCCGCCCGAGCTCGGCAATTTGTCCGCCGAGCATAAGGCTGCCAAGACGCTGACGAAATGATTGCCGAGGCTGGTCTCGCCGCCTTGTGGCTCGCCGCCGGGCTCGCTGCGCTTCAATTCGTACTGATGATCATGGCTTTGCGCAGCCACATCGATGCAGCGCGGACAATGCGGTCGATCGCGGCGGTTCAGGGGGTGTTGACCTTGATCTCGTTTGGGGCGCTGCTGTTCGTTTTCGCGCGAACCGATCTTTCCGTCGCCTTGGTCTTCGAGAATAGCCACAGCGCGAAGCCATTCATTTACAAGGTCGCCGGCGCGTGGGGGAACCACGAGGGATCGATGCTTCTGTGGGTGACCGTACTCGCCTTTGCGGGCGCCCTCCTGGCGTTGCTGTCGCGAAGAACGAACGAAAGAACGCTGGTTGCTGCGCTTGGCGCTCAGGCTGCGCTTGCCCTCGGGTTCTATGCCTTCCTGCTCGTCGCTTCGAACCCGTTCGCGCGGCTCAATCCGGCGCCTCTGGAGGGACGCGGCCTCAACCCGTTGCTTCAGGACCCGGGCCTGGCCTTCCATCCGCCGACGCTCTACCTCGGTTATGTCGGCCTTTCGATCGCGTTCAGTCTCGCGGTTGGCGCATTGCTCACCGGCGATGTGGATTCGCGGCTCGCGCGAGCGATGCGGCCGTGGGTTCTGGGTGCATGGATCCTGCTCACGCTCGGGATCACCGCCGGCAGCTATTGGGCTTATTACGAACTCGGCTGGGGCGGCTGGTGGTTCTGGGACCCGGTCGAGAATGCCTCACTCATGCCGTGGCTCGCGGCAACGGCATTGCTTCATTCGGTTAGCGTGCTCGCTTCGCGTGGAGCGCTCAAAGCGTGGACGATGATGCTCGCGGTCATCGCCTTTTCCATGTCGATGGTCGGCACGTTCCTGGTTCGCTCGGGAATCCTGACTTCGGTGCACGCCTTCGCGATCGATCCGGAACGGGGGACATTCCTGCTGGCTTTGCTGGCGATTTACGTGGGCGCGGCTTTCACGCTGTTCGCGCTTCGCGGAGTGACGTTGAAGGAAGGCGCGCCCTTCGAGCTAATCAGCCGCGAGAGCGGGCTCGTCGTGAACAACCTCTTGCTCAGCGTCATCCTCGGCGTCGTTTTCCTGGGAACGCTTTATCCATTGTTCGTGGAGGCCGTGACCGGCGAAAAGCTCTCGGTCGGCGCACCATATTTCAATGCGGTGGCGGGTCCCCTCGCGCTGATTCTGGCAGCGTTGGTCGCGGTCGGGCCGTTGCTTCGCTGGAGGAGCGATTCGCGGCCTATCCTCAAGCGGCTAACCATACCCGCACTGTTATCCGCCAGCGCATTGGCCATGACGATCATTGTCGCGCCCGAAATTGGAATCCTGCCGCGGCTGGGTCTCACGGCGGCCGCCTTTCTCGCCGCCGCGTGCTGGCTGCCCTTAGTCGGACGCAATCCGCTGCGAACGCCGCTCGCGATCTGGGGCATGGTGATCGCACATTTCGGGATCGCCGTCGCGCTCGCGGGAATGGCTGTTGACAGCGCCTTCACCAGGCAGACGCTCGCGGTGGTGAAGCAGGGCGAGACGCTGAGCGTCGGCCCCTGGACGGTCGAACTCAGCGATGTCGTTCCCACAGCGGGCAAAAACTGGACTGCGATAGAGGCAGAAATCCATGCAAGCCGGGGGCAGGGACTTGAGACGCTGAAGCCGCAGACCCGCTATTTCACGGATCCGCCAACCGAGACCAACGAAGCAGCGATCGAGACCTTCTGGAACGGCCAGCTCTACACCGTCATCGGCAAGCCCGACGCGAGCGGAGGATGGCAGGTGCGGCTGTGGTGGAAGCCGTTCGTGACCCTGATCTGGCTTGGCGGAGTGCTGATTGCGTTCGGCGGGGCGCTTGCACTGGTTGGGCGGGCCTGGCGCGGATGGCGGTCGAAGCGTGACCGCGGTTGGCGGGAGCGTTACGCATGAGCCGCGCGATCCGCTTCGCCCCATTGGTGTTGCTCTTGTTGTTGATCGCGGGTCTCATCTGGCGACTTGTGACGCCCGTGGACACGAACGTGCCCTCGAAGCTCGAGGGGAAAGCGGTTCCGGCCTTCGCATTGGCTGCGGGACTGCCGACGAAGCCGGGCCTGTCATCCACTGATCTCGCGACCGGCAAGCCGCATATCGTCAACATCTTCGCCAGCTGGTGCGTGCCGTGCATCACCGAAGTGCGCGTGCTCCAGCAGCTGAGGTCGCAAGGCGTCTCGATAGACGGCATAGCAGTCCGCGACCGTCCGGCGGACATCGCCGACTTTCTCGCTCGGAACGGTGATCCGTACGAGCGGATCGGGAGCGATACAGAGAGCAAAGTGCAGATCTCGCTTGGCTCATCGGGAGTTCCCGAAAGCTTCATCGTCGATGGGCGCGGCATCATTCGCTACCAGCATATCGGGCCCATCGGGGCGGCAGATGTTCCGATGATTCTCGGAAAGCTGGAGCAATCGAAGTGAGGCCTGTTGCCATCGCCTTCGCGCTGCTGCTTGCGCAGCCGGCCTTGGCCGACAGCGACTTGCCGCCGGCATATTGGGCGAACCGGCAACTTCCCGACCAGCGCCAGGAAGCAAGAGCACAGGCGCTCATGCAGGAACTTCGCTGCCTTGTTTGCCAGGGGCAGTCCATCGCCGATTCGGATGCGGAACTTGCCGGCGACATGCGCGACCTTGTGCGGCGCAGGATCGCGGCGGGGGAGAAGCCCTCCGACATCCGGGCGTGGCTTGTCCAACGCTACGGCACCTGGATCAGCTACAAGCCGACGGCCGAGCCGGCAGCCTGGCCGCTTTGGCTGGCGCCGCTGGCCCTGCTGATGATCGGCGCGTTTCTGATCCGCCGGCGCATCGGGCTTGGGAAGCGCGCCTGATGGGCTGGATCATCCTTCTCGGGCTGATCGCCGTCAGTGGAGCCGGGCTTTGGCTGCTGGGCGTTCGCCGTGGCTTGCTGCAGGCGGCGGGCGCGGCATTGCTATTCGGAGCGGCAGGCTATGCGTTCCAGGGGCGACCCGATATTCCTGGCGCACCGGCGCCGGGAACAACCACAGCGAGCATCATTCCCCTTACCGAAGCGCGCCACGCCTTCTACGGGGATTTCACCGGCGAGGAATCCTGGCTCCGAATATCCGAGGCGCTCGCGCGGACAGGAAAAAGCGAGGATGCGGTGAACATCCTCACCAACGCGGTCCACCGTTATCCGAGAAACCCGCAATTGTGGGTCGGCCTCGGCAATGCGCTTGTCGACCACTCGCACGGCCTGACCCCTGCGTCGGAATTTGCCTACCGCCGCGCGGCCGAGCTTTCACCGGGCTATCCGGGACCGCCATTCTTCTATGGTCTGGCGCTTGCCCGTTCCGGCGATCGTGAAGGCGGCGTGGCGGTTTGGAAGGCCATACTCGCCAAAGCTCCCGCCAATGCGAGCTGGCGACCCTTGATCGATCAGGGTGTAGCGGCGCTAAGCGGACCGCCGAGCGCCGCGACGCGCTAGGCCGGTTCGTATTCGAGGTCGAGCGCCTCGGCGACCGCCTGGTGGCGGATCTTGCCACCGGAGACATTGAGGCCCGCCGCGAGATGCGGATCTTCACGCATCGCCTGCTCGGCCCCGAGATTCGCGATCTTCAAGGCGAAGGGCAAAGTCGCATTGTTGAGTGCGAACGCGCTCGTCCGCGCGACCGCGCCCGGCATGTTGGCGACGCAATAATGGATGATTCCGTCGATTTCATAGACCGGGTCGGCGTGAGTTGTTGGATGGCTGGTCTCGAAGCAACCGCCTTGGTCGATCGCAATGTCAACCAGCACCGAGCCGCGCTTCATAGTCTTCAGCATGTCGCGGGTGACCAGCTTGGGAGCCGCCGCGCCGGGAACGAGTACCGCGCCAATGACCAGCTCGGCTTTCTCGACCGCGCTCGCGATCGCCGAACGTGACGCGAAAGCCGTTTTGATCTGGCTCGAAAAGAACATGTCGAGCTCGGCCAGCCGTTCCATGTTGATGTCGTAAATCGTGACGTCTGCGCGCATTCCGACGGCCATCTGGGCGGCATTCACGCCGGACACGCCGCCTCCGAGAATCGCGACCTTGGCCGGCGCGACCCCAGGAACGCCGCCGAGCAGGACGCCGCGGCCGCCCTGTTCCTTCTCCAGATAATGCGCGCCGACCTGGACCGACATGCGGCCCGCAACCTCGCTCATCGGCTTGAGAAGCGGCAGCGAACCGTTCCTGGACGTGACGGTTTCATAGGCGATGCAGGTTGCGCCCGACTTCATCAGGCCGATGGCCTGATCCTTGTCGGCAGCAAGATGGAGATAGGTGAAAAGGACGTGCCGCGGCTCGAGCATCGCGATTTCCTGCGGCTGCGGCTCCTTCACCTTCACGATCATGTCGGCGGCCTTGAACACAGACGCCGCATCCGGAAGGATCTGCGCACCGGCCTTCTCGTAAGCGCGGTCAGGGCAGTCGATTCCGTTCCCGGCCTTGGTCTCGACGACCACTTCATGCCCCGCCGCGACAAGCTCGGCCACCGAAGCCGGTGTCAGTCCGACGCGATATTCATGGACCTTGATCTCTTTTGGCACCCCAACCCGCATTATCCGTTCGCTCCATTCTGATGTTTGCGCGGGCCTATAGACGGGCTTTTCGCCCCTGTCCCCACCGATTGCAGCGCCGTAACGGCGGTGCTAGATAATCATGACCGTGACCGACGACTTCGGCACCGGACCCAAGGATGCGAAGCCGCAGTCTGTTCAGTCTGAACCCAATAAAATGAACCTCACCGCGACTGGGGGCGCTCAAACTGAAGCGCCGCAAGACACTTCGCACGGGCATGCTCACGGCCCGCTGTGGAAGCTTGCCATCGGCGCGATCGGGATCGTGTTCGGCGACATCGGCACGTCGCCGATCTACGCCTTCCGCGAGACTTTCGCCGGCCATCACGAGCTGCGCGTCGACCAGCTGCACATCTTCGGGGTCTTGAGCCTCATCTTCTGGTCGATGATGATCATCGTGACGCTGAAATACGTCACGATCGTCATGCGCGCGGACAACAAGGGGGAGGGCGGAAGCCTCGCCCTGCTGGCCCTCATCAACCGCACTCTGAGCGGCAAGAAGAGGTGGACGAGCGGGATCATCCTGATGGGCGTCTTCGCGACGGCGCTCTTCTACGGCGATTCGATGATTACGCCGGCCGTTTCGGTCCTTTCGGCGGTCGAGGGTCTGACCACTGTCAACGCCGGGCTGCAGCCGTTTGTGGTTCCCATCGCCATAGCCATCCTGGTCGGACTGTTCGCGATCCAGGCGCGGGGCACGGCCAAGGTCGGACTGCTGTTCGGCCCAGTGATGATGATCTATTTCGCGTCGATCGCCGTGCTTGGGACGATGCACATCCTGGATCATCCCGCGGTGATCACGGCGATGATCAATCCGCTTAACGCAGTGTCGTTTTTCGCGACCGATTTTGTCCGGGCGTTCGTCGCGCTCGGATCGGTCGTCCTGGCCGTCACGGGCGCCGAAGCCCTCTACGCCGACATGGGGCATTTCGGACGCAAGCCGATCCGCGTGTCGTGGCTCTATTTCGTGCTTCCGGCCCTGCTGCTGAATTACCTGGGGCAAGGCGCGATGCTCCTGTCCTCGGATTCGGCGACCGCGCTACACCAGGTCAAGGATCCGTTCTTCTATCTCGCCCCTGACATGCTGCGGCTGCCGCTGGTGCTCCTGGCGACCGCTGCCGCGATCATCGCCAGCCAGGCCGTGATTTCAGGGGCATTTTCGGTCACCCAGCAGGCGATTCAGCTGGGCTTCGTTCCGCGCCTCAGGATTTCGCACACCAGCGAAGCGGCGGCTGGCCAGATTTACATCCCGATCGTCAACTGGGCGCTGATGACGATGGTCATCATCCTGGTGTTGACCTTCCGCAGCTCTTCAAACCTGGCCGCCGCTTATGGCATCGCCGTCACCGGCGCGATGCTGATCGACACGATCCTGATCTCGGTCGTGCTGCGCCAGATGTGGAACTGGAACCGCTGGTTTGTCGCCGGCCTGCTGGTCATCTTCTTCACGGTCGACGGCTCGTACCTGTCCGCGAACCTGCTGAAGATCCCTGCCGGGGGCTGGTTCCCGCTGCTGGTCGGAGCCGTCGCGTTCACTTTCCTCACCACCTGGGCGAAGGGTCGCAAGCTGATGATCGACCGGATGAGCGAGGCGAGCCTTCCGATGGAGATTTTCATCAAGTCGGCCGCGACAAGCGCGGCCCGAGTGCCCGGAACCGCGGTGTTCATGACGAGCTCGGCCAGCGGTGTACCCCATGCGCTGCTTCACAACTTGAAGCACAACAAAGTGCTTCATGAGCGAGTGATCCTGCTGACGGTCAGGATCGAGGACGTGCCTTATGTCATCGCGGAGAAGCGCCTCGAGCAGAAGGATTATGGTTCGGGCTTCTACCGCGTGGTCCTGCGATACGGTTTCATGGAGGAAGTCGACGTGCCTGCGGCGCTGGCCCAGCTCAAGGGTTGCGGCCCCCAGTGCAAGATGATGGACACCAGCTTCTTCCTTGCCCGGCAGACCTTGCTCGCTTCGTCCCGTCCAGGGATGGCGATCTGGCGAGAAAAGCTGTTCGCCTGGATGCTACGCAACGCGGAAAGCGCGATGGAGTTCTTCAAGCTTCCGACGAATCGCGTGGTCGAGCTGGGCAGCCAGGTGGAAATCTGAACCATCGTCTGTTGCCGCGCATTGCGCGCGCATGGCTGATACAATTTCCTGGATGGCGACGATCGCTACGATCATCGCCGCGACAATGACCGCTTCGAACCTGGGATCGAAGATCACCGGATACGGATTCGCGGTATTCCTGCTTGGGTCGATGTCATGGCTCGGCGTGGGCATCCTCACGGACCAGCCGGCGCTCACTTGGACCAACGCGGTCCTGACCTTGCTCAACATCTTCGGCGTTTGGCGGTGGCTCGGGCGGCAGAGCAAGGTTGAACAAGGCGCCAAGGCCGCTTCCAAAGCGAGCGAGCAGACGCCCGGCGAGCCCCTGTTCCCTGTATCGCTTCTATCCCACGCTTCGGTGGAGATCGCCGGCGACCCGATTGGGAGCTGCATTGACGCCATGGCCGGATGCCAAAGCGGCAAGCTCAGCTATGTGGTCGTATCGCAAGGAGGAGTCGCTGGCGTGGGCGAAACATTGCGGCGCTTGCGCTGGGCAGACGCCCATGTGGAAGATGACCGGCTGGTGGCGGAACTGAGCGCGGATCAATTCAACAAGCTTGAGGAGCTTTCGCGGGATCAATGGCCGGCGCGCTGATCGTGACGGCTGACCTCGCGGAAGTCGATTCCGGTTGGCTGGAAGGCCTCCGCCGAAAGCATTATCCATCCGAGCGCAACCAGGTACCGGTTCATCTCACGATCTTCCACAGCCTTCCGCCGTCTGCCGAGTTGGAGGTGAGGGCGCGGCTATCCCGTTTCGCCAATCAGGCTGCGCCCAGAGCGATGGTCGCCGGCCTGATGGACCTGGGCGGCGGAGTCGCATTTCGCGTGGTTTCCGAGGACCTGGACCGTATGCGAGAGGACCTTGCAGCCGACCTGCATGGCTTGCTTGGAGCGCAGGATATCGGCGGATGGCGACCGCACATCACGATCCAGAACAAGGTTTCTTCACGAGAGGCGCGGGAGTTGCGCAACTCGCTCGAGGGCGATTTCCAGCCACGTTCGCTCTCAATCAAGGGCTTGGGATTGCACCGCTACCTTGGCGGCCCATGGGAGCGGATAGCGGCCTATCCGTTCCGCGGTTAGCCGACGTCCCCGATCCCGTCGCAGCTGAGATCGAAGGCCGCCAGCCCCGTTTCGAGAACGGAGGCTAGCATTGGCTGCTCCATCAGCTCTTCGATCGCTCCCTCGGTGCCTTCTCCGACGAGCGTTTGCGCTTCGTCCATGGCCTCGTCCCAATCGGACGCCTCATAAGTCCCCTGGCCGACCCAGCAGAATGCGATGACCTCGGCGAGCTGGTCTTCTCCCAGGTCCTCGAAGGCCGCGATCAACTCCTCTTCGACGCTGTCGTTGATCGTGTCGTCGAGGACGGAAAGTGTTCCCTCCTCCTCATCGTCGACATTGTCGGCGGCCTCGCCGCCATCATAGTCCGTAGCCGTCTGGGCCTCATATTCGCGGGCGCGCAGGATGATTCGGCATAATGTGTCGAGGGGAGTCAGTGGGTCCATGCGTGCCTCTTCGTCTCCCGGCTCAACGAGACCAGCCGTGTGCGGTTCCTCCGCGTTGACCACCATAATGCACGCACTTATATCGCGCGCCTTCGGCGCCTCAAAGTGGCGCCCCTTCAATGCCTCATGGGGCGGAGTAGCTCAGCTGGTTAGAGCAGCGGAATCATAATCCGCGTGTCGGGGGTTCAAGTCCCTCCTCCGCTACCATTCTGGTGAACGCCTGTACGGAGCGTCCAGCGGCGCCGTCGTACAGCGATGTAGACCCGCCGTCTCCCGGGGCGTAACTGCTGCCTCCTACGCACTTGAGGAGGATGAGATGAGCATGCTCGATGGGATCCTCGGCCAACTGGGCGGAGACGCGACGATCCAGAACCTCGCTGCCAAGGTCGGCCTGTCTCCGGAACAGGTCGAATCGGCAGTTGCCGCTTTAGGGCAGGCGCATAGCCAGGAAGGCGACACAGTCACGACGGCCGCGGATGCGACCGGACTTCCTACCGACAAGCTGCAAGAGATCGTCAGTCATATTGGCGGAGAGGGCGCGCTGGGTTCGTTCGCCTCGATTCTCGAGCGCGAAGGCGGGCTCGGAGGAATCCTCGGCGGTGCGTCGAAGTTTTTCGGCTAGGCTGAGCGAAGCGAGGTCTCCAGGTCCTCGATAAGATCGTCGGGATCTTCCAGCCCGATATGCAACCGCACGAGGCTTTCCGCAGGGGGCTTCGAAATCGTTCGAGTGGGCTTCGCGGGGAGCGCGAGGCTTTCATAGCCGCCCCAGCTGTACCCGATTCCGAACAGCTGCAGCCGGTCGACGAATGCCGCCGGATCGGCGTTCTTCAGCTCGAATGAGAAAAGCCCCGATGAGCCTTTGAAGTCCCGCTGCCAGATATCATGGCCGGGGCAGTCGGGCAGGGCAGGGTGAAGGACAAGGCCGACCTCGGGCTGCTGCTTGAGCCAGTGCGCGACCTTGAGCGCACCTTCCTGATGTTGCTTCAGGCGCACCGCCATGGTCCTCAGTCCACGGGAACCGAGCCAGGCATCGTCGGGCGACAGGGAGTGGCCGAGATCCCAGCCGGTACGCTCAACGCGGTCATGAAATTGCTGCGTGGATGTGGCAGCGCCGATCATGACGTCCGCATGACCGCCCACATATTTGGTCGCGGCGATGATCGAGATGTCGACCCCGGCCGCAATCGCGGGAAAGAAAAGCGGCGTCGCCCATGTGTTATCGAGAAGCGTGATCACGCCGCGATCGCGCGCCACGGTGCAGATCGCAGGGACATCCTGGACCTCCATCGTCTGTGAGCCTGGGCTTTCAAGGAGAATCGCCTTCGTGCTTTCTCCGATCAAATCGGCGATCGCCCGGCCGACCAGGGGGTCGTAGTAGCGCGTCGCTATTCCGTAACGCTTCAGGATCGTGTCGCAGAACTTGCGCGTGGGTCCATAGACGTTGTCCGTGACGAGCAATTCGTCGCCAGGCGAAAGCACCGCCAGCACCGCTGTGGTGATCGCAGCCAGGCCGGTGGAAAAGAGCGCTGTGCCCGCCGCTCCGGGCTCGAGGTTCGTGAGCGCTTCGGCCAACGCCCACTGCGTGGCCGTGCCCTGAAGGCCGTAGCGATATTCGCCGAGCCCTGGTCGACTCGAATCGAGCTCGGCAATGCTGTCGAAAAGAATGGTCGAAGCGCGCTCGACCGGGGGATTGACGAGGCGGCCACGCCATTCCTTGCGCCGGCCGCCTTCGACGAGCTTTGTTGACGTTCTCTTGTCGCGCTCACTCATCGCTCGCTCCGGGGACATCTCGCGACCGCTTATGGCAGCACGGTCCCCGAAGTGGAACGATCAGGCCGAGCCCGGCTCAGCTGCGTCTAAACCGAGGAAGCAGGCCGATCAGGCCGAGCAAACCGAGAATTCCCCACGGAAAGGATTTCTCTTCTTCCGGAGCTGGAGGTGGAGTGCTGGTTTCGGTGGCGGTGGTTGTCGTCTCGGTCGTCGTAACAGGAACCGCCGTATTATCGGCCGCTGCGACGGAATTCGCATCGGTCGGCGCGGCAGCGTTGTCGGTCACGGCCGTACCAGCCGCACCGGTCTCATTTTGGGCGAGCGCCGGACTGACGGCGAAAAGGGCCGCCGCGGCCACGGTGATTGGCAAGATCATGCGCATGATTTGACGTCCCCTTCCATGCTGCTTCCGCTTCCAAAGGAAGCTGACGGGATCACTCCATTACAGCGGGGTGATAGCTATCGTCCGGGTGCCCTCGACGAAGGCCCAGCAGGCCCAGGAGTCCGAGCAGTCCGGCGAAATTCCAGATAAGGTCGTTGTCGGCGCCCTGGCCGGCAAGCCGGCTCTGGGTTTCCGTCCGAATCCCGCCGCGTTGGCCGTTTTGTGCGCTGGCCGGGCCGACCGCCACCGCGCTGAGCAGGAGCAATGAGATGAAAATGCGCTTTCGCATCGAAGCCTCCTTCGCATGCTTTCGGCGGTTACGCGCCTTATGCAGACAAGGCGGAGTCGCTCTACAACAAACACGCCTCGTAAGAAAGCAAACGCCCGGATCGGCAAGCGATCCGGGCGCCCTGCGTGACGATTGCTCGTCAGCCCCCTTGGATGTCGTTGCAGCGAGCCTCCCCAGTTGCTCTGCCGCAGTCCCCGAACCAGCGACCCCAAGGCTCGTTCGTTCGGAACGTGGCGCACGCTATGACGGCTTTTTCGGCCTGTCACTTGTGGAATTGCGGTAGATCAGCTTTTGTCACAGCCCTGTGTCGTCACGGACACATCGGGCTGGCGCGGTTGCAAGTTGCGAGCGCAGCCCGCTAGAGCGCCCAGCATGCGCTGGTCACGAGCCTTCCTCCCGGTTTTGAAAGAAAGCCCCGCTGACGCCCAAATCGTCAGCCATAAATTGATGCTCCGCGCCGGCCTGGTTCGACAGACGGCGGCAGGCATCTACGCCTGGCTGCCGCTTGGCTATCGAGTGCTGAAGAAGATCGAACAGATCGTCCGCGAGGAACAGGACCGCGCCGGCGCCCAGGAAATGCTCATGCCGACGTTGCAGTCGGCCGAGTTGTGGCGCGAAAGCGGACGCTACGATGCCTATGGGCCTGAGATGCTCCGCATCAAGGACCGCCACGAGCGGGAAATGCTCTACGGTCCGACGAACGAGGAGATGATCACCGTCCTGTTCCGCGACGATGTGAAGAGCTATCGGGATCTGCCGCGGACGCTCTATCACATCCAGTGGAAGTTCCGGGATGAGGTTCGCCCGCGTTTCGGGGTCATGCGCGGCCGAGAGTTCCTGATGAAGGACGCCTACAGCTTCGACCTTGACGAGGCTGGCGCTCGCCAGAGCTATTACACGCAGATGCTCGCCTACCTCCGAACCTTCCAGCGGATGGGCATCCGAGCCGTGCCGATGAAAGCGGCTTCTGGACCGATCGGCGGCGATCTCAGCCATGAATTCATCGTTCTTGCGCCGACGGGCGAAAGCGAAGTCTTCTACGACGCCGCCTATGACGAATTCGACTGGCAGCAGTCCGATCTCAAATATGGCGACGAAGCCGGCTTGCAGGGGCTCTTTGACCGCGTGAACTCAACCTACGCGGCGACGGACGAGACCCATGACGTTGCCAAATGGGAAGCTGTGCCGGAAGCCAAGAGGCGTACCGGCCGCGGCATCGAGGTCGGTCACATTTTCTATTTCGGCGACAAATATTCGGCAGCGATGGGCCTCAAGGTCAGCGGCGCCGATGGAAGCCCCGTTACTCCGATGATGGGCAGCTATGGGGTTGGCGTGTCGCGCCTGGTCGGGGCGATTATCGAAGCCAGTCATGACGACGCGGGCATCATCTGGCCCGCATCGGTCGCGCCCTGGCTCATTGGTCTCGTCAACATGCGCCACGACGATCCGGCGTGCGTGGCAGTGGCCGAAGACCTTTACGGCAAGCTCCAGCAATTCGGTGACGTCGCGCTGTACGATGACCGGGACGAACGCGGCGGGGTCAAGCTCGGTTCAATGGATGTCATTGGCTTGCCGTGGCAATTCATTGTCGGTCCCAAGTCGGTCGCTCAAGGAATGATCGAGACGAAGTACCGCGAGAGTGGGGTCCGCGAGCTCATTCCGGTCGACAAGGCAGTCGAGGTCATCTCGACGATGCTCCCGTCGGTTGGGAGATTTGTACAAGCCGCGGATCCCAACCTGTGATCCTCAGCCGCGTCGAGCGGATGCTCGTCCGCCGTTACCTGCTCCCGCAGAAGGGCGAGGGGTTCATCTTCGTCGTCGCCGGGTTCAGCGTTGGAGCCGTGGCGCTCGGCGTCTGGGCGCTGGTCGTCGTGATGAGTGTGATGAACGGTTTTCGGGCCGACCTGTTCGACAAGATCGTCGGGCTGAACGGCCACGCGATCATCCAGGGCTATAACGGTCAACTTCATGACTGGGAGCGGATCGAGGTTGCTGCCAGGAACACCAAGGGTGTGACCTCCGCACTGCCGCTGATCGAACAGCCTTTGATGGCGTCGTCGAACGGGCGCGTCGAAGGCGTTCTCGTGCGCGGAATGCGCGTCGAGGATATACTGTCGAACAAGACGCTGAACGAAAACGTCCTGGCGGGAGACCTCAAGGCGATAACACCAGGAAGCGGCAAGGTCGCGATCGGATCGAAGCTCGCCGATTCCCTGGGTGCCTATCCGGGCAGCGAGATCAGCCTCATCAGTCCCGAAGGACGATCGACGGTCGTCGGGACGGTGCCTCGGATCGTGACCTACACGGTCGGCGCCATATTCGAGGTCGGAGTCTACGATTACGACAAGGCGTTCGTCGTCATGCCGATGAAGGACGCTCAGACGCTCCTCATGATGGGCGACGACGTCGGCGTGGTCGAAATCCAGACAAACAACCCTGACAAGGTCGACAAGATTCTCGCGCCATTGCAGCCACTGGTCAAAGGCCAGGCGGTAATTTCCGACTGGCGGCAAATGAACTCGGCCCTCTTCCAGGCCCTCGATCTTGAGCGGGTGGTGATGTTTATCGTCGTCTGCATCATCGTCGTCGTCGCAGCATTCAACATCGCATCGTCGCTCATCATGCTGGTGCGATCGAAGACCCGCGACATCGCGATTCTTCGAACGATGGGGGCGACGCGTCGGGCCATCCTGCGCATTTTCATGACGGTCGGAATGTCCATTGGAGTGCTCGGAATCCTGATCGGGCTCGCACTTGGGGCGATTACCCTCTTCTTTCGCCAGGGTGCGGTCGACCTTGTCCATTATGTGACGGGCTCGAACCCGTGGGATCCTTCGGTCCGGATCCTGTCGGAGCTGCCGTCAAAGACCGATCCAGTCGAAGTCGCGGCGATTGTCATTGTCACGCTCTTGCTGATCTTCCCGGCGACACTGTTCCCGGCGCGCAAGGCCGCCAGCACCGACCCCGTCCAGGTGCTTCGTTATGAGTGAGGCGGTCCTGGCAACCCGCGACCTGCGGCGCAGCTTCGTCCAGGGCGATGTTACGATCGAAGTACTTCGCGGGGTGAACCTGGCGGTCCAGCCGGGCGAGATCGTCGCTCTGCTGGGGCCTTCCGGTTCGGGCAAGTCCACTTTGCTGCAGGCCGTTGGCCTGCTCGAGGGCGGATTTGCAGGATCGATCCGGCTTCAAGGGCGGGAGGCGGCCGATCTCGACGATGATGGCCGCACCGTGTTGCGGCGCGAGCTCCTGGGCTTCGTCTATCAGTTCCACCACCTGCTGCCGGAATTCAACGCGCTCGAAAATGTGATGATGCCGCAGCTCGTTCGCGACGTTGAGCCCGCGGCGGCGAAAGATCGGGCGGAAGAGTTGCTCGGAGCGCTTGGCCTGTCTCAGCGCCTCGACCATCGCCCATCAAAGCTGTCGGGCGGCGAGCAGCAGCGAGTCGCGGTCGCGCGGGCGCTTGCCAACAAACCGCCCCTCGTGCTGGCCGATGAACCAACCGGCAACCTTGACGAGCATACGGCCGATGCCGTGCTCGCCCAGTTCCTCGGCCTCGTGCGCGGAGAAGGCAGCGCGGCGCTGGTCGCGACCCACAATGAGCGCCTCGCCGCGAAGATGGACCGGGTTGTGCGCCTTCACGACGGACTCCTGGAATAGTGGAGCGCGATCCCGGGCCGGACGTTCAGGAGCCCATGCGCAGGCTTAATCCGACCATGCTCGCGTTGATTGCCGGTGTCGCGGTGCTGATCCTCATCATCGCCTTTTTCGCGACCAACCGGAATCCGAACCAGGACAAGCTCAGCGACCAACAGGTCAATTTGCAGCAGGTCCAGCCGTCCAGCGCGGAAAAGCGCTGCTCGAGCCAGGGGACATACAATCTCATCAAGCGAGAGCTGTTTCGCCGAGCGGCCCTGATCCGGGGAAGCGACCAGGCCGCCTTCGAAAAGCTTGCGAACGTCGCGGTCGTCCGAATGGAAAATGCGGTGATGGAAAGCGAAGACAGCACGACCGGAGCGGCCAATTGCTCCGGATCGCTGTCGCTCGACCTGCCTCCGGGCGTAGCCGCCACGGGCGGACAGCGCACCCTGACCGCCGACGTCGATTACACCGTCGATTCCGACGGTAATGTCGTGTTGCGCAACGCCGACGCCATCGTGACACCTTTGGCGACACTCACGCGTATGGAAGAACCCGCGCCGGAAGCTGCGACGAACGAAATTGCTCCCGAGCAGCCGGAAGAGAATGTGGCGGCGTCGGTTTCGGCCAACGTAGAGCCCGGACCTAAGACCAATGCTCCGGCGCGGCCGAGCTTCGATTGTGCGAGGGCCGAGACCCGTGGCGAGACGGCGGTTTGCTCCGATAGCGGCCTCGCCGCCCTCGACCTCAACATGACCACCCAATATCGGCGCGCACTCAGCGGGGCGACGCCTGCGCAAAAAGCGTTGCTGCAAACGACCCGCGACCGGTTCCTCAGCTATCGCGATCGTTGTCCGAACAGGCAGTGCATGGCGGACGCCTATGTGGGCCGCATGCGGGAGATCCGTGACATCATGGAAGGGCGCTGGCGAGCGACCCGCTAGGCTTCCGTGCCGCCCAACTAATTGTGGAAAAGAGCGGTTCGCGCGCTTTCATCGCCAGCGGAAATCCCCATAGTGTTCGGGTGAGTTACCCCTACGTTCCGCTGCGTGTCCTGTCGTCCTTTTCGATGCTCGAAGGGGCGATGGAGCCGAAGACGATTGCCGAGCGAGCCGCGAAGCTCGGCTTTCCCGCCATCGCGCTGACCGATCGCAATGGCCTTTACGGAGCGATGCCGTTCAGCGATGCCTGCATGGCGAAGGGCGTGCAGCCGATCATCGGCGCAACGCTTGGCGTCGCGCGGCCGCGGGACGTCGGTACCCGTCCGATTATCGACTGGCTGATCCTGCTCGCCCAGGACGATGGCGGCTACGCGAACCTTTGCAAGCTCGTCTCGGCCGCGCATCTCGACCGTCCGGTCCAGGACGAGCCGCACGTCGAATTTTCTCAGCTTGAAACTCTGAGCGAAGGCCTGATCGCGCTTACCGCCGGTTCCGAGGGCGCGATGGCCCGGCTGCTGGCCGATGCTCAGCGCGGCGAAGCGGAAGCCTATCTCGATCGCCTGCAGCGCCTGTTCCCTGGCCGCCTCTACATCGAGATCGTGCGGCGGCACGATCCGGTCGAAGATGCCGCGGAGGACGCTTTGATCGACCTCGCTTATGCGCGCGACCTGCCAATCGTGGGCACCAACCCGGCAGCTTATGTCGACCCGGCCTTCCATGCGGCGCATGACGCGATGCTTTGCATCGCCAATTCCGAATATGTCGAAACTGCGCAGCGCGCGACGTCCTCGGCGGAAGCATGGCTGAAGGATTCGGCCGCGATGGCCGAGCTCTTCGACGATCTGCCGGAGGCGCTTGCCAACACCGCGGTGATCGCTCGGCGTTGCGCGGTGGCAGCGCCGCAGCGAAGGCCGATCCTGCCGCGGCTCAGCAACGATGAGGATGAGCAGCTCCGTCGGGACGCGCGGGCAGGGTTGGACGCCCGTCTGGAGGGAAGGGGAAGCGAAGAACGCGAGCGCTATCTCGAACGGCTCGATTATGAGCTCGAGATCATTACCGGCATGGGCTTCGCCGGTTACTTCCTGATCGTCGCCGACTTTATCAAATGGGCGAAGGCGAACGACATTCCAGTTGGGCCGGGACGCGGATCGGGCGCGGGCTCGGCCGTCGCCTGGGCGCTGACGATCACCGACCTCGATCCCATCGAGCTCAACCTGCTGTTCGAGCGCTTTCTCAATCCGGAACGCGTGTCGATGCCGGACTTCGACATCGACTTCTGCGAAACCCATCGAGACAAGGTGATATCGTACGTCCAGAGCAAGTACGGCCGAGACCGCGTCGCACAGATCATCACCTTCGGGCGCCTGAAGGCGAGAGCGGTCTTGAAGGATACAGGCCGGGTCCTCCAAATGCCCTACGGCCAGGTTGACCGACTGGCGAAGCTGATTCCCAACCATCCCACCGACCCGTGGACCCTCGAACGTTCGCTAAACGGCGTTTCCGAGCTCGCTTCCGAGTACAAATCCGATCCGGACGTGAAACGGCTATTCGATCTGGCGATGAAGCTGGAGGGTTTGCCACGCCACGCCTCCACCCACGCGGCGGGCGTGGTCATCGGCGACCGCCCGCTGGAAGAGCTCGTACCGCTCTACCGCGATCCGCGCTCGGACATGCCGGTCACCCAGTTCGACATGAAATATGTCGAAGCGGCGGGACTGGTGAAGTTCGACTTCCTCGGCCTCAAGACACTCTCGGTGCTGAAGGAAGGCCAACGGCTGCTGGCCGAACAGGGAATCGAGATCGATTTCGGCAAGCTGACGTGGGACGATCCGGCGGTTTACGAGCTGCTTCAGCGCGGAGATGCGGTCGGCATATTCCAGCTCGAATCCGAAGGCATGCGGCGCACGCTCGCCGCGGTTCGGCCAACCAGCTTTGGTGACATCATCGCCCTCGTCGCGCTCTACCGTCCGGGCCCAATGGACAATATCGGGATGTTCGGCGACCGCAAGAACGGCCGCAGTCCGATCGAATATCCGCATCCCTTGCTGGAGAGCATTCTCGCGGAAACCTACGGGATCTTCGTCTACCAGGAACAAGTGATGCAGGCGGCGCAAGTGCTCGCCGGCTATTCGCTCGGCGAAGCGGATCTTCTGCGTCGCGCGATGGGCAAGAAGATCCAGTCCGAGATGGACGCGCAGCGCGCGCGCTTCGTCGAGGGCTGCGCCACGCACAACCAGATTTCCGCGGCCAAGGCGAACGAGCTGTTCGATACGATCGACAAGTTTGCGGGCTACGGATTCAACAAGAGCCACGCCGCGGCTTACGCCCTCGTCGCCTATCAAACGGCCTGGCTGAAGGCTCATCACCGGGCCGAATTCTATGCCGCGTCGATGAGCTTCGACATGGCGCTCACGGACAAGCTCGGCGTGTTCGTCGAAGACATGCGTCGGGGTGGCGTCGAGTGCCGGCCGCCGGACATCAATGCCAGCAATGCCTATTTTACGGTTGAGGGCGACGCCGTCCGCTATGCGCTTGGCGCTCTCAAAGGCGTCGGTGAAAAGGCGATGGAGGCGCTGGTAGAAGAACGGGAGCGGGGTGGGCCGTTCACCAGTCTCGAGGATTTTGCCGCGCGTATCGATCCCCGGCTGCTCAACCGCCGTCAACTCGAAAGCCTTGCCGAAGCCGGAGCATTCGACTCGTTGAATCCCGAGCGAGCGAAGCTTTTCGCGGGTGCCGAGACGATCCTCGCTCATGCCGCGAGTGCGCACGATCAGCGGGAAAGCGGACAAGCCGCTTTGTTCGGAGCTACTGCAGAGGAACTCCCGCCGATCCGGCTGCCGCGCGATGCATCATGGAGCATCGCTCAGCGGATGGCAGGCGAGCGTGATGCCTTCGGCTTCTATTTCTCGGCCCATCCCGTAGAAGCCCAGGCGCATTTGCTGGCCGCACACAAGGTCCGGAGCTTCGGCGAATTGTCGGACATCAAGATCGCGGAAGGCGAACGGACGAGCGCGACGATGGCGGCGCTTGCCGAAGGCGTTCGCTGGCGCGTCTCGGCCAAGGGACGGCGCTACATGGTCGCGAGCCTTTCCGACCGCTCAGGCCAGTTCGAGGCTACCGTATTCGATGACGAGCCCGGCGCCGCATTGGAGGCCGCGGCGAAAGCAGGCGGCTGCGGCCTGCTGACCGTCGAGCTGGATCGGCGCGCCGGGGATGACACCCCACGAGTCACGATCAAGCGCTTCCAGCCGCTCGAGGCGTTGGCGAAGCAGACCCGGCTCCAGATGATTGTGCGAGTACCGAATCAGCAAGCGGTGGGCCAGCTGGTGCGGGAGCTTGCCGATGCGCGCGGCGGAAACGGCCTTGTCCGCTTCATCTTGCCGGTTTCGGCGGGGCGTGAGGCAACGGTCCTCGTCGGCCGCGATTTCGCGCTCGACGGTGAGCTGGCCGCTCGTATCGAGCGAATTTCGGGCGCGGGAAGCGTCGATCTTTCGGCTCAGGAACCGCCGAAGCTGGCGCTCGTCGGTTAGGCCATCCAGAATCCGTCACGGTTCACGAGCGCCGTGATCTTCTCGTTCTGCTCCTCGTCCATCGCGCGCTTGAACCGCGGGAAGACCTCCTGCTCCTCGAACTCTGCGTGCTCGGCGACTTCGGCGCGGAATTCACGAACCTTTTCGAGCCAGTTGGACGCATCCAGATCCATCTGGCCAAGTTCGTAGAGATAGGTCTTCACGTAGCCATGCTCATTCTCGAGCCGGTCCGCATCCCCGGCTTCATTGGCTTCACGGAGCGCCGGATAGACCACCATCTCTTCTTCATGTGCGTGCTTGTCGAGCGCGTGGGTCAGCTTCATCAATAGCATCTTGCGCTTGAAGGTCTGGCTCTCATCGGTCGCCAGCATCTTGTCGAAGATCGCCAATGCGGCTTCATGCTCCGCCGCCAGGATTTCATCCCAGTCGCCCGCGGTCGATTCCATGCTCTGCAACAGGAATTTGCGTCCGTAATTGGCTGCGAAACCGAGCGCGGCACCTGCGAGCGCGGCACCGATGATCGGCCCCGTGTTTTCACGCCAGGTGAAAGCGCTGCGATTTCCGGTGCTGCGATTCGACGGACGACTTTGGGTACGCGTGGCCATGTGAACCTCCCTTTGCCGAGTTCATCGGATCAACGGAGAGGTGCGGGCCCACGTTCCTGCACGAGACCGCGCCTGAGCCACCGCTCAGCGCGTTAGGTCTCGTTGACGGGAGTCGGCTGGGCTGGCGGAGCCACCTCGGTCGCGTTCTGCGGCTCGGCCGGGGCCGGCTCGGGGATGTTCATGGGCTCGGTCGACGGCGGAGGCGTTTCGTCGACGTCGGCGCTCGGCGGAGGCGGCCTGGTCGTCTCATATTCCTCGCCAGGCAGCGGCCGCACAGCCTTGCTGACCTTCGGAGGCGCCTTGTTCACGGGCGCGGTCGTTCCCTTGTATACACAGCCGTCCAGCCCATCATTGGCGACGACGCCGATGCGCGCTGCGATGGTATTCCCGTAGCGGCGGGTGAAGCCGACGGGAGCGATCGCTCCGCGCTTCTTCGGTAGAGGAAGGACGGCGGCGATGCGCGCCGCTTCAGTCGCGCTCATCGCGCTCGAATCATGGCCGTAATAGCGCTCGGATCCCGCATTGACGCCGTAGGTTCCAATGCCGGTCTCGGCATTGTTGAGATAGACCTCCATGATCCGGCGCTTGCCCCACAGATGCTCGATCAGGAAGGTGAACCAGGCTTCGACGCCTTTCCGGGCATAGCCGCCGCCGTTCCAAAGGAAAGTGGTCTTGGCAGTCTGTTGGCTGATCGTCGATCCGCCGCGAATGCGTCCACCCGACGCGTTGCGCTTCATCGCATCTTCAATGGCTTCGAAGTCGAAGCCGTGATGCTGGCAGAACTTGCTGTCCTCCGCCGCAATCGCAGCCCGGACCATGTCGCGGTCGATCCGGCTGATCGGCATCCAGTCGCGCGTCGCTCCTCGTCCGGCGATCATGTCGCCGACCATGGTGATGGTCGTGGGCGGATTGATGAATCGGTAGGCGAGCACCCAAAGGATCGAAATCACGAAAAAAGCGACGACCAGCTTGACGATCCAGCCAAGGAACCGGCGGGGCAGCGAGTGACGGCTCGTCCGCCTTCGCTTGTATTTCGGAATCTTCGAACGCCGCTTCGCCACGCCTTCGCCTAGCGGGCGGCGGTTGCAACGCCAAGCGTAGACAGCAGAGCGAGGGTTCCAGGATCTTTCGGGCGGAATTTCAATGCAGCCTCGGCTTCCCGGCGAGCGCCTGCTTCGTCCTTGTTCGCAGCGAGCGCCGCTGCGAGGTCGCGGCGGATGGGATAATACCAGGCGGGCGGATCGGCGACCGACTTGAAGTCATCGCCCTCTTCGAGTTCGGCCGCCTGGGCGAACGCCGTCGCCGCTTCGCCGGGACGCCCTTCGAGCATCGCTGCCCTGCCAACCAGGACATTGCGGGCGATGAAGGTCATCGTCTGGGCCTGCAGCGAGCCGTCGTCCTTGCTGAGTTCACCGGAAATGCCGTGGATGGCCGCGGCCTCCTTACGGACCCCGGGCGCATCGTTGCGGCGAGCGAAGGCTTCGCCGCGCGCATAGTGCCATGCAGCCGCCAGGAACGGCAGCCTGGGTTCCGGCAATGCGAGCACTTCCGCCGGCTCCGAGAACCGGGCCATTGCATAATAGCCGTTGGCAGCGATCATCTGCGAGTAGGGGCTGCCTTCCGCGCGCGCCTGCGATCGCTCGACCAGCGGCTTGCCGAGACGCAGCGCGATGTCCGCATCGCCGGCCTCGAGCGCTCCACCTAATCCGAAGGTCACATTGTGCGCATGGTAGGGAAGGCCCCAGACGCCGTCCGGCGGACCAAGGCCAAGGCGCTTGGCATTGTCGATCCCGAGCTCGACTGCGCGCATGTTCGCCTTCGCCGCATCTTCGTAGCGCCCAACCCAGTAGTAAGTGTGGCTCGGCATGTGGACGAGATGGCTCGCCTTGGGCGCCAGCGATGCCAGGCGGTCGGCGTAGGGTTCGGCCAATGCAGGAACGAACGCGCCCTCCGTCGCATGAATGTAGAAGTGGATCGCCGGGGTATAATTGGGATCGAGCTTCAGCACATGTTCGAGCAGCGGCATGGCGAGCTCGGAATTCAGCTTCCAGTCGTCCGCTGTCTCGGCCTTGGTCATCAGCCAGGCATCCGCCGTGATCACGCCGATTTCCTTGTCGTCCGGATATTTGTTCGCGAGGACTGCCATCGCCTTGGCGAAATGAAGGTCACCATCCTTTCCGCCGCCGCCGTTCTTGTAGCGCAGTTGAAGGGCATGGATCAGCTCCCTTTCGCGGTCGGTTCCGTGGACCTTGGCGAGATCGGCCGCCTTGTCGGCGAGTTCGGCAAGCTTGGCGACCTCATCCTCACTCTTGCCGAAGTTGATCGTCGGGCCGGACGCCCATGCCTGGCCCCACAGGCACATGGCGCACTGAGGATCGAGCCGCACGGCCTCCTCCATCGCCTCGGTCGCGGCCTTGTGTGCGAAGGCGTGAGCGAGCTGCATGCCATTGTCGAAATAGGCCTGAGCCCTGGGGTTCGACGTCGTGATGGGGAACCCGCCCCCGCCATATCCATCAAGGATCATCGGCGTTTTGGGCGCAGCCGTGTCCGAATGGCCCATATGCATATCGGACTGAGCCGAGAGCGGCGAAGCCGCGAGAGCAGCTACGGCCGCGACGCAAAGCAATTTCATGAGATTCCCTCAATTCCCCTGGGTCATAGCCTTATCACCGGACGATGCGCGGGCAAGCGCTCCTTGCCGCACTGCAACAGCGCATTTACATCGACTTCAGATGACCTCGACCAACGATATTCGCCGCGGCTTTCTCGATTATTTCGAGAAGAACGGACATGCGCGCGTCCAGTCCGCGCCGTTAGTACCGCAAAACGACCCGACGCTCATGTTCGTGAACGCGGGAATGGTGCCGTTCAAGAACGTGTTCACAGGCCTCGAAACGCGTCCTTATTCGCAGGCGACGAGCTCGCAGAAGTGCGTTCGCGCCGGCGGAAAGCACAACGATCTCGACAATGTCGGTTACACCTCCCGGCACCACACCTTCTTCGAAATGCTCGGGAATTTCTCGTTCGGGGACTATTTCAAGGACCGCGCGATCGAGCTTGCGTGGAATCTGCTGACGAAGGAGTGGGGGCTCAGTCCGGACCGGCTTACCGCGACCGTCTATCACACCGACGACGAGGCCTTCGATCTCTGGAAGAGGATATCGGGCCTGCCCGAAAGCCGGATCATCCGCATTCCGACGAAGGACAATTTCTGGGCCATGGGCGATGACGGACCCTGCGGGCCTTGCTCGGAAATCTTCTATGATCACGGCGAGCACATCCCCGGCGGCCCTCCGGGAAGCCCGGACGAGGACGGCGATCGCTTCGTCGAGATCTGGAATCTCGTTTTCATGCAGTTCGAGCAGGCGGCAAACGAAATCGTCTCCGAACTGCCGAAAAAGAGCATCGACACCGGAATGGGCCTGGAGCGGATCGCCGCGGTGCTCCAGGGCACGACCGACAATTATGAGACGGATACGTTCAAGGCGCTGATCGCGGCTTCGATGGCGCTAACCACCAACAATTCCGCCGCGACGAGCGCGAGCCACCGGATCATCGCCGATCACCTGCGGACTTCGGGTTTCCTGGTCGCTGACGGGGTTCTGCCGGCCAACGAGGGTCGGGGATATGTCCTGCGGCGGATCATGCGCCGGGCAATGCGGCACGCGCATTTGCTTGGCGCGAAAGAGCCGTTGATGTGGCGGCTCGTGCCCGCGCTGGTCGCCGAAATGGGCGCTGCGTTCCCGGAGCTGGTGCGCGCCCAGCCCTTGATCGAGCAGGTGCTCGAGCAGGAGGAGACTCGTTTCCGGCAGACGCTCGCGACCGGCATCAAGCTGCTCGACGAGGCGACTTCGGAACTGGCCGATGGCGGCACTCTACCCGGCGAGACTGCGTTCAAGCTCTACGACACTTACGGCTTTCCCTACGACCTGACCGAGGATGCGCTCCGTTCGCGCGGGCTCCGCGTCGATCGCGCTGGTTTTGACGCCGCCATGGCCGAACAGAAGGTCATGGCCCGGGCCGCCTGGAAGGGATCGGGAGCGAAGGCCAATGAAGAGATCTGGTTCGATCTCGTCGAGGAATATGGGGCGACGGAATTCACCGGCTATTCCGGCGACGAGGGCGAGGGCGTTGTCCTTGCGATCGTGAAGGACGGTGGTCGGACTGAAACCGCGGAGATTGGTCAGACGGTAGAGATCCTTCTCAATCAGACCCCGTTTTACGGCGAAAGCGGTGGCCAGATTGGAGACACCGGAAGACTGACCACACTCAAAGGCTTCGAAGGTGAAGTTGAGGATACGTCGAAGCCGCTCGGCAAACTCCACGTGCTTCGAACGAAGGTTTTGAAGGGCGAGTTGAGCGTCGGCGAGACGGTGCATCAGCTTGTCGATGCAGCTCGCCGGGATCGCGTGCGCGCCAATCACAGCGCGACGCATTTGCTGCATGCCGCGCTTCGCCGTCATCTCGGCACGCATGTCACCCAGAAGGGCAGCCTCGTCGCTCCAGATTATTTCCGTTTCGACTTCTCGCATCCGAAAGCGCTCAGCCGTGAGGAGATCGATGCCGTCGAAGCGGAGGTGAATGCCCAGATCCGCTCGAACGAGACGGTCACGACGCGCCTGATGACCCCCGACGACGCGATTGCGGCGGGCGCAATGGCACTATTCGGCGAGAAATATGGCGACGAGGTTCGAGTACTCTCGATGGGGCACTTCGACGAAGGCGATTATTCGGTCGAACTCTGTGGAGGGACGCACGTCCGCGCGCTCGGCGATATCCAGCTGCTGAAGATCATCTCCGAAAGCGCGGTCTCGGCGGGCGTACGCCGCATAGAGGCGCTGACTGGGGAGGCCGCTCGCCAGTGGTTGAGCGAACGCGACGCCAGGCTCCGTGAGGCTGCCGCTGTCCTCAAGAGCTCGCCGGACGAGGTCCCAACGCGCGTTGCTTCCCTTGTCGAAGACCGCAAACGCCTCGAGCGCGAGCTCGCCGACGCCAGGAAGCAGCTTGCCATGGGCGGAAGCTCAGCGAAGTCCGAAGGCCCCGCGCCGGAAGACGTCAACGGGCTCAAGTTCCTCGGACGGGTTGTGGAAGGCTTTGATCCTAAGGGTTTGCGGGCCGCTGTTGATGACATGAAGAAGCGCCTGGGCTCTGGAATTGGCGCGCTCGTGGCGGTCAATGAAGGCCGGGCAAGCGTCGCCATCGGCGTCACCGACGATCTTGCCGGACAGGTCAGCGCGGTCGAGCTTGTGAAGGCCGCTGTCGAGGCTTTGGGCGGGCAGGGTGGTGGAGGCCGACCCGACATGGCCCAGGGCGGCGGACCCGACGGCTCCAAGGCCGAGGAGGCATTGGAAGCGGTAAGAGGAGCGTTGGAGAAGGTCGCGGCATGATCGACGTGACATCGTCCAATTCCCTGAGCCTCAATGGCTCATGCCATTGCGGAGCGGTGAAATTCAGGGCCGAGCTGCCGTTCGGACTTTCATCCGCGAGGCGGTGCACATGCTCCATTTGCCGGATGCGGGGCGCGATCGCGGTCACCTCGACGCACGAGGGCTTCAAAATCCTGCAGGGCGAAGAAAAGCTCACGACCTACAGGTTCAACACCAAGGTTGCGGAGCATCATTTCTGTTCGGTTTGCGGGATCTATACGCACCACAAGCGCCGATCGAACCCGAACCAGCTTGGCGTGAACGTGGCCTGCCTTGAGGGCGTATCCCCCTTCGATTTTCGTGAAGTCGCTGTGTACGACGGTCAGCGCCACCCCGGCGATAACCCCACGCATACGACCTACGACGCCGGCGTGCTCCGCTTCGAGCCGGCCTCCGGCAGCTGAACATCCCTTAGTCGCCGCCGTCCGAGCCGCGGCTCTTCGGCAAGCTCGGCCTTCGTCTTGATGATCGAACGCAACTCGTCACGCTTCTCGTGGATCGAGGCGATAACGCGGCCCATCGGCATGCCCACGTCGACCAGCACGGCTTCCGCCAACTGCAGGGACGCCTCGAGTGTTTCCGGGACCGCGTCCGTGACGCCCGCCTTGTACAATTGCGCCGCGTGATTGGTGTCACGGGCCCGGGCGATGATCGGCAGGTTCGGTACCCACCCGCGCACCCGGCGCGCCAGCTGAGCAACAAGGACCGGATCATCCATCGTCAGGACCAGAGCCGACGCATGCCCGAGATGGAGCCTGTCGGCCAGTTCTGGCCGTCTCACGTCCCCAAAGAGGATATTGTATCCCGCTTCCCGAGCTGTGTGGACGCCGTCGACGTCGCTATCCACCGCCAGATACGGTCGATTATGCGCAATCAACATGTCGGCGACGATTCGGCCCACGCGGCCGAAGCCGAAGATGATCGTACGGTCTTTCCCCGCCGGAATGGCGCCCGATTGCGACTGAACATCGACTCGACGGCCGATCCGGCGACCTAACGCGGCCAGGATCGGAGTCACGGTCAGGCCGATCGCCGTGACGGTCGTCCAGAAGTCGGCGTCCACGGTGGCGACAATGCCCGCACTTGCCGCCGCTGTAATCACGATCAGGCTGGTCTCCGAGGGGCTCGCCATAACGACACCGGTCTCGAGAGCCACCGCCGGCCTGATCCCCGAAAGACGCAGCAGGCCCGCGGTTATGGCCGCCTTCACCAGCAGAACGGCGACGGCCGCCCCCAGGATCATCGGCCAATTGCTGACCATCGAAGAAAGGTCGATGCGCATGCCGACCGTGATCAGGAAGATGCCAAGAGCGAGGCCCGCCAAGGGCGTTGTGATCGCCTCGACCTCCGCATGATAATCCGTTTCCGCGATCAGCACCCCCGCAATCAGCGCGCCGAGAATGGGCGAGAGGCCCACCGCACTCGTCGCCAGGCTGGCGAGGATCACCGTCAGGAGGCTGATCGCGAGGAACAGCTCGGGGTTCTTGGTTCGCGCGGCCTGCGCGAACAGGACGGGAAGGACAAAGCGTCCAATGACGAGCATTCCGGCGACGACAAGCACGCCCAGAGCAGCCGTCCGCAGGAACTCGCCGGTCTCAGCATGGCCGCCGATCAGCTCGATCAAAAACAGCAGTGGGACCAGCGCCAGATCTTCGAACAGGAGCATTGCGAATGCCGATCGACCGACCGGGCTCTCCGTGCCCGTGATCGGCAGGACGAGCGCCGTCGAGGACAGAGCCAAAGCGAGGCCGAGCGCGACGGCGTTCGGGAGACGGACACCGAACAGCACAAGACCGAGGCCGATCAGGAGCGCGCAGCCGGCCAACTCCGCGAATCCGACCCCGAATACCGCCCGCCGCATCGAACGAAGCCGGCGGAAGCTGATGTGAAGCCCCGCGGAGAAGAGAAGAAGGATGATGCCGAGCTCGGCAAACGGCTCGATCGCGTGAGGGTCGCTGATCGAGAAGGTGTGCAGCCAGGGATGCGCCGGAGCCAGCGCTCCCAAGGCGTAAGGTCCGGCAATCACACCGACAATGATGAATCCGATGACCGGGCTGATCTTCAGGCGTGCGAAGGCGGGGATAACGATCCCCGCCGCACCAAGGATCGTAAGGGCGTCGCTAAAACCTGGTGTGCTCATCCCGCCTGCCATTTCGACCTTCTGCCCTTTTCATCCGAACGGCGGTAGAGGTGACGTCATGACGTCAGAACTCGACCTCGTTATTGTCGGAGGCGGCCCTGCCGGAATGATGGCGGGGCTCCTCTTCGCTCGTGCTGGCTGCACCGTGAGGGTGCTCGAAAAACATGCCGACTTCTTCCGCGATTTCCGCGGGGACACGGTTCACCCGTCGACGATGGAGATCCTCGACCAGCTCGGAATGCTCCAGCGGTTTCTGAAGCGCCCGCACAGCGAGTTGGACGCGGCGGAATTGCGGATCGCGGGCCGCGAATGGACGATCGGCGATCTTTCGCACTTGCACACGCCGGCGCCGTTCATCGCGATGATGCCGCAATGGGATTTTCTCGATTTCCTGCGTGACGAAGCGAAAGCATTTCCGGGTTTCGACCTTCGGATGGAAGCGCCGGTCGACGGCTTCATCGAGGAGAAGGGGCGAATCGTCGGAGTGCGGATGGCGGATGGAGCTCAGGTCCGGGCGAAGCTTACGTTAGCTGCCGACGGCCGCGATTCGATCGTTCGGAATATCCTCCCGCTGGAAACGCTTGGCGCTCCGATGGACGTTTTCTGGTTTCGAATCCCGAAATCGCCAGATGAAAAGGCGGGCTTGCGCGGGAATGTTGCCCGCTCGCGTCTCCTCGTGATGATCGATCGCAGCGATTACTGGCAGTGCGCCTTCCTCATCCCGAAAGGCGCGGCGGAAAGCTACAGAGCCAAAGGTATCGACGCGATCCGCTCTGAAGTGGCCGAGGCTGCGCCGGATATCGATCTAAGCCAGCTCGATGGGATCGAGGACTTGAAGCTGCTGAGCGTAGCGCTGGACCGACTGACTTGTTGGCAAATGCCCGGACTCCTGGCGATCGGCGATGCCGCCCATGCCATGTCTCCGATCGGCGGGATCGGTATCAATCTCGCGATACAGGACGCCGTCGCGGCAGCCAATTTCCTCGCCGGTCCGCTCGCCAAGGGCGAGGACGTCGATCGGTTGCTCCACAAGGTTCAGGATCGGCGGCTATTTCCGACGCGTGTCATCCAAAGCGGCCAGAAAGCCGCTCAGGACAATATCATTGGCCGATTATTGAAGCCGGGCGCGCCGATCACCAACGCGCCACTCGTCGTCCGGCTGCTCGATCGATTCCCCGTCCTGCGTCGAATCCCCGGGCGCCTTATCGGACTTGGCGTCAGGCGCGAGCGAGTTCGCTCACCCAACGCTTACGCCTGAGCAGTCGCGGTAATCCCTTCCTCGGCCATTGCCGCTTCGAGGTTGTGGACGATCGCCTCGAAGAACTGCTCGGTCGTCATCCACGCCTGCTGCGGACCAACCAGGATCGCGAGATCCTTGGTCATCTGACCGCCTTCGACCGTTTCGATACAGACCCGTTCGAGCGTTTCGGCGAACCGGACCACGTCCGGCGTCTCGTCGAACTTGCCGCGATATTTGAGGCCGCCCGTCCAGGCGAAAATCGACGCGATAGGATTGGTCGAAGTCGCCTTGCCCTGTTGGTGCATGCGATAATGACGGGTGACAGTGCCATGCGCGGCCTCTGCTTCGACCGTCTTGCCGTCGGGGGTCATCAGCACGGACGTCATCAGTCCCAGCGACCCGAAGCCTTGCGCGACCTGGTCCGACTGGACGTCGCCGTCATAATTCTTACAGGCCCAGACGAACTTTCCGCTCCACTTGAGCGCGCTAGCCACCATGTCGTCGATCAGCCGATGCTGATACTCGATGCCAGCTTCAGCGAACTTCGCCTTGTATTCGCTGTCGTAAATCTCCTGGAAGATGTCCTTGAAGCGCCCGTCATAGGCCTTCAGGATCGTGTTCTTCGTGGACAGATAAAGCGGCCAGCCGCGGCCCAGGCTGTAGTTGAAGCAGGCGTGCGCGAAATCGCGGATGGAAGCGTCGAGATTGTACATGCCCATCGCGACCCCCGATCCCGGGAAGTCGAACACGTCGAACTCCAGCTCCTGGCCATCGTTTCCGACCCATTTCATGGTGAGCTTGCCGGCGCCCGGCACGCGGAAATCCGTCGCGCGATACTGGTCGCCGAAAGCATGGCGGCCGACGACGATCGGGTCAGTCCAACCCGGAATCAAACGCGGGACGTTCGAAATCACGATCGGCTCACGGAAAATGCATCCGCCAAGGATGTTGCGGATCGTGCCGTTGGGCGATTTCCACATCTTCTTGAGGTGAAACTCCTCGACCCGCGCCTCGTCGGGCGTGATCGTCGCGCATTTGACCCCGACGCCATGCTCCTTGATCGCGTTCGCCGCATCGATGGTGACCTGGTCGTCGGTCGCGTCGCGATGCTCGACCGACAGATCGAAATAGAGGAGATCGATGTCGAGATAGGGCTGGATCAGCCGCTC
>DATLOY010000036.1:0-3468 GCA_035536015.1 Sphingomicrobium sp.
AGTTGCTGGTGTTGCCTCGACGCCGCGACTCAGCGTCCAGCGAGGCTCGCCCGCGATGTGATCGGGCGCTTCCTGCCTCCGTCGGCCTAAGCCGCGGCGGCCTTCGCCATTTCATCCCAACGGGCGGTCAGCGCCCGCGCGTTTTCGACGTCTGGCGGGAAGTCCACCTCACCCCACTCGTCCCCCTTGATGTCCAAGGTCCAGACATCGACGCTCTCGGCGAGGTGATGAATCACTCGAAGATACCAGATGGTCGTTCCCTCGGGTGTCCTGATCGCCTGCTCTATCGCCTCGCGGAATTGCTCGGCCCCGCCGGCACGAAAAGCGAGAAGGCCGATCGACTCGGCGTTGACGCTTTCGAGGGGTAGTCTCTTGCCGATCGCCTTCAGGCGCCCCCCTTCCTCGACGACCTTCATGTCGTCGTCGTCGTAACCGTCCTTGCGGTCGATGGTGACGCAGATTCCGGAGCGGTCGTTGGCGAGGACACGGCGCATCAGCTCGCGCGAAACCAGGGTGTCTCCGTTCCAGACAAGGCAATCGCCCGAAAGCTCTTCGCGCGCCATGAAGAGCGACCCGGTATTGTCGGCCACCTTGTAGAACGGATTGTAGACGGTACGCATCTTCGGACCGCCGCTACGGGCACCGATTGCCTGCTCGATCAGCTCGTCATGGAAGCCCGTCACGACGACGGCCTCCTGCACGCCATTGGCCTCCAGAGTGTCGAGCTGGCGATCGAGCAAAGTGCGGCCGTTGAAGTCGATCAGGCACTTCGGCCGGTTGTCGACGAGATGGCCCAGGCGCGAACCCTGCCCTGCGGAAAGAATGATAGCTTTCATCAGGGTCTCGACCCGTAACTTGCGTGAGCCACGACATGGCTCCTGCCGGATGGTGGGCTAGGAGAAGCGCGATGGGCGGGCCAGCAGGCCCCCGTCCGAGCGCTTCGACGACGATCCGGCGCCGGCAGGGCCATGCCCTCCGGGTGGGACGCGAAAGCGCCTTGGAGCGCTCGCTCGTTCGCTAAATAGTCCCTGCTATTCCGCTTCACTCGCTCACTCCCAGGTCGCGTTTTCGTCACCATCGAGGCCACGCTAGTTACGGGTCGAGACCCTTCGGCGCGGCACTGCCTTCCAAATGCGGCGGGGATTGGGCATTAGCGGCTTTGCCGTAGGCATCAACGGGGCGTGGACGTGAAGAAGATTGAAGCGGTCATCAAGCCATTCAAGCTCGACGACGTCAAAGACGCGCTGCACGAGGTCGGAGTCAGCGGGATCACCGTCGCTGAAGTGAAGGGTTTCGGCCGGCAGAAGGGGCATACTGAGCTTTACCGTGGTGCCGAATATGTCATCGACTTCCTTCCCAAGGTGAAAGTGGAAGTCGTGGTTGAGGACAGCCTGGTCGAAAATGTGATCGAAGCGATCGAGAATGCGGCTCGGACCGGGCGAATCGGCGACGGAAAGATCTTCGTTATCGACATCGAACAAGCGATCCGCATTCGTACTGGCGATCGCGGGGCGGACGCGATCTAAGGATCCAGACTCCCTACCAACGAGGCCGTGATGGTGACGAAAAAGTGTTCTGGGAGTGAGCGAGTGAAGCGGAATAGCCAAAGCTATTTAGCGAACCAGCGAGCGTGCCAGGGCGCCCTTGCGTCCCACCCGAAGGGCATGGCGCTCGCTGGTAGGGAGCTTGGATCCTAATGGCTTCCAGAATGGACGAGCGCCTCGCGTCAATGTCTCCTGACGAATTGAAGACGACCATGCGCTCGCTCGGATACAGAACCCAGAACGATCTTGCCCAGGCCATCGGAGTTTCGCGTTCGGCCGTCAGTTTGTGGCTTGAGGGAAAGGTCGGGGTCCCGAGGCCAATCGCGATGCTGCTCCGGATGCTGGTCGCGGCTCAACGCCGATCATACTGACCTGGATTAACCCTTTAATTTAAACGCAGATTTCCCTTGTCTTCGAGGCAGGACTTTGCCCTAATAGCACCTTAGGCAGAGGTCATCCTGGGGGGTGGGTTGCAACACGACGGTCCGCGGCGCCCTGTACGGCGAACGCCCATGGGCAGTCAGCAGCAACAATATCGGCTCTATTTTCTTGGGGGCGACGGCCACATCACGTTGAGCCATGAATTTGAAGCAGCCGACGATGCGGCCGCAATTCGCGTCGCGACCGCATGGCTTGAAGGCCGCAGGGCCGAGCTGTGGTCGGGCCGGCGCAAGGTCCATAGCTGGGAGGCCTGACCGGACTCGCGCTAGTGGGATTGCGCGCGGTTTGCCCGGGCTTGTTCGCGCTCGGCGGGCGTAACCACTCCATCATGATTGAGGTCCTGCGCGTCGAAATGCGTGAGCGCCTGCGCCTCGGCTTGCGCTTGGGTCACCGATTGCGAGTCGCCAAACAGCCGGGCGAGCATATGCTCCGCGTGGCCCGAGCTTTCACCGCCGGCCTGGGAGAGAGCCTGTTGTGCTTCCGCACGAGTTACGACGCCATCGTGATTGAGGTCGAAACGCTGGAACATCATGTCGGCGAACTGGGTTGCCTGCTGCCGGGTCATATCACTTTGCATGAAACCGCCATGCCTGTCGCCCGATTGGGCGCCGGCCTGGGTGGCGAAAGCAGCCGTGGCAACGGCTGCGATGAGAAGATGACGGGTCATTGAAAGCCTCTTCAATACACCACCCCCGCGGCGCGGCGGTGGCTGACGTTCCCCCGTCGCTACGCCGGTTGCCCGAGGCGCGCTGAACCGTGGATGTATGCTTCGCGCTTAGAAGTGGTGCGTGCACAAGGCGATAAGCAGGATGATCGGGAGTGGGATTCCGATCACCCAGAGCAAGATGGAACGCATGACTCGCCTCCTGTCGTCAGAGGCGGTTCAACGCACAAAGATGGATTTTGGACGCCTAGCTTCGCTCGTCACGCCTGTTCGTCAGCTTCTTCGCCGCGACAAATGCCGCGACTCCGGCCACGGCGGCTGCGAGAATCACGCGGAAGTTGAAGTTCCGGAATGGATCGATCCGCTTGTTTTTGCCCGCCATTCGACTCCCCATTTCTTGGACCCGAGCGGAGCGCTCTCGCAAACCGTCCCGTAGTGGCACAAGCTCAAACGCGTCATTGCCGGTTCTCCATGAAGCGTGGGATGCCAATTTGCCGGCTCATTTTATCCCCTTAGGGTCGGTAAGCGGTTCTGGGGCCCGCGTTTAAAACTCCTGCGTAGGAAGGCTCGTTCGGGCGCGAAGCCCGGGCGGGCCTTCACTTCGTCTGGCGGACAAAGCTTCCTTCGGCATTAACCAGCTCTGGTGACACTTCGCCGACCGTTAGTTGGGACAATGACCCATCCTGCGATTGGACCCGCAGGTTGGGAGGGCAATCCCTCCTGCACTTGGAACCAGGAGCTAAGACCATGAGCAAGTTTCTGAAGCTGATTAAAAATAGCAAGGGTGCGACCGCGATCGAGTACGGCCTGATTGCCGCT
>DATLOY010000037.1:0-7950 GCA_035536015.1 Sphingomicrobium sp.
CCGATCAGGGTTGCATAGATGGCTATCGCAACCCCCTCGGGGTCCTTGGTCTTCGCTGGCAAGGCTGAGGCCAGCTCGCGGGCCAGGGCGAGGAAATTGTCGGCATAGACCCGCCGTGTCTCCAGCGGCTGGCGCGCAAGCTCGGGCAGGAGCGCCGCCAGCGGACAGCCTTGTCCCGGATCGTCGCGATGTTCCGGCGACAGGTAGGCGTCGAGGGCCACATCCAGGCCGTCTTCGGCAATGAAGTTCCTGAACCTGGTGGCACTGGTGGCGGCCGCGACGGTTTCGCGGACGAGATCGGCCTTGGACCGGAAGTGCGGGTAAAAGGCGCCGTTGGTCAATCCAGCGTCGCTCATGATGGTCGCCAACCCCGTCGCGGCGATGCCGTCGGAGCGGAAGCGCTCGGCGGCGACCTCGAGGATTTTCTGGCGCGACGCCTCTTTGCGCCCCTTCTCATACCGCATCGACGACTCCCGTGAATCTTTCCATTTGCATTACGATCATAATATTATTAAGTGATCATAATTCAATACCCACCCCCGGCGAGATTCACAAGGAAAATCATCATGAGACTCAGCGGTCGCACCATCCTCATCACCGGCGGGTCGGCCGGCATCGGCCTCGCCTTCGCGCTCAAGTTCCTCGAGCTTGGCAACGAAGTCATCGTCACCGGCCGCCGCCAGGCGGTACTCGACGCAGTGAAAGCCCAACACCCGAGGCTTCACACGATCCAGAGCGATAGCGGGGATCCCGAACAGATTGCCGCGCTCGCAGCGCGACTGAAGCGGGATTTCCCCCAGTTCGACGTGCTGATGAACAACGCCGGAGTCGGCGCCGCTAAGAACCTCAGGTCGCCAGTCGACGACCTTGCCGGGCTGATGGCCGAGGTGGAGATCAACGTGGGCGGAGTGATCCGCACGACTTCTGCCCTGATCGACCTTCTGACGGCCAATCACGGCACGGTGATTAACGTGTCCTCGGCGCTCGCTTTCGTCCCAGTGCCGGCCATGCCGATCTACAGCGCGACCAAGGCCGCGGTCCACTCTTACACCCAGTCACTCCGCTTCCAGCTTGAAGACACGGGCGTCGATATCATCGAACTGATGCCGCCGGCCGTGCGGACGGACATGACCAGCGAATTCGACGAAGCCGGGATAAGCACGATCACGACCGACGAACTGGTCAAGCAGACGATTGCGGCATTGCGCGCCGGCAAGCGCGAGATTCGCCCCGGCCAATCGAACCTGCTGGCCTTCATGCGCCGCCTCGCACCGAGCTTCATCAACCGCCAGCTGTGGAAAGCGTCAAAACCACTCGTCCCGGCTGTGGCCGCCTGAACGACCGCCAATCGATCGGAGTAATTTCCGTGCCGTTAATTTCTCTCGCCCGGTTAGCCGGAGCCTTCGCCATAACCGCATTGCTCGCCGGCTGCGGGCGATCCGCCGCCGACCCTCGCACCGATCCGCCGCTGGTTCGCGTCGCCACAGCCGGAGCAATTGATGGAACGGAGCGCGAGTTCACCGGGACCGTCGGTGCTCGGGTGCAAAGCGACCTCGGGTTCCGCGTAGGCGGCAAGGTGATGGCTCGATTGGTCAATGCCGGTCAGGTCGTCCGCCGGGGACAGGCCCTGATGCGTATCGATCCCACGGATTACACGCTGGCGGCCCAAGCAGCGGCACAGACCGTCGCTGCAGCTCGGGCCCGCGCCGTTCAGACCAGCGCCGATGAATTGCGCTTCCGCAAGCTGATTGCGCCCGGGTTCGTCTCGGGCTCGACCTATGATCTGAAAAAGGCGGCCGCCCTTGCCGCCCGGGCCGATCTCGCAGCGGCGGAGTCGCAAGCGCGAGTCAGCCGCAACAATGCGTCCTACACGGTCCTTGTCGCCGACGCCGACGGCACCGTTGCAGAGACTTTGGCAGAACCTGGGCAGGTAGTCGGCGCCGGCCAGGTCGTCGTGCGGCTCGCGCACTCCGGTCCGCGCGAGGCCGTGGTTGCGTTGCCAGAAACTCTCCGTCCTTCGCTGGGTGCGGTTGCGCAGGCGCGAACCTACAGTGGTCTCGCCGGTGAAGCTCGCCTTCGTCAGCTGAGCGATGCCGCCGATCCGACGACCCGGACCTTCGATGCCCGGTTCACGCTTGCCGGCGCCCCGGCCAATGCGCCGCTCGGCTCGACGGTCACCATCAGGCTCAATATTCCCGGTCAAACGGCGGCTATGGCGGTACCGCTAGGGGCCATCTACGACCGCGGCCAAGGGCCGGGCCTGTGGGTCATTGGCGGCCAGAGTAAAGTCAGCTGGCGTCCTGTGAAGCTCGCGAGCGTCGGAGAAGACAGCGCGGTCGTGGTCGCGGGTCTCCAGCCTGGCGAGCGCTTTGTCGCGCTCGGCGCTCATCTGCTCCACCAGGGTGAATCGGTCCGCACTCTTGCGGGAACCCCCCGATGAGCGACGTCCCCGACGAAGAGAGCCGGTTCAACCTGTCGGCGCTCGCCGTCCGCGAGCGGGCGGTGACGCTCTTCTTCATCGTCGTCATCTCGATCGCTGGGATCGTCGCCTTTCTCAGCCTCGGCCGCGCCGAAGATCCGAGCTTCACCATCAAGCAAATGACGGTGGTCACTGCGTGGCCCGGCGCCACTGCGCAGGAAATGCAGGACCAAGTCGCCGAGCCTCTCGAAAAGCGACTCCAGGAATTGCGCTGGTATGATCGAGCCGAGACATTCACGCGTCCCGGCCTCGCGTTCACCACGCTGTATCTACGCGATCAGACACCTCCCTCCGAGGTCCAATCGGAGTTCTACCAGGCACGCAAGAAGCTCGAGGATGAGGCGCCAAAGCTGCCTCGCGGCGTTGCTGGCCCGTTCGTCAACGATGAATATGGGGATGTGACGTTCGCACTCTACGCGCTGAAGGCGAAGGGCGAACCGCAGCGCGAGCTTGCTCGGCAGGCGGAGACGTTGCGGCAGCGCCTGCTGCACGTTCCCGGCGTTAAGAAGGTGAACATTATCGGCGAGCGGCCGGAACGGATTTTCGTCGAGTTCTCGCAGGACCGCCTCGCCACGCTCGGCGTCTCGCCGCAAGCGATCTTGTCCGCCCTGTCGCAGCAGAACCTGCTCACTCCGGCGGGATCGATCGAGGCGAACGGACCGCAAATGCAGGTCCGCATCGACGGCGCGTTCGACGACCTCGACAAGATCAGGAGCGTTCCGATCGTCGCCAGCGGCAAGACTCTTCGCCTTGCCGACATCGCTGATGTCCACCGCGGCTACGAAGATCCCGCAACATTCCTAGTGCGCAGCCAGGGTGAACCGGCGCTGCTGCTCGGCGTCGTCATGCGCGAGGGGTGGAATGGGCTTGAGCTCGGCAAATCACTGCAGACCGAAGTCCATGCGATCACGTCGGAGCTGCCGCTCGGCATGTCCTTTACGCAGGTCACCGATCAGTCGGTGAACATCACCCAGGCCGTCAACCAGTTTATGAGGACATTCTTGGAGGCACTGGCGATCGTCATGATCGTCAGCCTGATCGCGCTGGGCTGGCGCGGCGGCGTCGTCGTCGCTGCAGCGGTGCCGCTGACGCTCGCGATCGTCCTCGTCATCATGTGGGCAACAGGGCGCGTGCTCGATCGCATCACATTGGGCTCGCTAGTGCTCGCTCTGGGACTCCTCGTCGACGACGCGATCATCGCGATCGAGATGATGGTCGTGAAGATGGAAGAGGGCTTCGCCCGCGTCAAAGCCTCGGCCTATGCCTGGAGCCATACTGCAGCGCCGATGCTGGCGGGCACACTCGTCACCGTGATCGGACTTATGCCGGTCGGCTTCGCCAAATCCACGGCCGGTGAATATGCCGGCAACATCTTCTGGGTCGTCGGGTTCGCCCTACTCGCGTCGTGGTTCGTCGCGGTAGTTTTCACGCCGTATCTCGGCGTCAAGTTACTCCCTGACGTGAAACCGATCGTGGGCGGCCATGAGGCGATCTATCAGACGCCCCGATACCAGAAGTTACGGCGCATCATCCGATGGGCCGTCGAGCGCAAGGGGATGGTCGCGATTGCTACGCTGGCCGCATTCCTGGTCGCGGGCGCGGGCATGCCGCTGGTCAAGAAGCAGTTCTTCCCTACCTCTGACCGGCCCGAGGTGCTCGTCGAGATCCAGATGCCAAAGGGTACGTCGATCGAGCAGACCAGCGCCGCGACTGAGCAGGTCGAGACGTGGCTCCGCAAGCAGCCGGAGGCCAAGATTGTTACCGCCTATGTTGGCCAGGGTGCGCCGCGTTTCTTCATGTCGCTTTCGCCCGAACTGCCCGACCCCTCATTCGCGAAGATCGTCATCCGCACATCATCGGAGGAGGAACGCGACGCGCTGAAGGAACGCCTCCGCGCGGCCGCCGCGAACGGCCTCGCTCCGGCGGCGCGGGTGCGGGTGACACAGCTCGTCTTTGGTCCTCCTTCGCCCTTCCCGGTCGCGTTCCGTGTTAGCGGACCGGACGTCGATCAGGTGCGTGCGATCGCGGAGAAGGTCAGCGCGATCATGACCAAAGATCCTATGATGCGGACAGTGAACACGGACTGGGGCGAAAGAGTCCCGACGCTGCACTTGGTGCTCGACCAGGATCGGCTGCGCGCCATTGGGCTCACGTCTGCCGATGTCGGCCAACAGCTTCAGTTCCTGCTCACCGGAGTCACCGTCTCGCAGGTTCGGGAGGACATCCGCACCGTCGATGTCGTTGCCCGCTCAGCCGGTCCTGAACGGCTGGATCCGGCGCGGCTCGCCGACTTCACACTGACCGCCGCCAGCGGCGCGCGTGTTCCGTTGAGCCAGGTCGGCAGGCTCGAGCTACGCATGGAAGATCCGATCCTGCTTCGGCGCGACCGCGTGCCGACGATCACGGTCCGCGGCGACATCGCGAACGGCCTTCAGGCGCCCGACGTGTCGACCGCCTTGGTGAAGAAACTGCAGCCGGTCATCGCCACATTGCCGTCAGGCTATCAGGTCACCGAAGGTGGCTCGATCGAGGAAGCAGGCAAGGCCAACAAGGCGCTCGCGCCGGTCTTCCCGATCATGTTCCTGCTGATGATGGTCGTTATCATGCTCCAGGTCCGCAACTTCAAGGACATGACCATCGTGCTGCTGACCGCGCCGCTGGGACTGATTGGCGTGGTTCCGACATTGCTCGTGACGGGCCAGCCGTTCGGCTTCAACGCGATCCTCGGCCTGATTGCGCTCGCCGGTATCCTCATGCGCAATACCCTCATCCTGATCGGCCAGATCGAGGAGAACCGGGCGCAGGGCCTCACCCCCTTCGACGCTGTGGTTGAAGCCACGGTGCAGCGATCGCGACCGGTGATCCTGACTGCGCTCGCAGCGGTTCTAGCGTTCGTCCCGCTGACCGAATCCGTTTTCTGGGGGGCGATGGCCTTCACTTTGATCGGCGGGACCCTGGGCGGGACCGTCATGACCCTGGGATTTCTGCCGGCCCTTTACGCACTCTGGTATCGGATCGGGCCTGACGAACAGGCCGCGCCTGCGCCCATGACGCCACCTCTGCTCGCAGAAGCGACAACCTGATGACCGCCAGCGCCTCCTCGGATGCAACCCGTGTCGAAAAGATCGAAGGTCGCTGGACCTTGCAGATCCTGCTTTGCCTCAACGCCGGCGAGCTCCGCTTCTCGGACCTCAGGACGGCCATTCCGGGCATCAGCCCGAACGTGCTCACCGAGAGGATCCGGGCGCTCCAAGCAGCAGGGCTGGTCGAGCGGCGTTATCTCCCGCCACCGACAGCGAGGCACCTTTACGCGCTCGGCCCCCTGGCCGGAGAATTGAAACCCGTCCTGGAAGCGCTTGCCAACTGGCGCGGCGACAAAAGCGGCCGATTCTCCGCTGCGATTCCTGACGGCTCAAGCATACAGGAAAAGGAGCTACGGCAATGAAGTTGAAGGATCGTGTGCGCCGTGCCTGGCGCAGCCTCGAAACGCTGGCTTATGCCTTCGAATATGACGAGCAGACTGACCTGAGGTTGCGGCTGGAGCGCCTTGAACGCCAGGTGGCCAAGCTTGAGAAGGCAAAACCGTAGATCCGTGGTCCCCCGGTATGTCCGCTTTCCACCCATTGCGGACTTAGGCGTCCAGTCTAAGTTCGCCAGATGGACATGCTCGACGTGTTTGCCGTGTTCGGCCTCGAATGGGTCACCGACAAGATCGAGGACCGCTATGGACGGACTGTGGCGTGGTGGCTCACGCTAGTGATGTGCCTGTCCTTCTTAGCCGCAGTTGCAGCCGTGATATTCTTCCTGCTCTAATGTCTGCTTCCCACCCATTCCTGCCGCAAGCGCAATGGCAGCTCACGACCCAAAGCGGACTCTAGCGGCGTTATTGCGCCAATTCTTGAGCGCCATCGCGCAAATTAGCGCCGAGCGCCTTCACGGCGCTTTCCACAGTCTGCCGAACTGACGGGTGCGTGTAACCGCAACTCGACAACCGGGCGCGAGATGAAGGGCCACTCCAACGAACCTCCAAATCATCGGGCCTTGGCTTGTCGAGAGGGTCAGGAGTTCCCTCAGGCGTCCGGCTTGGTTCGCAAGACCTGTCGAGTTCGCGCTCGCCTGTGGGCCTGAGGGCATCGAGAGTATGGCGGAAGGCCTCCAACTGAGCCCCACTTACGGTGTAATGATGGGCTTTTCCTCCCCACAACGGGCGGGACGTAACCTGGCCCGACGGACCCACAGTCATGGTGAAGTTTGGGCAGAAACCGGTGCAGACTTGGTAGCTGGCCCGCAGGCGTACGCTAATGGTCTCCGGAACCGCCGACTTGGCGGGCACGGCGTTTGATAAAAGGGTAAAGCCAAGCGAGACGCAAACGATGAAGTTTCGCATCCGAAGTGCGTAACTGTTCTTATGTCGGCCTTCCACCCATTGCGGACATGCGCAGCCTATGGGACGGTGTCGCAATGAACCGGCTTGCCGTCGCGCTTGTTCTCTTGGCACTTGCGAACTCGCCGGCCTTATCAGCACCGGCTTCTCCGAACGGCGCGTCACCGACAGGGGATGAACTTAGGGCTGACGCCAAACAAGTGCCAAAGCTCATCAATGATAATTACGCTTATTTGGAACGACTTCCCGGCGGACATTTGACCATTCCGCCGCACCTTGCGGACGAAGGTAACCGCGTGAGCTCCATGCGCGAGCTCCTCCGCTACTCAGAGCGGGTCATGGCACTCCTCGCTGACCATCATGCAATAACCGGCAGCTCACTCCACGACAGTTGGGCGATCGTGCCGAGCTATGCTGATCTTTGGATCACAAAAGCCGGAGCAAGCTATGTTGTGGAGCAGGTGCGTGACGCTAGCCCAGCTGCCCGAGCGCAGATTCGCGCAGGCGACACGCTCGTTGCCGTTGAAGGCGTACCGATCGCAAGGGCTGTCGCCGATTTCTGGTCTGATCTGGGAGCGACGGGAGGCGCGGAGCGCGATGACTATGCCGCGCGTCTCCTAGCTGCTGGCCGAAGAGATAGGCCTCGAACATTGACGTTTCGGACCAGAGCGGGCGTCCGATCTTTCACGCTGCCGAACCTCTATTCGGTTGCCGAGCCGACGAAGCCGCCGGTTAGCGTCGTGAGTACCAGGGGCGAATACCGGATTCGCTTCAACGATTCCTTGGGCGATCAATCCACCATCGCTGCATTCGATCAGGCGATGGCAGCGGCAACCGACCACAAGAGGCTTGTCATCGACCTCGGCGATACGCCGAGCGGCGGCAATACGAGTGTCGCTCGGGCAATCCTGGGGTGGTTCGTTCAGCGCCCGTCGTTCTACCAGATGCACAACCTGCCCGTGGAGGAGCGGCAGACGGGTATTGCGCGCCAGTGGGTGGAGCAGGTGCTCCCCCGGCAGGGCAAGTATTACAAAGGTCCTGTCACCATCCGCGTGAACCGATGGACGGGGAGCATGGGCGAGGGTCT
>DATLOY010000038.1:0-6568 GCA_035536015.1 Sphingomicrobium sp.
CCGACCATTGCGGCGGCAGGATCCAGGATGAGGTAGAACTCGCCGGAATTGTCTTGCGGCACGAGGCGCAACGCAGCGACCCGCGTCCCGAAATGTCGGGCCATTATCATCCGAAACTGCGAGTCCACCTGAAAGGCCGCCAAGTCTCCCGCCGCTGTTTCGTGGTCTCGCCGACGAAAATCATTCTTCCGGCGTTCGGCTCGCTGACCGGAGGGCTGGACGCCCATCATCCCGAGATCTTGCGGTCGGTCGGAAATCAGGCAGCAGCCTTGGTGCCAGTATCCGACCGGCTTCTCCGTTTTCCGCTCGCCGCTTAGTCCTCGCTCTTCACTTCGATCGCCATCGCACCCGTCGGCGACAGCAGCAGCCGAGCGATCGCCGCTCGGCGCTTGCCGAAAGTCGCAGCCTGGAGCTCGTTGCGCGCGGCATGCCGGTCGAACCTGAACCCCCGCTCCTCCGCGGAAGCCTTGAGGCGATCGAGATGTTCGTCGAGGTTGGCGATCCCCTCATTGGGATCAAAGCGCATCGTTTCTTCGAGATCTGCCATTGGCCTGTTCATTGGCGCCGAAACGGCAAAGAACAAGCGCCGATTGCGCGTCCCCGCCGCTGTTCTTACACCGCCGCCATGAAAATGACCCTTCTCGCCGCCGCGCTCTCCATGATTCCGGCCATCGCTTCCGCCCAGCCAATCGATCCCAAGGTCCAGGCACGGATCGACCGAATCCTCAAAGGCACGCCTTTGATCGACGGCCACAACGACCTCGCCGAGGAGTTGCGCGAGAATTACGGGGGCAAGACCGAGGGGTTGGCGAGCGGCACGGACTCATGGACTCCAAAGCCGCTGATGACGGACATGGCACGTCTGCACGCCGGCCGCGTGGGCGGGCAATTCTGGTCTGTGTACATCCCCGCGGAAGTCGAGGGCGATCGCGCAGTCCGCGACACGCTGGAAGAGATCGATATCGTGAAGCGCTTCATTGCGGCTTATCCGCGCGATCTGGAGCAGGCCTACACGGCAGACGATGTCGTCAGGATCCACAAGGCCGGAAAGGTCGCCTCGCTGATCGGCATTGAGGGCGGCCACCAGATGGCGCGCAGCTTCGCCGCGCTCCGCCAATATTATGCGCTTGGCGCGCGCTACATGACATTGACCCACTTCAAGACCACCGACTGGGCCGACTCCGCCACCGATGTACCAAAGCACGACGGCCTCACTCCGTACGGCGTCAGCGTGGTTCGCGAGATGAACCGGATCGGCATGCTCGTCGATCTCAGCCACGTCAGCGAGGCGACGATGATGGACGCGCTCGATGCATCCGCGGCGCCCGTCATCTTTTCCCATTCCAGCGCCAAGGCTATCGACGGCCATCCACGCAACGTCAGCGATGCTGTGCTTCGCCGCGTGGCGGCCAATGGCGGCATCGTGATGGTCAATTTCGCGCCCGACTACGTCAATGAAGCGATCTGGAAATGGGCCGCGGACCGCGATGCCGAGAAAGCGCGGATTGACCGAATGTATACCGGCCGAGCCCAGGCCGACGTCGATGCCGCGCTCGACGCATGGGTCAAGGCTCATCCCCAGCCGGTGGCCACCATCGCCCAGGTCGCCGATCATGTCGATCATGTCGCCAAGGTCGCGGGCTTCGACCACGTCGGGATCGGGGGCGACCTGGATGGGATTCCAAGCACGCCGGTCGGCCTGACCGGGGTGCAGGATTATCCCAATTTGTTCGCCGAGCTGATCAGCCGCGGCTGGTCGGACGAGAACCTCGCCAAGCTCGCCGGCGGCAATATTTTGCGGGTCCTTCGACAGGCAGAAGCGGTTTCGAGGTCGATGAGCAACGTGCCGCCCGCCGCCGACCAGCTGACGCCCGATTATCAATGAGCTCACCGCCGACCGATAATCCCCCACTGCGCGCGACGATCATCCCGGTGACGCCGCTGCAGCAGAATTGCTCTTTGATCTGGTGCACGAAGACGATGCGCGGAGCCTTCGTCGATCCGGGCGGCGACCTGCCGCGCCTCAAGGCGGCCGCAGAGCAGCTTGGAGTGACGATCGAGAAGATCCTTCTGACCCACGGGCATATCGACCATTGCGGTTCCGCCGGAATCTTCGCCGAGGAGCTGGGCGTCGAGATCGAAGGTCCGCACGAAGAGGACCTCTTCTGGATCGCCCAGCTCCGCGAGGATGGCATGCGTTACGGCATCACGGGCCGGCCTTTCACGCCGTCGCGCTGGCTCAACGACGGCGATCAGGTCACCGTCGGCGAGCTCGCCCTGAACGTCCGACATTGCCCCGGCCACACACCGGGCCATGTCGTTTTCCATCATCCGCAATCGAAGCTGGCAATCGTTGGCGACGTCCTGTTCCAGGGCTCCGTCGGCCGGTGGGATTTTGCCCGCGGCAATCAGCAGCAGCTTATCCGCTCGATCACGGAGCGGCTCTGGCCGATGGGCGACGAGACGGCCTTTGTCCCCGGTCATGGGCCGATGTCGACCTTCGGCCACGAGCGCCGGACCAACCCCTATGTCGCCGACGCCGTGCTCTCCGCCGCCTGACTTGCAACGACGGCTCTATTCGCTATAGGGACCGCGGTTCGCGATGATCCGTCCGCCGCCGCGGGGTAACCCGCCGGGAAAAGGCGCAGATCGTCGCCATTTTTATTGCTACTGACAAAATTGGTTAGAAGGTGCCGGAATGGCTGTCCCAAAGAGAAAAACGTCGCCGTCGAAGCGGAACATGCGCCGCAGCCATCATGCGCTGACCCCGACGAAGTTCCAGGAGTGCCCAAACTGTGGTGAGCTGAAGCTCCCCCACAACATGTGTTCGGCCTGCGGCCATTATAACGGCCGCGAGATCGTTTCGACCGAGGCCTAAGCCGGCTAGCGGCCTCGACATGCAGGGGCCCCCACGAATCGCAATCGATGCCATGGGCGGTGACAGCGCGCCCAGTGCGATCATCGCGGGCATCGCGCGCGCGCGCCGGCGCGATCCCGAGATCCAGTTCACGATCTACGGCGACGAGCGCCAAGTCGTCGCTGAACTCAAGCAGCACAAGAATCTGCAGGCCGAAGTGACCGTCGTTCACTCGCCCGAGGCGATCGAGGCGAGCGAAAAGCCGAGTCAGGCGATCCGTCGCGCTCGCACCACCTCGATGGGAATGGCGATCAATGCCGTGAAGGAGGCGATGGCCGACGCGGCTCTTTCCGGCGGCAACACCGGCGCACTGATGGCCATGTCCAAGCTCGCCCTTCGCACGATGCCCGGGATCGACCGACCCGCTCTTGCCGCGCTTTTGCCGACTCTCGGCGAAACCGACGTGATCATGCTCGACCTCGGCGCAAACACGGAATGCGATGCTCAAAACCTCGTCCAGTTTGCGGTCATGGGTTCGGCCTATGCCCGCTGCGTGCTCGGGATTTCGAAGCCGCGGGTGAAGCTGCTCAATATCGGGACCGAGGAACTGAAAGGCACTGACGAGCTCAAGGAGGCGGCAGCCCTGCTTCGCGAGGCCGACTATCTCGCCTTCCGCTTCGATGGCTTTACCGAGGGCGACCAGCTGTCGCGCGGTCAGGTCGACGTCGTCGTCACCGACGGCTTTTCCGGAAACATCGCGCTCAAGACGGCGGAAGGAACCGCGCGCTTCGTGACCGACCTGCTGCGCCGGGCGTTCACGAGTTCCCTTCGTTCCAAGGCCGGATTTGCCCTCTCCCGGCCGGCGCTCAACCTCTTGAAGGTCCACCTCGATCCCAACAATCACAACGGCGCCGTCTTCCTCGGCCTCAATGGCCTTGTCGTGAAAAGCCATGGGGCTGCAACTCCCAAAGGCGTTGCCAATGCGATAAATGTCGCGGCCCGCATGGTGCGCAACGACATCACCCGAAAGATTGGCGACGATCTCGATAATTTCCGCGCCCACGCTTTCGCCGATGAGGCCGCGCAATGAGTTTGCGTTCGGTCGTCCTCGGAGTCGGTTCGGCTCTGCCCAAACGGCGGATGGACAATGAAGAGCTGGCCCGGACCGTCGACACGTCCGACGCATGGATCGTCGAGCGGACCGGAATTCGCAGCCGCTATGTCGCAGGCGATGACGAGACCACTGCGAGCCTTGCGACCGATGCCGCGCGAAAGGCGCTCGATCACGCCGGTGTCGAAACTTCCGATATCGACCTGATCGTCCTTGCGACGGCGACTCCCGACCAGACCTTCCCATCGTCGGCAACCAAGGTCCAGGCGTCGCTCGGCATCAACGATTGCATCGCGTTCGACGTCCACGCCGTCTGCACCGGCTTTCTCTACGCGCTGACTGTCGCCGATTCGATGCTGAGGTCGGGCAATGCGCGTAAGGCGATCGTGATCGGTTCCGAGACGTTTACCCGGATCCTGGACTGGGAAGACCGTGCGACGTGCGTCCTTTTCGGCGACGGCGCCGGGGCTTTGATTCTCGGCGCTGAAGAGACCGACGGCGGCATTTTGGCGACCCGACTCCACGCGGACGGTCGCCACAATGATCTGCTGTTCGTTGACGGTGGACCGTCCACGACCGGCACCGTCGGCAAGCTCCGGATGAAGGGCCGCGAGGTTTTCCGGCACGCCGTGGTCAATCTCGCCGATGTGCTCAACGAAGTCCTCGAAGCGGCGGGTCTCACTTCCGCCGACGTCGATTGGGTCGTTCCCCATCAGGCGAACGCCAGGATTCTCGACGCGACGGCTCGAAAACTCGGCCTCCCAGCCGAGAAAGTCATCGTCACCGTGGACGAGCATGCCAACACGTCCGCGGCCTCGGTTCCGCTGGCCTTCGATCGCGCCGTCAAGGACGGACGGATCAAGCGCGGCGATGTCGTTGTGCTTGAAGCGATGGGTGGTGGCTTTACATGGGGCGCGGCAGCGCTCAGGTATTGAAAAATATCGGCAATCCGGCGAATGTCGAATTGCCGACACGGTGGGTTTCCGTTACGGAAATGTATTGAAACGGCGGGGGGACGCCGTCAAAGGCTGGAGACTGATATGGCGGATCTCGGGATCGCGCGGCTGAACAACGAATCGAGCATGAACGGAACCCTTACGCGCGCGGACCTGGCGGATGTTGTCCATCGGAATCTCGGCCTTTCGCGGGCGGAGTCCGCCAACATCGTCGAACGCGTCCTTCATCACATGTGCCACGCGCTTGCGCAGGGCCAGAACGTGAAAGTTTCCGGCTTCGGCACCTTCATCCTTCGCGACAAGGGCCAGCGTATCGGCCGTAACCCGAAGACCGGCGTCGAAGTGCCGATCGCTCCGCGCCGGGTTATGACTTTCCGCGCCAGCCAGATCATGCGCGATCAGGTCTCCAAGTAGGGATTTCGGGTGGCCTCGGCCGAAAAGGCACCGGGCGCTTTAAAGACCATTGGCGAATTGTCGCAGGAGCTGGGCGTCGCCCAGCACATCCTGCGCTACTGGGAAACCAAGTTCCCGCAGCTCAGGCCGATGCAGCGTGCCGGCAACCGGCGTTACTATCGACCTGACGATGTCCAACTGGCACGGCGAATCCATCGCCTGCTGACCGAAGAAGGCTATACCGTCCGCGGCGTGCAGAAATTGCTGCGCGACAAAGGCGCTCAGGCCGTCGAGGTCTCCGCGGTCGCTCGCGAAATGGCGCCCTCCGCTGCTCCGGCCGGCGAAGCAAGTGGCGTCGACACGTCCCGGTTACTCGCTTTGCGTAACCGGCTCGCCGCCGCTCTCGAAGAGTAGGTCTCGCACCCCTCCTCCCGCGCCAAGTCGTTCCTGGACGCGCGCGATCGCCTGATCGAGCGAAACCCTGCGAATCGGCACGCCTGGCGGAAATGCCGACAGAAGCCGCGAAGGAAATGCCGCGGACAACATCACGAACATTCCCTGGTCGCCGTCGCGGCGGATGAGTCGGCCGAAAGCCTGCGCGAGCCGCGCGCGCACGACTCGGTCGTCATATGCGCTTCCTCCTCCCGCCATCCGGCGCGCCGCATGAAGGACGGTTGGGCGCGGCCAGGGCACGCGTTCCATCACCACCAAGCGAAGCGACTCGCCAGGAACATCCACGCCGTCGCGAAGCGCATCGGTACCCAGCAATGACGCCCGGCGATCGTCGCGAAAGATGTCGACCAGGGTTCCGGCGTCGATAGGATCGACATGCTGCGCGAGGAGGGACAAGCCGGCTCTCGCGAGGCGATCAGCGATTCGAGCGTGGACGCCTTTCAGTCGCTGGATGGCCGTGAACAGGCCGAGAGTCCCGCCATTGGCCGCTTCGATCAGGCGGGCATAGGCGCCCGCGAGTGAGGCCACATCACCCCGCTTCACGTCGGTGACGATCAGCACTTCGGAGCAGGCGGCATAATCGAACGGACTTTCGGCTTCGAATTTCTCAGCCGGGGTCGGCAGGTGCAACGCGCCGGTGCGCGCTTCGGCGGCGTTCCAGCTTTCGCCCCCACGCAAAGTTGCCGAAGTTACGAGGACGCCGTCCGCCTGGCTCATCACAGCAGAGGCGAGCGGCCTGGTCGGATCCAGCCAGCGGCGCTGGATCGCGACGTCGAACTCACGCCCGTCGATTCGCTC
>DATLOY010000039.1:0-10477 GCA_035536015.1 Sphingomicrobium sp.
GTGTCCACCTGCGGGCCGCCGCCGTGCACCAGCACGCAGCGCACTCCAACGCTCCGCAGCAGAAGCACGTCCTGAGCGAGCGCAAGGTCGGACTCGCGGTCGATAGCTGCTCCGCCGAGCTTCACGACGATCGATTTCCCCCCGAACTGCCGAATGTACGGCAGTGCCTCGACGAGGACATGGGCGGTTTCGGCAGGGCTCATGACGTCTTGCTATTTTCTTTGATGTAGCCTGGGCCAAGGTCGATCCCGATCATCCGCGCGATGGCACTGCCGGCCCCGAGATGCACTTCGATGTGGATCTCTTCGCCCATCATGTGCTCGGCGAGGGCTTGGCCATCGTGCGGGATTCCAACGCCGCCTTCGGCGACCGCGATCCCGCCGTAGCTGACTTTCGAGCGCGCAACGTCGAGCTCGACACCGCATGAGCCGGCCGCGGCGAGGAGTCGACCCCAGTAAGGATCGCCCCCGTACCAGCTGCACTTGACCAGATTGTTCTCCGCGATGGCCTTGGCCGCGACCTTCGCCTCAATTTCGTCGGCGGCGCCCGCGACGGACAGCCGCGCGATGCGAGTCATGCCCTCGGCATCGCGCGCCATTTGCATCGTGAGGTCGTCGCAGGCGGCGAGGACGGCGTTGGCGAACTCGTCCGGTTCCGCGGGACCGCGCCTGCCCGAAGCCAGAAGCATCGCAGTATCGTTCGTCGAGGTCGCCCCGTCGACGTTGAGCGTGTTGAATGTCGCGTTGGATGCCTGGCGCAGGACCTTCTGCATGAGGTCGCGCGGGACCTCCGCGTCCGTCGTCAGGAAAGCGAGCATGGTCGCCATGTTCGGCGCGATCATCCCGCACCCCTTGGCCATTCCGCCGAGCGTGAAGGTCGACCCCTGGATCACGACCTGCTTGGGTTTGTGATCGGTGGTGAGAATGCCGCGAGCCGCATCGTCACCGCCGTCCATCGACAGCTTCTTGGCGAGCTTCGGCGTCGCATCGAGGATCGGCTGCATGGGCAGCGGCGTGCCGATGATCCCGGTCGAGCAGACCAGCACCTCGCCGACTCCAACGTTGAGGGCGAGCGCCGCCGATGCGGCCATCGCCTTCGCGTCTTTGAGTCCCTGCTCGCCCGTTCCGGCGTTGGCGTTGCCCGAATTGACGACCACCGCAGCGATGCGGCCGCCATTCGCGCCAAGCGTGGCGCGGCCGAGCTCGACCGGCGGCGCGGCGAACTTGTTCTGGGTGAACACCGCCGCGCAGGTCGCCGGTTCGCGGTCCTCGGTCGCGATCATCGCCATATCGAACCGCCGCCGCTTGATGCCCGCATGGCATCCGGCCGCAACGAACCCTTCGGGCGCAGTTACGCTCATGGATAAACTCCGATGGTGGAAAGCCCGGCCGTCTCCTCGAGGCCGAGCATCAGGTTGGCACATTGGAACATCTGGCCGGCCGCACCCTTGCCGAGATTGTCGATCGCACAGAGCGCAAGGATCCGGTTGGTCCGTTTGTCGTACCGGGCGGTGACCAGGGCACCGTTCGATCCGGTGACCCACTTCGTCGCGGGCGGATCATTTGTCACAGTGACGAAGGGCTCGTCCGCGTAAGCATCGGTGAGCCGACCAAGTGGTTCGCACGGACCTTCCGCCTCCGCGTAGCAGGTCGCCAGGATTCCCCGATTCATCGGCGCGAGGTGCGGCGTGAACAGCAATGTCCCGCCTAGCGCCATCTGCATTTCCGCTGTGTGGCGATGATTGAGCAGCCCATAGGCAGTGAGGCTTCCGTCGACCGTGTTGAAGGCGGTCGCTTCCTTCGCTTCGCGCCCTGCCCCGCTGACGCCGGAAGCTGCGTTCACGATGATGGAATTGGCTTTGATCAGGCCCTTCAGCGGCTTCAGCGCGAGAATCGCGGCAGTCGCGTAACAGCCGGCGGCGGCGACGGCTTTCGCGCCGCGGATCGCGCCCCGGTTGAGCTCTGGGATGCCGTAGACGAAGCTGCCAAGAAGCTCCGGCGCTTCATGTTCGTGGCCGTACCATTTCGCGTAGGTCGCTGCGTCCGACAGGCGGAAATCCGCGCCTAGATCGACGAAGGGAACACCCGTTCCGACGATCTCGCCCGCGATCTTCTGACTATGGCCATGCGGCAAGGCCGCGAAAACCAGATCGATGTTCGAGAGGTCTCCCTCGAACCTGTCGATGGCCGAATCAGGGTAAGCAGCCGCGAGATGCGGATGGACGGCGGAGACCGGCTGCCCGGCCTTGCTGTCGCCGTACAGCTTCACGGGCGCGAGCGCGGGATGCGCCGCTATCAACCGCAGCAGCTCACCGCCAACATAGCCCGAGGCTCCAAGGATCGCCGTCCGAATCATGGGGGCGCGCCTATCTTCGATGTTGCATTTATATGCAAGCGGTGCGTATATTTATGCACATGGCTTATTCAAAAACGAGGCGTCAGCAAGTGATCGCCGAGCTGCTTCGCGGCAACGAGCTATCCAGCCAGGAAGAACTGGCCGAGCGTTTGGCGGCCATGGGATATTCTGTGACCCAGGCTACGGTCTCCCGCGACCTCGAGCAGATCGGAGCCGTTAAGGTCCGCCGCGCCGGCCACCTCGCTTATTCCCTGCCCGACCAGGTCCGGTCCCCGGCCGCTCGCGGCATCGACAGGATGGTCGGCGAATGGGTTCGCTCGATCGATACGGCGGTGAACATGGTCGTCATGAAGACCCCGCCGGGTTCGGCTCACCTGATCGGCGTGGCTCTCGACCAGCAGGGAATGCCCGAAGTCGTGGGCACCATTTGTGGTGACGATACGATCTTCGTTGCCTGCCGATCCGTTTCGAGCGCCAATGCACTGGCGAAAAGGTTCGGGCAAATGACCGAGGCGAGCGTCCACTAGAAACGCATCGGAGCCGTCCCCACATCCTTTCCGTCTCGCGGGGCAGGTCTCATTCGTCTTTCGATGAACGACGGTTGGCTCGGCTGGACGCTGTCGATATGAGCCACCTTGAACCTGAAGTGTATTAGCGGCATATAACAGTCATGACCGTACAAGCCCCGATCCCCGATTATGCCGCGGCCCGCCGCGTGATGATCGAAAGCCAGCTCCGGCCGACCGGCGTGGTCGACCCCGCTATCGTCGGCGCCTTTGCCGCCGTTGAGCGGGAAAATTTCGTTCCCGAGAGCTTGCGCCCGCTCGCTTATGCCGATCGCGCGATCGCGCTCGGCGATGGACGTTTCCTCACGCCGCCTTCCGCCCTCGGCAAGCTGCTTATGCAGATGATGCCGCGATCGGGACAGCGTGCGCTCGTGGTCGGGGCCGCAAGCGGATATTCGGCCGAGGTGCTGCGCCGCATGGGCCTGGACGTTATCGCTCTCGACAGTTCGGCGCCCCTCGCAGGCAACGCCCGCGAGCTCGGCCTGAATGTGGTCGAAGGCCCTCTCGAGGAAGGCTGGAAGAAAGGCGCGCCATACGACCAGATCCTGATCGACGGCGCGGTCGAGCAAATCCCGGAAACGATCGTCAGGCAGCTTGCCGATGGCGGACGACTCGGGACGGCATTGATCGATCGCGGCGTCACTCGCCTGGTTGTTGGCCGCAAGGTCGGCGACGCATTCGGATATCTGTCGGTCGCGGACGCGGGCATGCCCGTGCTTCCCGGCTTCAACCGCCCTCGGGCATTCACTTTCTAAGAGGGCTCGGGTGGTTCGCAAGTTACTCACCGGATCGTTGATCGCGGCGCTGCTGAGCGGCACCGCTGCCGCTGACACTCTGCGCGATGCGCTTGTCTCGGCCTATCAGACGAACCCGACTCTGACCGGCCAGCGGCAGAGCCTGGAAGCAACCGACGCGACGGTCGCAATCGCCAAGGCGGCCGGCCGGCCGCAGGTCAGCGCGACTCTTGGCGTCAATCGTGATTTGACCCGCCGAGGCATCCTCGACGTGCCCGGAAGCAAGGGACCGAGCGTCAGCGGCGGAGTCGACATCAGCTATCCGCTCTTCAGCGGCGGAAGCGTCAAGAATTCGGTTCGTGCGGCGCAGACTCGCGTGCAGGCGGGCCGGGCAACCCTCCGCGCGGTCGAAGGCGACGTCTTTACCCTGGCAGTCTCCTCTTACATGGACGTGATCCGGGACCGATCGATCGTCGAATTGAACGCGAACAACGTGAAGGTGCTCGAGACCAACCTCGAGGCGACCCGCGATCGCTTCCAGATCGGTGACCTCACCCGCACCGACGTTGCGCAGTCCGAAGCCCGCCTGCAGCTTGGACGCGCCCAGCTCGCTCAGGCGCAGGGCGACCTTGCGGGCAGCGAGGCTACATATCGCCAGGTGATCGGGCATGCGCCGGGTCAGCTTGCGCCTCCTCCGCCACTGCCGCCGCTTCCGGCGACTTCGGATGAGGCAGTGCGGATCGCCCTGGCGAACAACCCCGACCTGATTGCCACGACCAATTCAGCGCGCGCCGCGGGCTATGACGTTCGGGTTGCCGAAGCGAGCAAGCTGCCGACGGTTTCGGCTGTCGGTAGCGGGACTTACATCAACGAGCTGGGCGGAGTGCCCGGCCCGAACACCGGGTCCCAGACAACGATCGGCGTCAGCGCTCGGATTCCCATCTTCCAGGGCGGGCTTCCCGCGGCTCGTACGCGGCAGGCCCAGGCTCTCGAGGGTCAGGCGCTTGAGCAGGTTGTCGGGACCGAGCGATCGGTTGTCCAGGCGACACGCTCGGCTTTTGCTGATTACGATGCTGCGCAGAAGACGATCCAGGCCAGCAGCGTCGCAGTTCAGGCCAATGAGCTTTCGTTGGAAGGCAACCGGGCGGAGCAAAGCGTCGGAACCCGGACGGTGCTCGACGTGCTGAACGCGGAACAGGAATTGCTTCAGTCGCAGGTCGCGCTCGTTCGAGCGAAGCGCGACGCGTACGTCGACGGCTTCCAGCTTCTGAACGCCATGGGCCAGGCCGAGGCACAGGACCTTGGTCTCGATGGCGGCCCGCTCTACGATCCGCTCGGCAACTATCGTCGGGTTGCGGACAATTGGAACGACTGGGCGATGGACCCGCGGCACGATCCTGTGGCGACGCGTACCGTTTCCCCGCAAGAGCTTCCACCCAATCCGGTCGTGGGTCCGCCGCTCGTCAATGCTCGGGTCGCCGAACCTGCGCCCCCGCCAGGGGTGACTCAGCCTCCGCAATAAGCGATATCGCCGCGCATGCCGCCGTCCGGTCGTGAACCCTCGATGGAAGACATCCTCGCGTCGATCAAGAAAGTGATCGCCGAGGAGAAGGAATTGCGCACGTCGCCGCCGGGCGCCGGGATCATCGAGGATGATCCGCTTCCGGAAGAAAGCGCGAGCGACGAAGACGAAGTGCTGGAACTCGACCAGCCCCTCGCCCCGCCAGCCGACCTCGGTCCACCGCTGATCGACGAAAATGTCGCGGGTCACAGCCGGCAGGCGCTCAAGCAGCTTTCGACCATCGCCGCGACCGTGCCCGCGCAACCGCTCACGAACCCGCTCGAGGAGATGGTGCGCGAGATGCTGAAGCCGATCCTCAAGCAATGGCTCGACGAGCATCTGCCGCAAATGGTCGATGAGCACGTCAAGCGCGAGATCACGCGAATTACGGGTCGGCCGCTGTAACTTGTTGATGCGGCTACGGCTGCTCGCTACGCCTCCGGTATGACTCGAACCTCGCTGCTCCTCGCCGCGGCCGCAGCCGCGCTCACCGCCACCCCATCCACCGCCCGCCCAATGACGGCCACGGACATGCACATGATGCACCGCCTCAGCGCGCCGGAAGTGTCGCCGGACGGACGATGGGCAGTGTTCACCATCTCCGACACCGACCTTGCGAAGAACAAGCGCAACAACACGCTCTACCTGCTCGACCTCAAAGCGCGCGGAGCGGCGCCGCAGCCGGTCCGAGGCGCCGAAAAGGGCCATGACGCAGTGTTTGCTCGCGATGGTTCCCTTTGGTTCCTGATGGCCGTGGGCGACCATGATCAGCTGTTCCGCATGACCGTGGGGGGTGCGCCCGTTCAGGTCAGCGGTTTCACCGGCGATGTCGGTGGGTTCAAGCTCGCGCCGTCCGGGGATCGAGTCGCCGTCTGGGCCGACCGCGACCTTCGCTGCGCGGATCTCAATTGCGCCGGACTGCCGCCGAAGCCCGAAACAGGATCGGGACGCACCTACGATCAGCTGTTCATTCGCCACTGGGACACGTGGGCCGAGCCGGGCGTCCGCTCACGCCTTTTCGGGTTTGGCGTGGCTGGCGGAAAGCTCGTCGGCAACGGCATACCGCTGACGGGCAACCTTGTCGGCGATACCCCGTCGAAGCCGTTCGGCGGCGGGGAAGAGCTCAACTTCTCGCCCGACGGCCGCACCCTCTATTTCGCGCTTCGCGAGGCGGGCCGCACCGAGGAGCTTTCGACCAACCTCGATATTTTCGCGACGCCGAGCGATGGAAGCGCCGGGCCCGTCAACCTCACCGATGCCAATGACGCAACGGATAATCTGCCGACGGCTTCGCCTGATGGCCGCACACTCGCCTATTTCGCGATGGCTCGGCCCGGCTATGAGGCCGATCGCCAGGTGCTCATGCTCCGCGATCTCGCGAGCGGGCAGACGCGTGCCCTGACCCAGAACTGGGATCGCTCCGTGGGTTCCATCGCATGGGCACCCGATGGAAGGAGCCTGCTCGTCACCGCCGAGGATACGCTCGAGCAGCCCGTGTTCCGTATCGATGCCGCTTCAGGCAAGGTCACTCGCCTCACGCGCGACGGCCATTTCGACAATGTCCGGGTGCTTCCGAGCGGGGCGATCGTCGCGACCATGAACAGCATCATGGCGCCAGACGACCTCTATCTGCTGGATCCCGGCGGCCGGGCGACTCAGCTAACCAACGTAAACGGCAGCCTGCTTGCACAGCTCGATCCGCAGATCTTCACGAAATTCAGCTTCAAGGGAGCCAATGGCGACACGGTCTGGGGCTGGACGCTGAAGCCTGCCGGAGCGACCGGCAAGCTGCCCATCGCCTTCCTGGTTCACGGGGGGCCGCAAGGCACGTTCAGCAACAGCTGGTCCTATCGCTGGAATCCGCGCGTCTTCACCTCGCCTGGCTATGCGGCGGTCACCGTCGATTTCCACGGAAGCCAGGGTTATGGCCAAGGCTTCACCGACGCGATTCACCGCAACTGGGGCGGCTGGCCGCTCGAGGACCTGCAGAAGGGCCTCGCGTTCGCGACCGCCAACGATCCGCAGCTGGACGCTGATCGCGCCTGCGCGCTGGGCGGCTCCTACGGCGGCTATATGATGAACTGGATCGAGGGGAAGTGGCCCGACCGGTTCCGCTGCATCGTCCAGCATGACGGCGTCTTCGATGCTCGCGCCATGGCTTACGAGACCGAGGAACTATGGTTCGACGAGTGGGAGCACGGCGGTCATCCCTATTACGAAGCCCCCGGGGAGTTCGAGAAATGGAACCCCGTCAACTTCGTTCAATATTGGAAGACCCCGCAGCTCGTGATCACCAGCGAGAAGGACTTCCGCATTCCTTATACGCAAGGCATCGCCGCCTTCACCGCGCTCCAGCGCCGCAACATTCCGTCGCGGCTGCTGATCTACCCGGACGAAAATCACTGGGTGCTGAAGCCGAAGAACTCGATCCAATGGTATGACGAGGTGTTCGGCTGGATGGGCCGCTGGCTTGGCCGTGGCGCCGCTGCCCCGGGTGAGCGCGGGCAATAAGCTGAAACGCAGAGGGCGCCAGACCAAGCTGGCGCCCTCGTCCCCCTCCCCAAACTCGCCTGCTCAGCTGTTCATCGCGGGCAGATAACCTTCGTCTGCAGCGTCGCTGAACTTGGTGATCCGGCTGTCGAACTTGAGGTGCACCTTGCCGGTGGCGCCATGGCGCTGCTTGGCGACGATCACCTCGGCGCGGCCGTAGGCTCGTGTCATCTCCTCCTGCCATGCAGCGAAATCGGGATGGTCGTCCCCCGGCTGCTTGGAAGCGAGATAATAGTCCTCGCGATAGATGAAGAGCACGATGTCGGCGTCCTGCTCGATCGAGCCCGATTCCCTCAAGTCCGATAGCTGCGGCCTCTTGTCCTCGCGCTGTTCCACCGCGCGTGAAAGCTGCGACAGGCCGATCACCGGGACATTGAGTTCCTTGGCCAGCTGCTTCAGCCCCCTGCTGATCTCGGAAATCTCCTGCACGCGATTGTCGTTGCTGTTCTTGCCTGTCCCCTGGAGAAGCTGGAGATAGTCGACCACGACGACTCCAATCCCTTTCTGCCGCTTCAAACGGCGGGCACGCGTGCGCAGTGCGGCGATGGTCAGGCCGGGGGTGTCGTCGATGTAAAGCGGGAGGCTCTGGAGCTCCGCTGCGGCGCGAGCGAGCTGGCGGAATTCCTGCTGGGTGATCCGCCCCATGCGCAAATTCTCGGATGAAATGCCCGACTGCTCCGCAAGGATTCGGGTGGCCAACTGGTCCGCCGACATTTCCAGGCTGAACAGGGCCACGGGCGCCCCCGCCGACTTCTCCGGCTCGATCGAATCCTCGGCATCCCGGATGAACCGTTGCGCCGCCGCGAAAGCGATGTTGGTCCCCAGCGCGGACTTGCCCATGCCCGGACGGCCCGCGACGATGATCAGGTCGGATTTGTGCAGGCCGCCGATCTTGCTGTTGAGGCTTTCTAGGCCGGTTGTGAAACCCGACAGATGACCGCCGCTGTTGAGCGCGCGCTCGGCCATTTCGAGCGCTTCCTTCGTCGCCTCTCCGAACGACTTGGCCTTGCCTTCGGCGCCGCCTTCCTCCGCGACCTTGTAAAGCTCGGTTTCCGCGCGTTCGATCTGGGCGAGCGGGGCGACCTCCTCGCTCGTATCCAGCGCGCCTTCAACCAGGTCGCGGCCGACGCCGATGAGGGCGCGGAGCAACGCCAGATCGTAAATTTGTGCCGCGAAATCTCGGGCACCGATGACCGCTGCGCCCGATCCGGTTAGCTGCGCGAGGTAGGCCGGACCCCCGACCTCCTTCATGGCTTCGTCCGCCTCGAACAGAGGCCGCAGGGTCACCGGATTGGCGATCCGGTTTCCGTCGGTCATGCGGAGGATCGATTCGTAGATCCGCCCGTGTAGCGGCTCGAAGAAATGATGGGGTTTGAGCTTCAGCTGGACGTCTTCGACGAGCCGATTGTCGATCATCAATGCGCCCAAAAGCGCGGCTTCGGCCTCGATATTCTGCGGGAGAGCAGGGGTTGCTGATTGCGACGCGGACTCGGCGAGTTGAACGACTTGGGCCATGGCGAATCCTCTACGCCAGGCACGTCCCCACGCGCCATCTGTTAGGCCGGATTATCTAACGAGAACGAAAGAAGCACAACCGTGGATTGGCTGTGGACGAATCGGCTTGCGGTTCATGCGAATTGCGGAATCTCGAATCTGTCCAATCCACAGAAATAATCGGTGCCAAATTGAAGGCCTTGGACTGGCTCGTTAGGCGCGACGGATGAGCCGATTTAGCGCACTGCTTGTATCGATGATCGCCTTCCTGGCATTGGGTGCCGGCGCGCTGTTTTTGGCTCCACGGTGGACACCGTCGCGCTCATCCTATCCAACGCAGGGGATCGACGTTTCCGGACACCAGGGCGCGATCGACTGGCCGAGGTTGCGGGGGCAAGGTGTCGATTTTGCCTACATAAAGGCGACCGAGGGCGGCGATTTCAAGGATAAGCATTTTGCCGAGAATTTCGCGGCCGCCACGAAGGCGGGCGTTCGAGCTGGTGCTTATCATTTCTTCACGCTCTGTCGCCCCGGGGCAGAACAGGCCGCAAACTTCCTCGCGGCCGCTCAAACAAGTCCCAGTGCCTTGCCGCCGGCCGTCGATCTGGAGTTCCTCGGTAACTGTCGCTCGGCCAAGCGAATGACCCCCACCGATCTTCACCGCGAGTTGCGAACCTTCCTCGCAGTCGTCGAGGCTCGGACAGGTAAGCCCGCGTTGCTCTATCTCACCCAGGAGTTCGACGAGGCTTACGCAGTCAGCAGCAATTTTGATCGGCCGCTCTGGCTTCGGAGCATCGCGTTCGAGCCCCGGTTTGGATCCAGACCTTGGACGTTATGGCAGGCATCGAACTTCCGCCGATTGGATGGAATCACGGGCCGAGTAGACTGGAATGTTGCGCGCTTGACTTGGCCAGCGCAGCCGCCTCATTCACAGTCATGAGCATTCTTTCCGACCGCTGGATTCGCGAACAGGCGCAGGAAAACGGCATGATCGAGCCGTTTGTCGAAGCGCAGCGGCGCGAGGGCTGCATCAGCTACGGTCTCTCTTCCTACGGCTATGACGCGCGCGTCGCGGACGAGTTCAAGATTTTCACCAATGTCGATTCAGCGACCGTCGATCCCAAGGATTTCGCCAGCAACAGCTTCGTCGACCGCCGGACCGACGTCTGCATCATTCCGCCCAACAGTTTCGCCCTGGCTCGGACGGTCGAATATTT
>DATLOY010000040.1:0-9643 GCA_035536015.1 Sphingomicrobium sp.
GCGGAAGGATTTTCCGGGGCACGAGGTTCGGTGCGAGGGCCTGGAGCGCGGGTCCGGCGAAGGCTCTAGCAACCCCGAGCAACGCCGCAACCCCGTCCAAGGCGAATAGCGTCGTCTTCCCGGTCCACGCGAAGATCGCAAGCGCCGTCGCGCAACCGAGCTCGAGTCCGATCGAGGCGCGCGCGATCCAGCGCCGATCGACGCGGTCTGCGGTCCATCCAGTGACGAGGGTGAGGACGAACAGGGGCACGAACTGGACGATGCCGATGATTCCGAGCCGAAGCGCGGCTTCCTTGAGGCCCATTGTCTCGCGCGCGATGCCGTAGACTTGCCAGCCGATCACGATGACCATCGCCATCTGCCCGATCGTCGAGGCGAGCCTCGCCAACCAGAAATGACGGAATGCCGGGATCTTGAGGGGCTCTGGTAAAAAGCTCACTGGCGGCGCCTAGCTAGGCGTCGGCTTCCCGGCAACGTTCCTCTTCGCTGTCCTTGCCACACACGATCTTCAGCCGCCTGACCAGCGTGGGCATCGTCAGTCCCTGAACGAACAGCGAGAATGCGACCACCAGGAAGGTCATGAGGATGATCGCGCCGCGTTCAGGAATTTTCGGCAGCGCGAGGGCCAGGGCCAGCGCGAGGGCTCCGCGCAGCCCTCCCCAGAACAGGACGTGCTGGTAGCGGGTTGGGACCGCCAGCCTTGATCGCCTGAAGGCCGTGGACAGAGAATAGACCCCGGCAGCTCGTCCAACGAGGACGAGGACGACGGCGATTGCGCCCGTCGTGAGCCATGGCAATCCCACAGGCATTCTGGCGACGTTCATGCCGATCAGAATGAAAACGAAGGAATTTGCGAGGAATGCGAAATAATCCCAGGCATCCCGCAAGTGCCCATGACCCTTGTGAGAAATGGCCCCCAACCTGCCCACGTTGCCGATGACCAGGCCTGCGGTCAGCGACGCGAGCACACCCGAAGCGTGGAGGTCCTCCGCCGCCAGGAACGACCCATATGCCGCGACCGTCGTCAGCGTGATTTCAACGAGATGATCCTCGGTTCGTCCGGCGATCAACAACACGGCTCCGCCGCTCAAAAGGCCGATCACGACACCGCCGCCCATGGTCCAGAGGAAGTCTCCCAACACCGAGGCGGTAGAGGACGATCCCCCCACCACGATCGCCAACAAAACCGCGAACAATACCGCCACGACGCCGTCGTTGAGCAGGCTTTCCGATTCGACCAGCATGCTGAGGCGCGGCTCAACCTTGAGCTCGCGGAAGGAGGCAATGACGCTCACTGGATCGGTAGCGGCGATGAGGACCGCGAAGAATGCCGCGCCGAGCCAGCTCCAGCCGACAAGCCAGTGCATTCCCGCGGCGACGACCGACGCGGCGATCGCGACGCCCGCGACGGCCAGGACCAAAGTAACGGGCAGCTCCCTCCGGAAAGGCTTCCAGTCGAGCTGAAGAGCCGCTTCGAATATCAACGGCGGAAGAAAGATGTTGAAAATGAGGTCGCGCGACAGCGGCAATTGGGGCGCGTCAGGAAGATAGGCGATTCCCGCTCCGGCCGCCGCAAGCCCCACGCTATATGGCCAGCCGAAGCGCCGGGTGAGCATCGCGATCAGGCATGCAACCAGCAACAACATCCCGATCGGGGCGAGTGAGAAGCTCGTCATGCGCGACGCATAACAAGCCCATTCACCGCCGTCTGCCGAAAGCGGCCTTGTCGCCACCTTTTGCGTTCATTACCGACGCGCGCTCGGAGGAGAGACATATGCGCGCATTCTTGATCGCCTCGGCCGCTGCGGCCGCTTTAGTGCTCGGTGGCTGCAAGGTTTCCACTGGCCCGGGCAATGGCTCTTCCCAGGAGGTTCAAGCCAAGGACTGGCCGGGTTTCGTCAACAATTTCATCGAAGCCACCTTCAAGGCCAATCCCGGGTTCGCCGTTTCGCAGGGGCGTCACGAATTCGACGGCCAGATCGCGGACCTCTCGCCGGCCGGAATCAACGCCGAGGTCGAGCGGCTGAAGACGGCGATTTCGGATGCGCAAGGATACACCGACGACAAGCTCACGCCGCAGCAGCGCTTTGAGCGCGATTATCTGATCGCGGTCGCCAAGGGACAATTATTCTGGATCGATCCGACCGGAGCCGACCAGTTGCATCACAATCCGGCGTCCTACCTCGGCTATCTCGATCCGTCGGTTTACGTGACCGTGCCCTACGCCTCGAAGGAGCAGCGGCTGAAGTCGTACATCAAATTTTTGCAGAACGTCCCGCGGGCCGCCGAGGAAATGCGGGCGAACATCCAGACGCCGATGGCGACCAGCTTCGTCGATTATGCGAAGAATGCGTTCGGCGGGTTCGCCGAATATTATCCGGGTGATGGAACGGCTGCCTGGAAAGGCGTCGGCACGCCTGAGGATCAGCAGGCGTTGAAGACCGCGACCGACAATGCCGTCAAGGCGATGAAGGACACGGTTGCCTGGGTCGAAAGCCAGCGCGCCGCCTCCAAGCCAAACTTCGCGCTCGGCAAGGAAAAATTCCAGCGGATGTTGGCGGACACCGAGATGGTGACCACTCCGGTCGATCAACTGGAGCAGATCGGGCGTGCCGACCTCGCCGCAAACCAGAAGCTGCTCGGGCAAGCCTGTTCACGCTATGCGCCCGGCCAGACGATTGAAGCGTGCATGGTGAAGATGAGCTCGGACAAGCCGGTCGGCGGGCCGGTCGCGGAGGCGCGCCGCCAACTGCCCATGCTGAAGCAGTTCATTATCGACCATGATATCGTGAGCATCCCCGGGACCGAGGAAGCCCACGTCGAGGAAGCCCCGGCCTACAACCGCCAGAACGCGGCCTACATCAACATTCCCGGGCCGTATGAGCACGGCCTGCCGTCGGTCTATTATATCGCTCCGCCCGACCCGACCTGGACCAAGGCGGTCCAGGACGCCTTCATTCCCGGCAAGGACGACCTGCTCTACACTTCGGTGCACGAGGTGTGGCCCGGCCACTTCCTCAATTTCCTCCACGCCAACCGGTCCAAGTTCATTTTCGGCCGGGTGTTCGTCGGTTACGCCTTCGCCGAAGGCTGGGCGCATTATGGTGAGGAAATGATGCGCGTCTCCGGCCTGCGGGCGGGCGACGATGGGGCGCTGATCGGCCAGCTGTCGAACGCACTGCTCCGCGACTGCAGGTTCCTGTCGGCGATCGGAATGCACACCGGTTCGATGACCCAGCAGCAGAGCTTCGACCTGTTCCGCAACCAGTGCTACCAGGACGAAGGCAATGCGAAGCAGCAGGCTGCGCGTGGCACCTACGACCCGGCCTATCTCAATTACACGATGGGCAAGCTCATGATCCGGAAGCTTCGGGATGACTGGGCGGCGAGCCGCGGCGGACAGAAGGCATGGAAGGCCTTCCACGATCAGTTCCTGAGCTTTGGCGGACCGCCGATTCCCCTGGTGCGTCAGCAGATGATGGGCGGCAAGGCCGAAGCAGTGTTTTAGCTCTTCACGTTCGCTATTTGTTCACGTAAGCTGAACGCATGGCGAAGGTGAAAGCGCGCTACGTCTGCCAAGCCTGCGGGTCGGTCTCGCACCGCTGGCAGGGCCAATGCGCCGATTGCGCGGAATGGAATACGCTCGTCCAGGAAGCAGCGGAGGTGTCGAGCATCTTCGCGGCCAAGCATAACCTTCAAGGCGGCGGTCGAGTGATCCCGCTGGTCGGGCTGGAAACGCCCGCGGCGCTTCCTGACCGCTTGCCGAGCGGGCTTGCCGAATTCGACCGCGCAATCGGCGGCGGAATCGTCGCCGGTTCGGCGATGCTCGTCGGCGGGGACCCGGGAATCGGCAAATCGACTCTTCTTCTCCAGGTCGCGGCACGGCTCGCCAGCGAGGGCCGGCAAGTCGTCTATGTTTCCGGCGAGGAATCGGCCGAGCAGGTCCGGCTTCGAGCTGTTAGGCTGGGCCTCGGCGGAGCGCCGGTCCGCCTCGCCGCAGCGACTTCGGTCCGCGACATCCTGACGACCGTCGGCAACGGCGAACCGCCGGCTCTTCTGGTCGTCGATTCCATCCAGACCATGCATTCCGACCTGATGGAGGGCGCGCCCGGCACGGTCAGCCAGGTCCGCGCTTCGGCGCAGGAGCTGGTGCGCTTCGCCAAGGAGCACGGGACCGCGGTCGTCCTCGTCGGTCACGTCACCAAGGACGGGGCGATCGCCGGCCCGCGCGTTCTCGAGCATATGGTCGATACGGTGCTGAGCTTCGAGGGCGAGCGCAGTCACCAATACCGCATACTCCGGGCGATGAAGAACCGCTTCGGCGGCACCGACGAGATCGGCGTGTTCGCGATGGAGGGGCAGGGGCTGACCGAGGTGCCGAATCCGTCGGCCCTGTTCCTGACTCACCGGGGTGAGCCCGTCAGCGGGACCAGCGTATTCCCGGCGATCGAGGGCTCGCGGCCGGTACTCGTCGAGATCCAGGCGCTTGTCGTGCGGCTTGCCACCGGAGCGACTCCGCGACGGGCGGCCGTGGGTTGGGACAGCGGACGTCTGGCGATGATCCTCGCCGTGCTGGAGGCGCGGTGCGGCATGAGCTTCGCCACGGCGGAGGTCTATCTGAACGTCGCCGGCGGTTACCGCCTGAGCGACCCGGCGGCGGACCTGGCGGTTGCGGCGGCGCTGGTATCCGCCTTGTCGGAGCGACCCGTGCCGTCCGAAGCGGTCGTTCTCGGAGAGATCGCGCTGTCGGGCGAGATTCGGCCGATGGCGCATGCCGGGCTGCGGCTGAAAGAATCCGCCAAGCTCGGCTTCGAGACGGCCTGGGTGCCAAAGGGCGTTAAGGGCGGCGAAGGATTGCACGTCGCCGAATTCACCAACCTTCGCGGGCTCGTGGATCAGATCCTCGGGCGTTAGGGACTGGCGAAGGGAAAGCGAGGTCGCTAGCGCCGCGATAATGACCGCGCTCGACGTCTTCGTGTTCCTGCTGCTGATCGGCGGCGCCGCCGTGGGCTTCGTTCGGGGCTTCGTGCACGAGGTGATCTCGCTGCTCGCGTGGATCGTCGGCATCGCGATGCTGAAGCTGTTCCACACGCAGCTGTGGAGCGGACTCGAGAACAGCTTCCACTTCAGCCCTGCGGCGGCCGCCGTGCTCGCTTTCGCGATCCTGTTCGTGCCCAGCTTCGTGCTGGTGAAGCTGCTTGCCCGCTCGATCGGCGGAAGGACGCGCCGGCATAATGTGCTCGGGCCCTTCGATCGGGTGCTCGGCGGGGGATTCGGCGCGCTCAAGGGCCTGCTCGGGGCGACGCTCTTTTTCCTCCTCGCCAACCTCGCGACCGACATGGTCTACGGCCCGACCGCCGATCGGCCGGAGTGGATGCGCAAGTCGAGCACCTATCCGTTGCTGAACGCCAGCGGTCGCGCGATCGTCGACTGGGTCGAGGCTCGGCGGCATAAGCCTGCTCAGGACTCCAAATGATCCGCCTTCACGACACTCTGGCGCGGGAGAAGCGCGAGTTCGTCCCCACCGACCCGAAGCGGATCACCATGTATGTGTGCGGGCCGACGGTCTACGGCCGAGCGCATATCGGGAATGCGCGCCCCGCAGTCGTGTTCGACACGCTGGCGCGTCTTATCCGGCACGAATTCGGCGAGAACAGCCTCGTCTATGCCCGCAACGTCACCGACGTGGACGACAAGATCATCGCGTCGGCCGAGGCCGAAGGCGTCGACCCCTCGGTGATCACCGAGCGGTACGAGCGCTTCTACCTCGAGGACATGGGCGCGCTCGGGGTGCGGCCGCCCGACATCGCGCCGCATGCGACCCAGGAAATCGCGCCGATGATCGCGATGATCGAGCGGCTGATCGAGACGGGCAACGCGTACGAAGCGCAAGGCCATGTGCTTTTCTCCGTCCCGAGCGATCCGGACTATGGCCTTCTCAGCAAGCGCGACCGCGAAGCAATGATCGCCGGAGCCCGCGTCGAAGTCGCGCCGTACAAGCGGGACCCCGCCGACTTCGTCATGTGGAAGCCGAGCAAGGACAATGTGATCGGCTGGGATTCGCCGTGGGGCAGGGGACGGCCGGGCTGGCACGTCGAATGTTCGGCGATGATCGAGCGGCATCTGGGCGAGACCATCGACATCCATGGCGGCGGCCTCGACCTTATCTTCCCCCACCACGAGAATGAGATCGCGCAGAGCCGCTGCGCGCATGGCGGACGGGCGCTCGCCCGCTTCTGGGTGCACAACGGGTTTGTCGACATGGGCAGCGAGAAGATGTCGAAGAGCCTCGGCAACATCATCACTCCCGCGGAGCTGCTTGCCGCGGGGCATCGTGGAGAGACGCTGCGGCTGGCGCTGCTGTCGGCGCATTACCGCCAGCCGTTAAGCTGGACCGAGGAGGTGATCGCCCAGGCGAAGACCAACCTCGACAAGCTTTATCGGGTCGCCGGCGACGCGGAAGCGGGACGAGTCGACCAGGGCGTGGTTGAGGCTCTGTCAGATGACCTCAATACACCGCTCGCACTCACCCGGCTGATGGCGATCGAAGATGCTGCGACGCTGAAGACGAGCGCTGAGTTGCTCGGCCTGATTCAGGGTTCGGTGGATGCGTGGTTTCGCGGAGGCGAATCCGACGCCGATGCGATCGAGGCCCGTATCGCAGAGCGCGCGGAAGCGAAGAAGAATCGCGACTTCGCGGCTGCGGACCGAATCCGGGACGAGCTCAAGGCCGAAGGTATAGTGTTGGAGGATGGGCCCGGCGGCACTAGTTGGCGAAAGGAATGACCGAGCCGCTCTACACGACGGAAATCCTGCGGCTGGCGGCATCGCTGCAGGATCCGCATGAACTCGACCGCGAGGATGGACGCGCCGAGGTCCGCTCTCCGACCTGCGGCAGCCGGGTAATCCTCGCCGTCCAGCTCGACGACGAACGCCGCGTCGAGCGCATATCGATGCGGGTCCATGCCTGCGCATTCGGCCAGGCATCCGCCGCGATCCTGGAAAAACACGCTGTCGGCCGCCGGCATGACGATGTCGCCGACGCGCTCGTCATCCTGAGCCGCTGGCTGGCGCACGATCATGAGCATCATGGCGACTGGCCTGGCATCAAGGCCCTCGCACCGGCGCGAAAGCACAAGGGGCGGCACGGGGCGATCCTGCTTCCCTTCCGAGCACTCCTGTCCGCGATGGAGGCGGCCGAATGACCACGCCCGCCGAGACCGCGCAAACCACCAGCGCGATCCTCGAAAGCGGCGCGGTCATGCTCTGCGCCGCGCTGGTGTTCGTGATCCTGTTCCGGCGCCTGAAGCTTGGAGCCACCCTTGGCTATATCGTCGCTGGAGCGCTGATCGGCCCGCAATTGCTCGGGCTGATCCGCGACCCCGAGCAGCTGCTCAGCATCACCGAAATCGGCATTGCGCTACTGCTGTTCATCGTCGGCCTCGAGCTTCAGCCGAGTCGGCTCTGGCGGCTGAGAAACGACATTTTCGGACTTGGCTTCGCCCAGGTCGCGCTCTGCGGGGTCGCGATCAGCCTTTTCATCTATTTCGCGCTCGGTTTCTCGCTCAAGGCGGCCTTCGCGATCGGTCTTCCGCTCGCGCTCTCCTCGACGGCCCAGGTCCTGCCGATGCTTCGCTCGGACAATGAGCTGAACACGCCCCAGGGTGAGCGCGCCTTCTCGATCCTGCTTTTCCAGGACCTGTCGATCGTCCCTCTCATCACGATCATCGCCGCGATTGCACCAGTCGCTCCCGATCCAGGCGCGCCGACGGGATGGCTGCTCGCCGGGATGACGCTCGTGGCGGTCATAGGGCTGGTCATTGTCGGGCGACTTGTCCTCAACCCCCTGTTCCGGCTCGTCGGCCGGCTCGGCGAGCGCGAGCTGTTCGTCGTCGCTGGCCTGTTCACGGTCGTCGGATCTGCCGCCGTGATGCATGCGCTGCATTTGTCGGTGCCGCTTGGCGCCTTCGTCGCAGGCGTGATGCTGGCCGAATCGCCCTATCGCCACGAACTCGAGAGCGACGTCGAGCCATTCCGCTCGATCCTGCTCGGCCTGTTCTTCCTGTCGGTCGGGATGTTGCTCAACCTCGGCGTGATCGCGGATCGACCGCTCTTCGTGATTGGCATCGCAGCCGCGGTGATCACCATCAAAGCGATTTTGATCACCGGACTCACCCGTTTGTTTCGCTGCAACTGGGCGCTCAGCATGCGATTGGGTCTGCTGCTGAGCCAGGCTGGCGAGTTCGGCTTCGTCCTGTTCGGGCTGGCGACGACGGCCAGGCTCATCCTCCCGGAAGCTGCGTCCCTGTTCGGTGCGGTCGTCACCCTGTCCATGGCGACGACACCCTTCCTGATGCGCTTCATCGATTTTCTCGAAAGACGCGAAGTCAGGACCGGCGATGGCCTCGACGGACCGGAGAAATCGCCGGTAACGAGCGCGATCGTCGTGGGATACGGCCGCTTCGGCCAGACCGTCGCGCAAATGATGCAGGCCAAGCGGATCGGCGTCACCCTGATCGACAAAAAGCCAAGCATGATCGAGCGGGCGGAGGAGTTCGGAACGAAGGTTTATTACGGCGACGGATTGCGCCTCGATCTGCTCCGCACTGCCGGCGCCGAAACGGCCAAGGTCATCGCCTTCTGCAACGACAATGAAGGGGGCGAGATGACCCGCGAGGCTGTCAGTGCCGTCCTCCGCGCTTTTCCGCAGGCCTCCGTGATGGTGAGAGCCTTCGACCGTGTGCACCTGATGGAGTTCGACGGCCTCGACCTCGCATTCGCCCAGCGCGAGCTTTTCGAAAGCGCGATCACCATGGGCCGGGCGGCGCTCAAGGCGAGCGGCATCGACGGGCAGGAGATCGACCGAGTCGAGAGCGCTTATCGGTTGCAGGACTGCGAGCGGCTGGAGCTGCAAAGTTCGACCGGCGATCTTCACGCGGGCCAGGAGCGCGCATTCAGTGAGGACCGGGCGTTACCCGAGAAAGAGGTCCGCGACCCGGCCTAGCCGCCATTCGCCAGAAAATCGTCGAGCGCCTGGACGATCGCTTCGACCACTTCCCGGTGTGCGCCATCGCCGCTCTTGATGTGGATATGCGCCTCCGCGCAGGCGTCGCGCTCGACCTTCGCGATTCGCTCAAGAGTCCGCTTCGGGTCGCCGTTCTTCAGCAGCGGGCGCGTGTCCCGGCGAGACGTACGCTCGTGCAGGATGTGCACCGGCGCGTCGAGCCAGACGGTGATCGCCCGTTCCTTGAGGAGCTTGCGCGTGTCCGGGTTGACGAAAACGCCGCCGCCCGTCGCAATGACCCGCACTCGGTCGTCGATCAGCCTGGCGATGAGGCGACGTTCGCCGTCTCGATAATCCTGCTCTCCGTAACGCTCGAACAGTTCGCCCCAGGGAAGCCCGACGGCTTCTTCAATCTCCGAATCGCTGTCGACGAACGGCAGGTCGAGCCGCCGCGCGAGGCGGCGCCCGACAGTCGACTTTCCTACTCCCATCAGCCCGACCAACACCACTGGGCGGTCGAGGCGCTTAGCCAATCCAGTCACTGATTGGGGCTATACAGCGCCTTTGCGCCTCGGCAAAAGCGCCTCCCATGCCAAGAATTGTCGTACTCATCCTCGTGCTCGCGCTAATCGTTGGCGC
>DATLOY010000041.1:0-10252 GCA_035536015.1 Sphingomicrobium sp.
TACCCGAATCTCGGCCTGATCGTCATCGACGAGGCGCACGAGCCGTCGTTCAAACAGGAGGAGGGAGTCCAATATCACGCACGCGACACGGCCGTGATGCGTGCGAAGTTCGAGGACATCCCCGTGATCCTTTCCTCGGCGACGCCGGCGATCGAAAGCCGGCACATGGTCGAAGTCGGACGCTATCGCGAGGTCAGCCTGCCCCACCGCTTTGCCGGGGCGTCGATGCCGGAAATGCACGCGATCGACATGACCCAGGATCCACCTCCGCGCGGACGCTGGCTGGCACCGTCCCTGGTAAGCGAGTTGGAGGCCAATCTCGAACGCGGCGAGCAGTCGTTGCTATTCCTAAACCGCCGGGGTTTCGCGCCGCTCACATTATGCCGCCACTGCGGTCACCGCTTCCAATGCCCCAACTGCACCGCCTGGATGGTCGAGCATCGGCTCATGCATCGGCTTGCCTGTCACCATTGCGGACACGTCATGCCGCCGCCCAAAGCCTGCCCCGAGTGCGGCGAGGAAGACACGCTCGTTCCTTGCGGGCCCGGCGTCGAACGCATCGCCGACGAGATTGCGGAGCTGTTCCCCGAAGCGCGAGCCGCAATTGTCACCTCCGACACAATTTGGTCTCCCCAGCGGGCCGCCGAGTTTGTCGGCGCGATGGAGGCGGGCGAAATCGACATTGTGATCGGTACGCAGCTGGTCACGAAGGGCTATCACTTTCCGAACCTGACGCTGGTCGGGGTCGTCGATGCGGACCTGGGTCTTTCTGGCGGCGATCTCCGCGCGGCCGAGCGTAGCTTCCAGCAGATCCAGCAAGTCGCGGGACGCGCCGGCCGTGGCGACAAGCCAGGGCGCGTGTTCGTTCAAACGCATGACCCGGACGCACCGGTCATTGCGGCGCTGGTGTCAGGCGATGCTCCCGGTTTCTATTCCGCCGAGACGGCCGCGCGCCGCGAAGCCGCCATGCCGCCCTTCGGCCGTTTGGCCGCAATCGTCGTCTCTGCCGAGGATTCGAGCGAGGCCGAGGCCGTCGCTCGCCGCATTGGCCATGCCGCACCCGAGGTCGAGGGAATGGCGGTATTCGGGCCCGCTCCTGCGCCGCTCGCAATGCTCCGTGGACGCCACCGCCAACGCCTTCTGGTGCACGCGCGCCGAAGCCTCGACGTGCAGGACGTCATCCGTGACTGGCTCGCCGCAATCGAGTGGAGTCCGAAGGTGCGGGTGTCGGTCGACGTGGACCCTTATAGTTTCCTTTGAATGTACCATTCCTGGGCGAGTTCGCGCGACTTGGCGGGTTGATCCAGCGGGAAAAAGCCGTTTATATCCCGCACCTTGCGGCTGGGACCCGCAAATCCGGGGAGGGGAAATGCGTAATTTGCTGAAGGCGTTGGTCGCGGGCTCGGCGCTCGTGCAGGCAAGCGTGGCGTCTGCGGCGTGGAATGAGGCCGTCAGCAAGCATTTTCACGTCTATGCCGACGAACCGGCCGACGAATTGCGCGCCTTTGCAACCAAGCTGGAGCGCTTCGACGCCGCAGTCCGCGAGGCCCGCGGAGTGCCGGACGTGGACCCCGGCGCCTCAACCCAGGTCACGCTTTACGTGCTGCGCGATATCAAGGAAGTGCAGAAGATCTACGGCGGCTCTGGCGTCGCCGGATTCTACGATCCGCGCGCCAGCGGCTCGGTCGCTTTCGTTCCTCGGAAGGGCGAGCCCGGAAAGAAGTATCGGCTAACCGCCGACAATGTCTTCTTCCACGAATATACGCACCATCTGATGCTTCAGGACGCCGACCGGCCGTTGCCGACCTGGCTCACCGAAGGTTTCGCCGAATTCTTCGCCTCACCGATCTTCAACGACGATGGCAGCGTGACCATCGGCGCTCCGCCGACCTATCGTGCCGAAGCGCTCTACACGATCTGGGGGCTTCCGCTCGAGAAGTGGATCAGCGGTGATTACACCTACATCACCGGCATGGAATATGAATCCATCTACGGTCGCGGTTGGTTGCTGACCCACCTGCTCTCGTTCGATCTCCAACGACGGGGCCAGTTGACCCGCTACCTCAACGAGATCCAGGGCGGAACGCCTGCAATGAAGGCGGCCCAGGATTCGTTCGGCGACTTGAAACAGCTCGACAAAGAGCTGCAGGCCTATTTCAAGACCGACAAGTTCACCGTCGCCACGATCCCTGCGAACAAGCTTCACCTGCCTCCGATCGAAGTCAGGCCGCTTAGCCAGACGATGAACGCGATGATGGACGTGCAGATTCACTATGCTCGTGGGGGAAAGATCCTGCGCGCCGAATCGGCCGCCGCCGAGGGCCGCGGCATTCTTGCGAACAATCCGGCCGACGCCCGGGCGCTGACGCTGCAGGCGCAGGTCGAAGTTGCGGCGAAGGAAAATGCCGAGGCCGTTCAGCACGCGGATCAGGCGCTGAGGCTTGATCCCAGGGCCGATCAGGCAATGCTCGCCAAGGGCGAAGCGCTGATGAACATGGCCAAGGCAAACCCGAAAGGCGCCGATTGGGCCAGCATCCGCGACAATTTCCTTCAGGCGAACAAGATCGACCCGGAAAATGCCGAGCCGCTCATCCTCTTTTATCGCAGCTTCGTGAACCAGGGCGTCCAGCCGACCAAGAATGCCGTCGATGGTCTCACCTATGCGCTCGCGCTAGCGCCGCAAGACGCGAAGCTTCGGCTCGAGCTCGTTGGACAGCTCATCAAGGACAGCCGTTGGGATGATGCGCATCGGGCGATCGTGACGCTGGCCTACAGCCCGCACGCCGGCAAATGGCATGAGGCAGTTGTGAAGGTCCTGCAGAGCGTGGATTCGAAGAACAATGCCAATGCGACGACCGCCCTGCAAAACGCGCGGAAGCTATTCGACGACGACTAGGCGGCTGCGATCGCCGACTGGCGGTTGCGTGACCACATCGGTTGAACGACGAGGCCCCGCCGAACCGCGAGGGATAGCAGCCATAGTCCGAACGCGGTTGCGACGAGGATCGCGATGATCGATGCCTCAAGCCCGAAGCCGTTGCCAGTCAGCAATGGCGGACCGACAAGGCGGGCGTCGACCAGACCCTGGACCTCGGTGCCCGAAACGGGAATGTCGTAAATCTCGCCCTGCGTGAAATTCCACGCCGCGTGCAGCCCAATCGGGAGCCAGAGGCTTCGCGTCAGCATGTAAGCAGCGCCGAGCATGACGCCCGCCTCGAGCGCGATTCCGACCGCAGCGATTGGGCTGGCGTTCGGGTTTGCCAAGTGAGCTGCGCCGAAGAAGGCCGAGGTGAGCAACAGCGCAAGCCAGCTCCCCCCGAACTGTTCAAGCCAGCGAAACAGGATTCCCCGAAACAGGATCTCTTCGGTAACCGCCGCACCAATCGTCGGCGCAATCAGGGCGCCAAGCAAGCCGTTCAAGCTGCCGACGCCCACGATGCGGTAAATGCCAAGCGCTCCTGCAATCGCGACGGCAATGGAGAAGATGATTGTTCCACCGATGAGACCGAGGAGCAGGTGCCGCACCCATTTCGGATCGCGAAGATCGTTGCGCTTGGGGTCACCTAGCTTCGCAATGAGCCACACATAGATCGGGATCAGAAACAGGACTGCGAGCAGATAGGTTCTCATCTCCGCCGAGAAGCCGCGGATCGACGCGGGAACGAAAAGCGCGATGGTTCCGGCAACCCCAATCGCAAGAGACCAGAGAAGCAACCCGACGATCATCGCCACGAGGGGAAAGTTCCAGACCCGCCGCCACAATGGTGGTTTGGCTTCAACGATGTCGCTCATTGCCCCTCCGATTCCGGCTCGTTGAGCCGAACTCGAAGGGAGCGACAAGCGATTATTCGCCGAAGGGTAGTTCTGACGTCGGTGAAAGGACACCTTCGGTCGCGAGCAGCTTGCGCTTGCGGGGAAGGCCGCCGCCATAGCCGCCAAGCGATCCGTCCGAGCGAATGACTCGGTGGCAAGGCACAATGATCGAAACGGGATTGGAGCCATTGGCAGTTCCGACCGCACGCACGGCCTGCGGTTGGCCCACGGCCGCCGCAATGTCGGAATAACTTCGGGTTTCGCCCAGCGGGATCTTGCGAAGCTCGCGCCACACGGCTTCCTGAAATGCAGTTCCCCGAACATCAACCGGAAGCTCCGGCGCGTCCGCCGGATGCTCGATCGCTGCGAGCGCGCCCTCGACCCAGGCCGAGATCGTGCCGTCGTCCGGGACGATCGTCGCATTCGGGAAGCGCCGAACCAATGCGCTTTCATCCTCGTCAAAGGTCAGCCGGCAGATGCCCTTGGGCGTCGCCGCGATCAGCAATTGTCCGAGCGGGCTATCCGTCACGACGTAACGAATCGTTTCTCCGCGGCCGCCGTCGCGCCACGCCGATGGGGTCATTCCCAGTCTCTCCTTCGCATCACTGTAAAATCCGCTCGGGCTCGAATAGCCGGCGTCGTAGATCGCATCGGTCACGCGCTCGTTCTCATCGAGATGCTGCTCCGCGCGACGTGCCCGAAGTCCACGAGCGTAAGCCGCCGGCGAAACCCCTACCGACCGCGTGAACAGCCGCTGGAAGTGGTGCGGCGCATAGCCGACAGCGCTCGCGAGCTCTTCCAGCTTGGGCGCCTCCTCCGCGCCTTCGATAATCTGGACGGCCTTGGCCACCGCCTCCCGGTCGCGGCCGACTTCGTCGGGCTTGCACCTGAGGCATGATCGATAACCCGCCGCCCGCGCTTCCGCGCCGGTAGCGAAGAATTCGACATGTTCGCGCTTGGGCCGCTTCGCCGGGCAGCTCGGCTTGCAGTAGATGCCAGTCGTTTTGACGGCGCCGATGACTCGGCCGTCCCAGGCCCGGTCGCGGCGCATGAACGCCGCCCAGGCTGTGTCGGGGTCGAGGCGAGTGACGTTCGTCACGCCGCCTGATCTAGGCGCCTCTACGGCGCGTGCAAGCGTAGCCATTTCAGTTCCTCTCGATCTTGGCGGAAAAGCAGCCGCGAACGGCGTTGTGGGCGTGGATCGTCTCGATTTCCGGGTTCGCGAACAGTCTGCGGATGCCGGCATCGGCCTCGCCGGGCTGGGTGAGGATCGCTTCCGCCATCATGCCGTCGCGATCGAATCCGCGGAGCGACAGGACACGCTTTTCGAACACGGGCGGGACGTCATCCACATATTCGGCAGGATCCTGATCCGTCTCGGTAATAAAGATCGCGTGGGCCGCGCGATACGGGTTCGCAACGTCGTGGCTCACGTGGTTGAGAAGCAAGACTTTCTCGCCCAAGTCCCGATCGGTCAGGCTGACCCGGCACGGAAAGGTCGGATCCGTCACGGTCATGCGGACGACGCCCTGCTTCGCCAGCTCTTCGTCCGGCAGCCCGAACAAATGCTTGAACGGTTCCGGGCTAAGTCCCTGGATTCGATACGCCATGTTGATTCCTCACCTTCGTTTCGAAGGCGTTTTGCATCACTATCGCGGGCATGGCTTCCCGAGGCTTGCGCTCAAACAAGAAAGACGCGTGGACCTTCCACGAAGGCGACCTCGACAGCACTGACGTTCAAGCCCTGCTGGCGCTGCATTTCGCCGCGATGCGCTCGACCTCGCCGAGCGATGCCTGTCACGTCCTTCCGGCCGAGGGCCTGAAGAATGCCGCGATTACTTTTTGGTCGGCGCGCGAAGACGGCCGCCTGCTGGGCGTCGGAGCGCTTCAGGAGCTCGCGCCCGATCACGGCGAGGTGAAGTCCATGCGCACCGCACATCGCGAGCTCGGCCGGGGCGTGGGACGTGCGATCCTTCATTACATCATCGATCAGGCGAAGAAGCGGGGCTTCAGGCGCATCAGTCTCGAGACAGGCTGTACCCAGCCCTTTGCGGCGGCCCTGTCGCTCTATCAGAGTGAAGGGTTCGTCCCGTGCGGCCCGTTCTCGGATTACAGGGATACGCCATTCACGCGCTTCTTCTCCCGCGAACTTTGATTTTGGGCGGCACTTATTGCCCTCTTGTCGAATGCGGCGTGACAGTCGTGCATGACACGCTTCTCAAGGTCCGATGATTGGATCTTTGCTTCTACTCGCGGCCGCGTCATCGAAGCCGGACGCATTGATCGTCGAAATGCAGCGTGTCGAGGCCAGCCGGAACGTGGCCATCAAGGCCGGGGACATGGCGGCGTTGAAGCAACTTTATGCACCTTCGTTCCATGGCATCGCTGCGAGTGGAGCGAGCGTCGACCGCGACACTCTGCTTGGCGTGTTCAAGCGCAATGCCGGTGGCGATTTCGTCGCCGACAGCAAGATCCTGAGGGCCCGCCGTGCCAATGCTCTTGTTTTCGCGGAAGGCCGCCTGAAGCTCTGGAGCGGTGATCACAGCAAACTCGTCAGCGACAGCGCCTACCTGCACGTCTATCGTTGGCGCGCGGGACATTGGGAAATGATCGAAGGCGCCTCGACCCCTATTCCGGCCCAATAGCCGGTTGCATACCCCGTTACCGCTTGCTAGGGGCCGCGCCATCCCATGGGGGCGTGCGGGGCAACCCGCAACTGCGCCCCGTTTTTTCATGGGGCACATTTCCAGTTCTGGAGCTTTCGCGCGTGGAGACATCCGGCGGCATTCAGGCCACCCTAGCGGGGCGATACGCATCCGCTCTGTTCGACCTTGCGCGCGATGAGCGGCAGATCGACGCCGTTTCGCGCAGCCTTGATGCCCTGAACCAGGCGCTCGCGGATTCGAAGGATTTCAATGAGCTGGTTGCGAGTCCGCTGGTAAGCCGTGAAGAAGCGGGCAAGGCCTTCGCGGCGCTCTCCCCTCAGCTCAAGCTCGATCAGACGACCACCAATTTTCTCGGCGTTCTGGCCCGCAACGGCCGCAAGCGGGAGCTTCGGGCCGTCATCCGCACGTTCAAGCGCCTCGCAGCCGATAACCGCGGCGAGACGACCGCTGAGGTCATTACCGCTCGGCCGCTCAAGGACGATCAGATTGCCGCGCTCAAAGCGCAGCTTCGCGCCCGCGCCGGCCGGGACGTCACCATCGACGCTTCGGTCGACCCCAACATTCTCGGCGGAATCGTCGTCAAGCTGGCCAGCCAGATGATCGACGCTTCAATCCGCACCAAACTCAACCGGCTCGCCCAGGCGATGAAAGGCTAAGCAAGAATCATGGATATCCGCGCCGCTGAAATCTCCCGCGTCATCCGCGACCAGATCGCGAATTTCGATGCTGAAGCCGAGGTCTCCGAGGTCGGCACCGTGCTGTCTGTCGGCGACGGCATCGCGCGTATCTACGGCCTCGATAACGTCCAGGCGGGCGAGATGGTCGAATTCGGCAACGGCACGAAGGGCATGGCCCTCAACCTCGAGGCAGATAATGTCGGCGTCGTCATCTTCGGCTCCGATTCCGACATCTCGGAAGGCTCGACCGTCAAGCGGACCGGCACCATCGTCGACGTTCCGATCGGCAAGGGCCTGCTTGGCCGCGTCGTCGACGCTCTCGGCAACCCTATCGACGGCAAAGGCCCGATCGAATTCACCGAGCGCCGCCGCGTCGAGGTGAAAGCGCCGGGCATCATCCCGCGCCGCTCGGTCCACGAGCCGGTTCAGACCGGCCTCAAGGCCCTCGACGCGCTCGTCCCGATCGGTCGTGGTCAGCGCGAACTGATCATCGGTGACCGCCAGACGGGCAAGACCGCCGTCGCGCTCGACACCTTCATCAACCAGAAGGCGGCGAACAAGGGCGACGACGAGAGCCAGAAGCTCTACTGCATCTATGTTGCGATTGGGCAGAAGAGGTCGACGGTCGCGCAGATCGTCCGCGTGCTCGAAGAAAATGGCGCGATGGAATATTCCATCGTCGTCGCCGCGACCGCTTCGGAGCCTGCTCCGCTGCAGTTCCTCGCGCCTTACACGGGCTGCGCGATGGGCGAATATTTCCGCGACAACGGCATGCACGCCGTCATCGTCTACGACGACCTCTCCAAACAGGCCGTCGCTTACCGCCAGATGTCGCTCCTGCTCCGCCGCCCGCCGGGCCGCGAAGCCTATCCGGGCGACGTTTTCTATCTCCACAGCCGCCTTCTCGAGCGCGCCGCGAAGATGAATGAGGACCATGGTTCGGGGTCGCTCACAGCGCTTCCCGTCATCGAGACCCAGGCGGGCGACGTTTCGGCCTACATCCCGACCAACGTCATTTCGATCACCGACGGGCAGATCTTCCTCGAAACCGACCTGTTCTACCAGGGCATCCGCCCGGCGATTAACGTCGGTCTTTCGGTCAGCCGCGTCGGATCGGCCGCGCAGACCAAGGCGATGAAGAAGGTCGCCGGCTCGATCAAGCTGGAGCTCGCGCAGTATCGCGAGATGGCGGCTTTCGCCCAGTTCGGATCGGACCTCGACGCCTCGACGCAGAAACTGCTCGCTCGAGGCGCTCGTCTGACCGAGCTGCTGAAGCAGCCGCAGTTCGCTCCAATGCCGATCGAAGAGCAGGTCGTTTCGATCTTCGCGGGAACCCAGGGCTTCCTCGACACCGTGCCTACGCCCGACGTCGTCCGCTACGAAGCCGCGATGCTGAGCTTCCTCCGCTCGGACAAGCCGAAGATCCTCAAGAAGATCCGCGATACCAAGACGCTCGACGATGACACGGCCAAGGCGCTGAAGGATGCGCTCACCGACTTCGGGAAGACGTTCGCTTAATGTCTGTATTTACCATCCTCGCCTGGATTGCTGTCGCGGCTCTCGTCACCGTTGCTCCGGGACCCGACATGCTCCTGGTTCTCGGTCACGCCGCTCGAGGCGGTGCACGCGCTGGCTTGGCGGCCACACTTGGCATCGTCACCGGCGGGCTGTGGTTCATCGCGCTGTGCGGGCTTGGCATGATGAGCGTTCTAACCAGCTGGCCGGCCTTGTTCGCGATCGTGAAAACCATCGGCGCCTTGTACCTCGCGTGGCTAGGCATGGGTCTCATTCGCGGCGCGGTACGCCCATCTGCACTAACTGATGCGCAGGTGAAGCTCGACCTCAGGGGGCCTTACCGGCAAGGACTGCTGACCGCGGTGACCAACCCCAAGGTGGCGCTATTCTACTTGGCGGCTCTTCCGCAATTTGTCGGCCATGGTCCCAATGCGCCTTATTATGGGGCGCTTCTCATCGCGATCCATTACGTCATGGGCCTGGTGTGGCTGGGCGGACTTTCGATCCTGCTCGGAAAGGCGCGCCACGTCGTGCGGCGCAGCCCGCTTATTCGCGCGCTTGAAGCCTCTCTCGGGGCAATCTTCGTGGGCTTCGCAGCTCGTCTCGCCGTGGCTCGGAGCGTATAGACGATGGCAAGTCTAAAGGCCCTCAAGCTTCGCATCGGCTCGGTCAAGTCGACGCAGAAGATCACCAAGGCGCTGAACATGGTGGCGGCGTCGAAGCTTCGCCGCGCCCAGCAGAATGCGGTGGCGGCACGGCCTTATTCGACGCGTATGACCGAGGTCGTCTCTTCGCTGGCCGCCAAGATCACGCCCGGCCCTCAGAGCCCGAAGCTCCTGGTCGGCACTGGCAGGGACGATACACATCTCATCGTCGTGATCACCAGCGATCGCGGCCTCGCGGGAGCCTTCAACACGAACATCGTTCGTGCCGCCCGTCGCAAGGCTGACGATCTGATCGCCGAGGGCAAAACGGTCCTGTTCTACATCGTCGGTCGCAAAGGCCGCCCGATGCTGCAGCGCCTCTATCCGAAGTCGATCATCGCCCAATACGATACGACCGAGATGAAGAATCCGGGCTATTCGAACGCCCAGGCGGTCGCGAAGGACCTGATCGACCGCTACACCACCGACGGCATCGACGTCGTGCACCTCGCTTATGCGAATTTCCGCTCAACTCTGGTTCAGGAGCCGACGGTCGATCAGATCATCCCGGTCCCGCCGCTCGAGGCGGAGATCAAGGGTCCGGTTTCGCTCGCGGCAGTCGAATATGAACCGGAAGAAGAGGACATCCTCAACGACCTCATCCCGCGCAACGTCGCGGTGCAGGTCTATCGCGCTTTGCTCGAGAATCAGGCCGGCTTCTACGGATCGCAGATGACCGCGATGGACAATGCGACCCGCAACGCCGGCGACATGATCAACCGCCTGACGATCCAGTATAACCGGACGCGCCAGGCCGCGATCACCACCGAACTCGTCGAAATCATCTCGGGCGCCGAAGCGCTCTAACCAGATTGAAGGCAAGGAAGACAGAAATGGCCACCGCCGCCCCCGAAGCTAAGCCCCGCAAGAAAGCCGC